>JAOBWF010000212.1 GCA_025463215.1 Acidobacteriota bacterium | reverse complement strand
CACGACCGCCGCGTCCGCATCGCCGGCGGCGGTCCATCGCAGCAGCTCGATCACGGCGGCCCCGCCCCGTCGCGCCATCGCCTCCGCGGCGGCGGCGCGCCGGACCGCCTGCGGCGACGCCAGGGCGGCGCGTAACGGCTCAACGGCCGATGCGGCGTCGACCGAGCCGAGCGCGCGCAGCGCCGCGGCCGCGAGCTCGTCGTCCGCGCCGCCGCTGATCCCGGCGAGCATCGGCACCACCGCGGCGTCGTTCGCGATCCCGATGTCGCCGATCGCGCCGATGGCCGCAATCCGCACCTGCTGCGCGCCATCGTCGGCCGCCATCTGCTCGAGCCGCGGCAGCGAGGTGCGATCCGCGAGCCGGCCGAGGCTGGTGGCGGTGAAATAGCGGACCCACGGATCCGGATCGCCAATCGCGTGGCGCAGCGCGTCGAGCGTCTCGGGGCCGGCGGTGTGCGCGAGCGCCTGCGCCGCGGCGGCTCGCGCCCGCGGCGTGTCGATTGCCAGCGCCGCGATCAGCGTCCGGGCCGTGCGCGGGTCGTCGAGATAGGCGACGTGCTCGAGCGCCGCGGCGCGCACGGTTTCGTCGGTGTCGCGGCAGCGATCGAACATCGCGTCGGCGCACGAGGCGTAGCCGAAGTAGCCGGCGATCTTCACCGCCGACTCGCGGACGCGGGAATCGCCGGCGTCCAGCAGCGCCCGCACCCGCGTGCCCATATCCGGATGGCCGATCGAGTTCAACGCGCCGATGGCCGCCTGCCGGACGCCGAGATCACCGTCGCCGATCAGCGCCAGCAGCGGTTCGAACGCGCGGCGATCGCCGAGCCGCGCCAGCGCGCCGGCGGCAACCGTCACCAGTTCGCGGTCGTCCTCCCCGAGCAGTGCGATCAGCGGCTCGACCGCGCGTGCGTCGCCGATCCGGCCGAGCGCGAGCGCGGCGGCGCGCCGGGAGGTCCCCTCGTCGTTACCCAGCTGATCGATCAACCGTTCGACCATCGGCGCGCCGAAGCGGACCACCGCTTCGAGCAGCTCGCTCTGGACGCCCGGCGTCCCCACCATGTGCGCGAGCGCGCGCTCCACCTCGACGCCGCGCAGCCAGCCCAGCAGCGTGACGAACTGGCGCAGCGAGGATCCGCCGGCGCGGCTCGCCGCGACGATCACGCGCTGCGCGCCGGACGGCGAGATGCCGCCGCGGACCAGATCCTCGATGTACTGGCCGCCGCCGGCGAACAGCTCGCTGTAGCGCCGGTGGATGGCGGTCAGCGCGTCGACGATGCTCGCCGGTGAGCTGTGCGGACGATCGAGCGCGGCGACCAGCGGCATCACCGCCTCCTCGTCGCCGATCTGGCCGAGCGCTTCCGCCGCCTGATCGCCGACCAGTTCGTCGGCGAGCAGCGGCAGCAGTCGCGGCGCGACGCTGGCGTCGTTGATGCGCGACAGCGCGTCGAGCGCCGGAAACGCGAGAAAGAAATCGTGCGATTCGGCGATCGCCGCCAGCGGTTCGACCGCCGCCGACGGCGCTAGCTTGCCGAGCGCCTCGATGACGTGGAACCTGACGTTCATGTCCTCGTCGGCCAGCGCCGCGAGCAGCGCGTCGACCGCCTCCGGGCGCGGCTGCGTGCCCAACGCCAGCGCCGCCTGGATCCGCAAATCGGCGTCGGGGTGCTGCAGCAGCTCGACCAGCGAGGTCGTGAGATCGAGGCCGGTGACCGACAGCAGCTGCAGCGCGCTGCTCAGCACACTGAAGTTGCGGTGCCCCTCGCGCAGCGCCGACACCAGCGCCTCGACCAGCCCGGAATCGCGGCGTCCGGCGAGCGCGTGTACCGCCGACCGCCGCACCTGCCAGTCGTCGTCCGCGAGCGCCGACGGCAGCGGGCCGAGGCCCTCGACCGGGTTGAGCGCGGCGAGCCGCTCGATCGCGCGCAGCCTGGCGCTCGCGTCGGCGTCCCGCAGCTCGGTCGCCAGCTGATGCTCGATGTCGAGGCGCTCGGTGACGTCTTCGATCGTGATGACCACGCCGACCGGACGACCGCCGTCGACGAGCGCGGCGAGCGCGACGCGCTGCTGCATGTGGTCGTAGCGCGCCGACGGCGGCGAGGGCACCGCCGGCACGAAATATTGATGGAATGCCGGCGCGAGCACCTTCGGCGCGCCGGTGACCAGCGTCTCCCGGACGACGCGCAGGAGACCGCGCGCCTCGAGGTCGGGAACGACCGCCGTCAGCGGACGCGCGATCGCGTCCGCCGGCGCGATGCCGGTCATCGCCGCGAGCGCGGCGTCCCAGCTGCTGATGACCAGGTCGACGTCGGTCGTCAGGATCCCGATGCGGCGCGCCGGCCCGTCAGGACCGTGCGGGTCGGCGGCGGACGGCTCGGCGCTCATCCCCGCCCGTTCGTGCCCTTGCGCGCGCCGCGCTCGACGATGCCCGCGAGTTCGGCGGCGTGCTTGAGCAGATCAGCAGCCCCGCCGCGGGTCTCCTTGACCTCACGCGCGTTTCGATCGGTGATGTGGCGGACGTCGCGCAATTGATCGAGCAGGCGTACCGCGACAGCGGAGTGGTCGCGGTTCGCGTGGGTGATCAGCTTCATCTGCTTGGCGGTGCTCTGCGTCGCGGTCACCATGTCCTTCAAGCCGCGCGACTGCTCGCCGAGCGTGCGCGAGGCCTGGTCCGTCTCGCGGCGCATGCTGTTGACCGCGGTGCTGACCTCCGCCGCGGCGGTGGCCTGCTCGCTCATCGCCTGGTTGACGTTCGCAATCAGCCCGTTCAGCGACCCGGTCGCGGTCACGATCTGATCCGCGGCGGTCGCCTGTTCGGCGAGGGCCCGCGACGTGCTCGCCGCGCCGCGCCGCATCGAATCGGCGGCCTGCGTGATCTGGCCGGCAGACATCGCCTGCTCCCCCGAGGCCTTGCGGACCTGCGCCGCGGTCTTGGTCGTCGCCTGCGCCGCCTTGATGATGTCGCGTGCCGCGCTGCCCTGCTCGCCGATCGCCTTGCCGACTTCCTGCGCGATCCGCCGCATCTGCGCCGTCGCCTGGACGATGTTGTTGGCCGCACCGGACTGTTCGGCGGTGGCGGTGGCGACCAGCCGCGCCTGTTCCGCCGTCGCCGACACCGACGTGACCATCGCCTGCGCCGCCGAGCGCTGCTCGTCGGTCGCGCGCGCGATCTCGCCGACCACGCCGGTCAGTTCGCCGACGCCGGCGAGGATCTTCTTCAGGCCCGCCGCGCCCGACTCGGCCAGCGTGTTGCTGTCGTCCGCGACGCGCAGGCCGTCGTTGGACGCCATCACCGCCTCCTGCGCCACTTCCTGCAGCGCCCGGATGATGCCGGCGATGTCCGCCGTCGCCTTCGCCGAGCGGTCGGCAAGATTGCGAATCTCCTCGGCGACCACGGCGAAGCCGCGGCCTGCCTCGCCGGCGCGCGCCGCCTCGATGGAGGCGTTGAGCGACAGCAGGTTCGTGCGCTCGGCGATCAGGTTGATCGTATCGACGATGGTGGTGATGTCTCCGGCGCGCTTGCCCACCACCTTCACGACAGACGCCGACTGAGCCATGGATTCGCGCACGCGGCCCAGACCTTCGATCGACCGGTCCA
>JAOBWF010000210.1 GCA_025463215.1 Acidobacteriota bacterium | reverse complement strand
AAGCCGCCGATGCGTTCGCACAGCGACCGCCGGATCGCGAAGTTGGCGCCGAGCGGAATCTTGCGCCGCTCCTCGAACACGAACGGCTCGTCGCCGTAGTCGAGAATCGCCAGCGTCCCCCAGAGCGTCTTGCCGGTCGACGGGAACCAGCTGGGACAGGGCGCCTCCCAAATCGGATCGACGCGGCCGCCGAGGTAGGCCATGTCCGGGTGATCGCGGAAGGCGCCGGCGATCGCGGCCAGCCACTCGGGGCTGACGTTGATGTCGTCGTCGGCGAAGGCGATGAGCGGGGCGTGCGATGCGTGCAGCCCGGTGTTCATCGCGCACGACTTGCCCTGGCGCGGTTCGAACGCGTAGCGGAGCGCGACGGGGAAGTCCGCCGATCGCGACCGCACCAGGGCCGCGGTGGCGTCGGTCGAATTGTTGTCGACGACCAGCACGTCCCAGTGCAGCCCGTCGGGCGCGGTGACGCGGGCGATCGAGTCGAGGGTCTCGCCGAGCAACGCCGCGCGATTCCAGGTACAGATGAGGACCGTTAAATCTTCGTAGTGGGACATGGACATCACCGCGTCGGGGCCGGGCGCGGGTCACAAGTGGCGCGATTCATTGATAATTCACCGTTCACAACCTTCCGATCCGGGAGGGGGCAAGCGCAATGCCGCGATCCGCGCCTTGGCGGCGAGCACGATGCGTCCCCTGGGGGCAGAACGGGACTGCGCGGTCGAGGAGCCGGGAGGTCAGCGGTAGACGGATCGCGAGAGCGAGCCGGACGCAAGCACCACGGGATCGGAATGACAGCTCGTGAGCAGCGCGACAGCGAGGGTGCCGAGCACCACCGCCTTCACATTCTTAACCCGATGATCCAGAACAGGAGTTCTGAGCGAGCGGTCACTTGTTCGCGAACAGATCCTTGACGATGGCGTGCCAGAGAGGTTGCCCGAATCCGTAGAGCGCAAGCAGGGCGGCGACGACGGCACCGGCCTTCAGGCTCTCGATGCCTTGCGGCGTCCAGTACACGTCCGCGAGCCGCAACCACATGGCGAACTCGTCGAGCGTGAGGCCGAGGGCAACGCCGAACACGATCGCGATGCGGAGATGCCACTCGGGGGCCCGGGTCGCCAACGCCGCAAAGCCGGTGGCCATGAGCAGCAGGATGCCCCAAAAGAGATGATGGATATGCAGTCCGCTCTTCGTCATCACGAAGTGGAACGGACCATTCGGAAAGACGTTGTACTGGATGATCGCTGTGATGACCCGCAGAATCGCGAATGTGATCAGGTAACTGGTCAGGGTACGGATGGCGACGCGTCGGCCGAGACTGAGATGGCGGCGGTGAGCCTCGGTCATTTGAGTAGAGTATCGAGCCGGCATCGAGATTCACAATCGGATCATCGTCGTGAATCCGTTGGACACCTGTGTCGTCCTCGACGCGGCGGCTGGTTCGTGATCGCGATCGGCCGCATCAAGGGCGAATCAGCTGCTTGAGCCGCTTCTGCGCCGGTGCGTAGGACGGATCGGACGCCGGCACCTGTTCGAGCAGCGCTCGCGCCTCGCTTATGCGTCCTTGGCCGAGGCGAGCGAGGGCGAGAAGGAACCCGGTCGACGGTCCGCGTGGATCGAGTCGAAAGGCGAGTTGCAGCATCTCCGCGGCGCGGTCGAAATCTGCGCCGACAAAGTGGACCAGGCCGAGGTCGCGATCGAAGCCTGGATCGTCTGCATACAAGGGCAAGAGCGCCGCGAACTCTCGCCCGACCGACTGCAGCCGGTCGGCGTCCGCAGGCGCGAGCGCACTGCCGCGGGCGTTGATCAGCGACACCAGCGCCGCAATTCGCACCGCGCGGTGTCGATCGGAAAGCGCCGCGACGAGCGCCGACCGCACCGCTCCAGGGCTGCCGCCGCCGCCGGCGTCGCCGAGGCTCGCAATCGCGGCGGCACGAAGCGCCGGATCGGCGGCTTGCGCGGCAACGAGGAGCGCCGTCTGCGCTTCGGGTTGACGATAGAAGCGTAGGTAGCCGACGGCGGTGGCCTGGATCAGCGGCCCTCCGCCGACATCGGCGGCGATGCCGAGCAATGGCTCGAGCGCCGATGGCGCATGCTGGCGGGCCGCGGAAAAGGCCTGCGCCCGGTTGACCAGGCGTGCGCGTTTGCCGTTGGGCCACCATGTCTTGAGTACGTCGACAGCCCACGCCGGCTTCCGATCGGTGTGGCAGGCGGTGCACGCGTTCGGAATCCCAAACGTGACGGTGTTCTCGGGCGCCGGCACACTGATCGTGTGATCCCGCATCGTCGCGTTGAGGCTGATCACGGTCTTCGGCATGTGGCATTCGACGCACGCGCTGCCGACGCTGTCCGCGGTGTGGCGCGTGTGGGCGCTGAGCTGTTGACCGATCGCGCGATGGCATTGCGAGCACAGCGCATTGTTCCCTGACCCGAGCTGCGGATGGCGATCGACGTTCGGCTCGTGCGGCGTCTCATGGCAGGTGGTGCAGGTCGCGCCGCCCTGGCGATAGCAGGCGCTCTGCCACAACCCGATCGCGTCGTTCGAAAAACGGCGCGGCCGCCCGTCGGGCCAATACGGCAGCTCGCGGTCTGTGCCCGGGTCGTACTCGAGGCGCGGCATGAAGAAGTCGAAATAATCGTCGCCGGCCTTGTAACCAGGATTGATGACGTTGCGCAGGGAGTGGCACTGCGCACAGATCATGCTGCTGATCGTCGGATCCAGTCGCGTCGGTTTGACAATCAGCCGTTCGCCGGCTGGACGCGTGGCTCGCGATCGCACATACGCGTCGACGTGGGCGCTGCCCGGACCGTGGCAGCGCTCGCACGAGGTGCCAAAGTCGGTCCATTGCGTCCGATACTCCTGCGACTCGGGGCGATAGTTCTTTTCCTCGCCGCTGACATGACAGCCGACGCAGTCCTTGTTCCATTGCTGAACGGGCGTGCCGGCGGTCTGCCCGGGCCGGACGATGTCCATGTTGTCGAACCACGCCTGTCGCTGGACGTCCCAACTCGGCGGCAGGACGACGATGCGTCCCTTGTCGATTGTCGCGAGGTAATGCTGGACGCGCCGGCTGCCGAGCGTGTACTCGACGCGGTGTTCCTGCCGCCTGCCGGTCAGAAATGACTCGGCGATGAAGAATTCGCCATTCGCCGACCGCAGTTCGAAGCGATTCCCGTGCAGAACGACGGAGGTCCTGGAAAAGTCGCCGATCACCGCAGACGAAGTCGCCGGTTGCAGCATGCGGCTGTGCCGGCCGCTCCGCCACGTCTCATGGACGTCGCCGTGACAGCGGGCACACGCCTGCGCGCCGACGTACGCCGACGCCGCGGCCGGAGACGGTTGCGCCGTTCGGGCGAGTTGCGACCAGACGAGCACGAGCAGACATGCCAGGGCGGCGATTGCCAACCGGTGTTCGCGGACGACGCACACGCGGCGGTTATACGGAAGCGCGGGACGGCTGTCAATGTGGTAGCGTGCCCGCGGTTGCGTCCATTTGCGTCAATTTAGGAGTGTCGATGGTGATCCGCCGCCGTTTCGTCGCCGTTCTGCTGTTCGGTCTTTGCGGGATCACGGTGCTTCGCGCCCAGACACCGGATATATACGCGCCGCTCAAGTTCCGGTACATCGGTCCGGTCGGTAACCGTGTCATCGCGGTGACCGGCGTGCCGCGCGACCCGAATGTCTATTACGTTGGCGCCGCGTCAGGCGGCATTTTCAAGACGTCCGACAACGGCGCCCACTGGGACGCAATCTTCGACGATCAGTCGGTGTCGTCGATCGGGTCGCTCGCGGTGGCGCCTTCCGATCCGAACGTCATCTGGGCAGGAACCGGCGAGGCGTTCATCCGCAGCAACATCTCGATCGGCAACGGCATCTACCGTTCGACCGACGCGGGCAGAACCTGGGTGCACAAGGGCCTCGAACAGACCGGACGGATCGGCCGGGTGGTTGTCGACCCCGCGAATGCCGACGTCGCGCTGGCGTGCGCCCTCGGGCATGCCTATGGGCCGCAGCAGGAGCGCGGTGTATACCGCACCGCCGACGGCGGTCAGACCTGGCAGCACACGTTGTTCGTGGACGAGAACACCGGCTGTTCGGACATCGCCATCGATCCGCACAATTCGCGCGTGCTGTTTGCGGGCATGTGGCAGATCGAAATCCACACGTGGGGCCGCAACAGCGGCGGGCCTGGCAGCGGCCTGTTCAAATCGGTCGACGGCGGGCTGACATGGCAGCGCCTCACCGGCCATGGCCTGCCGCACGCGCCCCTCGGCAAGATTTCGGCGCAGGTCGCGCCAGGCAACTCCCGACGGGTGTATGCGCTGATCGAAACCGGCGACGGGCTGCCGGCGGCCGACGGCACGCCGACGCAAAGCGGATCGCTATGGCGCAGCGACGACGGCGGCGAGCAGTGGGAATTGATCAGCTCGGATCGGCGCCTGCGCGGCCGCACACACTACTACACGCGCTTCGCGATCGAGCCGGACAACGAAAACGAGGCCTACTTCCTTTCCGCCGAATTCACCAAGACCCTGGACGGCGGCAGGACGAGCGTTGAGCTCTCGGGACGGGTCGCGCCCACCGGCGACAATCACGACATGTGGATCGATCCGACGAACGGCGACCGCTTCGTCGTGGCGCATGACGACGGCCTGAGCTTCTCGGTCAACCGCGGGCGGAGCTGGCGGCAGGTTCAACTGCCGGTCGCCCAGATGTATCACGTCGCGGTGGACAACCAGATCCCGTACAACGTTTACGGTAATCGGCAGGACGGTCCGTCGACCCGAGGCCCGAGTAATAGCCGGCTCGCGAAGCAGTCGGAGGAGGATGTGTCGGGACCGATTCCACGCGGGATGTGGCACTCGGTGGCCGGCGGGGAAAGCGGCTGGGCGATTCCCGATCCGGTCGACAGCAACATCGTGTGGGCGAGCGGCACCGGGTTCGGCAGCCTCGGAGGCACTGTCGAACGCTTCGACGAGCGCACCCGACAGGCGCGCGAGGTCGAGATCTGGCCGGAGACCACGGTCGGCACGGCCGCGGGCGAACTGAAGTACCGCTTCAACTGGACGTTTCCAGTGGCGATCTCGCCCCACGATCACAACACCGTGTACGCCGGCTCGCAGTTCGTGCATCGCACCACCGACGCGGGTCAGACATGGCAGGCAATCAGTCCGGATCTGACTCTCAACGATCGCAGCCACCAGCAGCGCTCGGGCGGATTGACGCCGGACAACGTCGGCGTCGAGTACGCCGGGGTGGTGTTTGCGATCGCCGAGTCGCCGCGCGAGAAGGGCGTCGTCTGGGCCGGCACCAACGATGGCCAGCTTCAGATCAGCCGCGATGCCGGCGGCCGATGGACGAACGTCACGGCGAACATTCCCGGACTGCCGCCGCTCGGGACGGTGAGCAACATCGAGCCTTCGCGCTTCGACAACGGGACCGCGTACGTCACCTTCGACTTGCATCAGGTCAACAACCGGGATCCGTTCATCTTCAAGACCGCCGACTACGGCCGGACGTGGCGCTCGGTGGCCGGCGATATTCCGAAAAGCCTGCACAGCTACGCGCACTGCGTCCGCGAGGATCCGGTCCGACGCGGCATGCTGTATCTGGGGACGGAGAATGCGCTGTATTTTTCGCTCGACGATGGTCAGCGCTGGCAGGCGCTGCAGTCGGGTCTGCCGCACGCGCCGGTGCACTGGCTGACGGTGCAGGAGCACTTCAACGATCTCGTCGTCGCCACCTACGGCCGCGGGTTCTGGATTCTCGACGACATCACGCCGCTGCGCGCGATGACGCCCGAGGCGCTCACCGAGCGCGCGCACCTGTTCGAGCCGCGGCCGGCGTATCGCTTCAAGCCGATCACCGACCCGATGATGATGCCCGACGATGCCACCGAGGGACGCAATCCGCCGTACGGCGCGGCGATTACGTTCTCGCTCAAGAGCGCGCCAATCGAGGCGGCGCGCGCGAAGACGAAGATCGTCATCTCCGGTCCCGACGGCGCCGTCGTCCGCACCCTCGAGGTGGGGAAGGACGCGGTCGCCGGCCTCAACCGCGTCTGGTGGGATCTGCGAATGGATCCGAGCGATGAGATCTTCTTGCGCACGAAACCGCTTTACGCAGCGGAGTACGCGCTCGGTCCAGACGGGACGCGCAAGTTTCCGACAGCGGCGGCGGTGTCGGTGCTCGTGCCGCCCGGCACATACACCGTGAAGCTTGTCGCCGATGATCTCGAACGCACCGCGCTGCTGAGCGTGCGCAAGGATCCGAACACCGCGGGATCCGACGAGGACATTGCGGCGCAGACCAAGGTGATGCTGTCGGTTCGGCGGAACGCCAGCGCGATCGCGAAGATGATCAACACTGCCGAGTCGATTCGGGCGCAGCTCGTGGCGTGGCGCGCGATGACGAAGGGCGACGCGGGCGCGGCCGAGGCAATCGCGGCCGCGGACCAGCTCGAAAAAGAGATCGTCGATCTGGAGTCCCGGTGGCTCAATCTGACCGCGACCGGCCGCGGCCAGGACTTCCTGCGGACTCCGAGCCAGATGATCGACAAGCTGACCCACCTCGCCGACGTCGTGTCGTACGCCGATTTCTCGCCGACCGAGTCCCAGACGCAGGTAGACGCTAAGCTGTCGCAGGAGGTCGCGCATGACCGCGAGCAATTGGACGGGGTGGTGGCTCGGCCGCTGGCAACGTTCAACGCGCTCCTCAGGCAACGGCAACTGGGCGCGATTATCGGCCCGAAACCATAAAGGAACTATTCAGACCAATATTCCGTAGAATGTGCGGTTTTGTTGCGGTTCGACATATTTGTCTCTGTTAGTCTGCGGGCGGCTCCGTTAGCATGGGCGCCATTCACCGTATTCGAACACCGTCCGGAGGTAGCCGCATGAAAACATTGGCAGCGTTGCTAGTCGCGGTCGTCGTTACCATGGCTATGTCATTTCCGGTCGCTGCGCAGATCGGACAAGGCCGACTGACGGGCACCGTTTCCGACGCGCAAGGCGCGGTGTTGCCGGGCGTCACCGTCAGTGTCACTTCGCCTGCGCTCATTGGCGCGCAGAGCACCGTCTCGGAGGCGAATGGCCGGTTCCTGTTTCCGTCCCTCCCCAGCGGCACCTACAAAGTCACGTTCGAGCTAGCGGGGTTCCAGCGGGTCATCCGCGAGAACATCAACATCATCACCGGGCAGACGATCCCGGCCGATGTGCAATTGCAGTTGTCGGGCGTGAGCGAGAGCGTCACCGTGACCGGCGCTTCTCCCGTGGTGGACGTGACGACGACCAAAGTGGGAACCGATCTGAAAGGTGAGGCGTTGACCGCGGTGCCGAACTCGACCGACGCGTGGGGCGCCTTGTCGGAAGCGCCCGGCGTCCGGATGCAGGGGTTCGACGTCGGCGGCAGCCACAAGAGCCAGCAGTCCGGCTACGAAGTCTTCGGCATCCAGAATCAGTCGCGCATCGTGACCGATGGCGTGGATCACACCGAAGGCGTCGGCGGCACCGGCTACTACGAGGACTACTACTCGAACGAGGAAGTCTCGATCAGCGCGCTCGGCAGCGACGTGGAGATGAACTCCGGCGGCGCTGCCGTGGTGTCGACGATCAAGAGCGGCGGCAATCAGTTCAAAGGCCTCGAAAACTTCACCTACGAGAGCGGGAGCTGGGTCGGCGACAACAACACCGACGCGCTCCGCGCGCGCGGCTTCACCGGCAACCCGAACCTCCTGTTCTATGAGGGCCACGCGGATCTTGGCGGTCCGATCAAGCGCGAGAAGGCGTGGTTCTACGTCGCCGCCAATACCTTCAAAATCGACAAGGCGGTGTCCGGCGTTCCGCAGAACGTCGCGACCGATATCGGTCTGTTCCACAACTACACCGGCAAGGGCACCTACAAGCCGTCGGCAGGCGACACCGTGATTGGCTACGTTCAGCGCGGCCGGAAAGAGAAGCCCAAGCGCAACCTGTCCACGCTGGTGCCCGCCGAATCTGTCCTGGCGCAGGACAGCCTCACCTACACCTACAAAGGTGAGTGGCAGCGAGTGTTCTCCAGCCGCACGTTCTTCGACGTGACCGTCGGCAACTACCACTCGCTCTGGCCGATGGTGCCGCAAGTGTCGGCCGCGACCAACCCGCCGTTCGTCTACCGCTCGACCGGCGCGATCGCCGGCGCGGGGTGGAACGCGTTCAACTCCGTCCGGAACAACCCGCAGGCGAAGGCGCAGCTCACCTACTATCTGCCCGAGAAGAAGGGCAGTCACGACTTCACGTTCGGGTTCGAGTTCCGCCACGATTACTACCAGCTGGGGCACAACGGCAACTCGGGGCCGATTCGCTACTCCGCGCCGACGCCCGGCGCCGCCCCGGATCGGATCCGGTTCGCCGACGTCGGCGCCAATGCGGACTTCGGCACCGGCTGGATCACCTCCGCGAATCTCGACCAGAAATATGCGGGGTACCTCCAGGACCGCTGGGCGCCGAACAGCCGCCTGACGATCACCGCCGGCTTGCGCATCGACCACCAGAACGTGTCGTACACCGACGGTTTGCGCAAACCGCTGATCAGCGACGTGCTGCCGGACGGCACGCGGATTTTCCCGGCATCGACGACGGTCACCGGGGCGACCTTGTTGAAGAATACCAACGCCGCGCCGCGCCTCGGCTTCACCTACGACCTGTCGGGCAAAGGGAAGACGGTGCTGAAAGGCTTCTACGGACGGTA
>JAOBWF010000191.1 GCA_025463215.1 Acidobacteriota bacterium | reverse complement strand
GCGGGCTGGAAACCTCGATCGCCATTCCCTGGCTGGCTGAACGGCACGGCGCCGAGATCATCGCCGTGACCGTCGACCTCGGCCAGGGTAAGGAGGTGCTCGAGGAGATCCGCGACCGCGCCCTCGCTACCGGCGCGCTGCGCGCGCACGTCGTCGACGCCCGCGACGCGTTCGCGCGCGACTACATCGTCCGTGCCCTGAAGACGGGGATCCTCGGCGACCTCTCGCCGGTGGCGGCGTCGCTGGCGCATCCGCTGATCGCGCAGAAGGTCGTCGAAATCGCCAACATCGAGCAGGCGACGATCGTGGCGCACGGCGATCCCGCGGGCGGCGCGTCGCCGCTCGATCGCACGATCCGCGCGCTCGATCCGACGATGACGGTGCGTGCGCCGGCGGGCGAGTGGCAGATGACCCAGGATCAGCAGCTCGACTACGCGCGTGAGCGCAACGTCACGCTGCCGGTCGAGTTCAGCGGCCTCGGCGACCGCGCATCGGCGCCGCGCAGCGTCCTGGCGCGCTCGGGTGAGCCGGCGTCGGTGGACATCGCGTTCGAGCACGGCGCCCCGGTCGGGGTGAACGGCGTCACCATGCCGCTGCTCGATCTGATGGGCAGCCTCGCCATCATCGCCGGCGCGCACGAGGTCAGCAGCCTGGCGGCGCTGCATACGGCGCACGATGCGCTCGAGCGTGCGGCGATTTCGAGCCCGGGCGAGTTCTCGTCGCCGCGTATCGCCGGGGCGTACCTGCGGCTGCTGCGCGACGGCCACTGGTTTACGCCGGCAAGGCAGACGCTCGACAGCGCCGCCGATTCGGTTCAACAACGGGTATCCGGCGTCGCCCGCCTGACGCTGTTCCAGGGCGCCTGTGCCGTCGGCGAAGTGCAGATCGCGCCCACGCCAAAAACCATCGTCCTCGCAAAAGCGCACGACTAACGATTAACGACTGAAGACTGATGACTAATCTCTGGTCCGGCCGTTTCGACACGGCCCCCGATGCGGCGGCGTTCGACTTCGGCGCCTCCTTCCGTTTCGATCGCCGCCTGTTCGAAGACGATGTGACCGGCAGTGCGGCGTGGGCGCGCGCGCTGCGTAAGACGGGCGTGCTGACGCCGGACGAGGCGGCGCAGCTGGAGCAGACGCTCGCGTCGCTCCGGGAGGAGGCCCGAACGAACGCCGGGTTCGTCGCGGGCGACGACGAGGATGTCCACAGCTTCGTCGAGCGTCTGCTGGTCGAGCGCGTCGGCGACGCCGGCCGCCGGCTGCACACCGGCCGATCGCGCAACGAACAGGTCTCGCTCGATCTCCGCCTCTACCTGCGGCGGCGGATTCCGCTGCTGCAGCGCGCCGTTGCCGCGGTCGTCGACGCGCTTGCGGCGCAGGCGGCCTCGGCGGGCGACGCGCTGATGCCGTCGTTCACGCATTTCCGCCCCGCGCAGCCCGTGCTGGTCGCGCATTTCTTCCTGTCGCACGCCGCGCCGCTGCGGCGCGATTTCGCGCGCCTCGCGGGGGCGCGCGACGAGGCCGACGCGCTGCCGCTCGGCAGCGGCGCGATTGCGGGTACCGCGTACAGCGTCGACGTCGACGCGCTCGCCGCGGATCTCGGCTTCTCGCGGATCGTCGACAACAGCATGGACGCCTCGTCGGATCGCGATTTCGCCGCGACCTTTCTCTACGCGTGCGCGTTGACGATGGTGCACCTGAGCCGGCTGGCCGAAGACCTGATCATCTTCTGCGGCGACGAGCACCGCTTTTTCGAGTTGTCCGACGCGCTCAGCACCGGCAGCAGCATGATGCCGCAGAAGAAGAATCCGGATCCGCTGGAACTGGTGCGCGGCAAGTCGGGGCGCGCAATCGGCCACCTCGTGGGCATGCTGACGACCATCAAGGGGCTGCCGACCGGCTACAACAAGGATCTGCAGGAGGACAAGGAGGCGGTGTTCGGCGCCGAGGATACGCTGTCGGGCTGTCTCGCCGTCGTCCGATCGGTCGCCCGCGGCCTGACCCTGAACGCCGAGCGCACGACGGCTGCGGCATCCGGCTTGCTCCTCGCGACTGACGTCGCGGACTATCTGGTGGGAAAAGGGATGCCGTTCCGGCGCGCGCACGAAGTGGTCGGGGCGCTCGTCCGCAAGCTGATTGCGGAGAAGCGCGACTTCGAGACGCTGTCGCTCGCCGAGTGGCGCGCGGCCAGCGAGCTGTGCGAGGCGGACGTCATCGCGCGCGTGACGCCGGCCGTATCAGTTCAAGCCAAGCGGACGCCGCAGTCGACCGCGCCGGACGCGGTCCGCGCCCGTTTGGCCGACGTGCGGCGCTGGCTGGACGGCCTTGGCGACCTCTGCTAATATGAGTTGCCTTTCGCAGTTCATTCCCTGCCAGCGGTATCTTCGGGAGCGTTGATGCAACAGCGCCAGCTTCGGCTTGGTGACATTCTGGACGATTATTGTCCGCGCGAGCGGCGCGTGACCAACCACGTCATCGTGGCGATGATCGGCGACGACGTGAAACAGGTGCGCTGCACGACCTGCGACGCCGATCACGAGTTCAAACACGCCAAGGTCCCGCGCCAGCGGCGCAAGAGCGAGACGCCGGCGGCGCTCTATGCGCAGGTGCTGGCAACCGGTCCGAAGCGCGTCGCGCACGAGCCGCCCGCCGCGAACGGCGCCGCCAGCGCGGTCGCGTCGGTGCCAGAGGTCGACGAACACGACGACGAAGAGACGATGGAGCCGCAGGCGCCCGCGTTGGCTGCGGTCGCCGACCCGGTCGAACCCGAGCGGGCGATAGCAGCTGACGCCGATGACCCCGAA
This sequence comes from Acidobacteriota bacterium, assembly GCA_025463215.1. Lineage (GTDB taxonomy): Bacteria > Acidobacteriota > Vicinamibacteria > Vicinamibacterales > CAVVIG01 > CAVQFC01. The sequence goes on along the minus strand of JAOBWF010000191.1, from coordinate 13,642 downwards.
GCGGAGCCCGACGATGACGCCGGCAACCGCGCCGAGGAAGACGGACCGATCCACCGCCGCTTGATCCGCGCGTCGCTGCCGAAAATCGACGGCGCACCGCCGCCGACGCGTGCGATTCCCGAGTTCACGATCCGCCAGCCTGCGGGACGGCCCGGCGCCAACCGGTTCCGCGGCCCGCGCCCGCCGCGAGGCGGCCCAGGCGGCGGCGGAGGCCAGCAGTTCCAGGGCAACCGCTCCGGTGGCGGCGGCGGGAACATGCACGGCGGCCCCCGCGGCGCCGGTGGCATGCGGTCGAACGGCGGTCGTCCGCCTCAAGGACCCGGCGGAGCGCAGATGCGCCGCAACGGACCGGGCCGGAAGCGTTCACGATAGCCGGCCACACCGCCAACCCTCAGCCTTGAGCCCTCACGTCCGCCCTTCGGTTAGCCTGTAGCCATGACCGATCTTTCCGGCAAGCACGGCCTCATCGTCGGCGTCGCCAACAAACGATCGATCTCGTGGGCCATCGCCCAGGCGGCGGCTGCCGCGGGCGCGCGGCTGGCGCTGACGTATCCCAGCGAGCGGCTCGAAGAGAACGTGCGCGAGCTGGCGGCGACCCTCGACAACCCGCTGGTGTTGCCGTGCGACGTTGCCGACGATCGGCAGATCGCGGATCTCGGCGCCACGCTCGATCGCGAGTTCGGCGGCCTCGACTTCCTGCTGCACGGCGCCGCCTTCGCCCCGGCCGACGCGCTCAAGAATCCGTTCACCGAAACGTCCCGCGAGAGCTTTCGGATTGCGCTCGACGTCAGCGCCTACTCGCTGATTGGCCTGTCGCGCGCGGTCACGCCGCTGATGGAAAAACGCGGCGGCGGGTCGATCCTGACGCTGACCTTCATCGGCAGCGATCGCGTCTTCACGAACTACAACGTGATGGGCGTCGCCAAGGCCGCGCTCGAGTCGGCGGTGCGCTATCTGGCGTCCGATCTCGGACCCAAAAATATTCGCGTCAACGCGATCTCCGCCGGCGCCATCAAGACGCTGGCCTCAGCCGGCATCACCGGCATCTCGACGATGCTGCAGGCGTACCGCGAAAAGTCGCCGCTGCGGCGCGGCGTCGACACCGCGGAAGTGGCCGACGCGGCGATCTTCCTGCTCGGCCAGGGCGCCCGCGGCATCAGCGGCGAAGTCCTGATGGTGGACTCGGGCTTCCACATCATGGGTGGTGCTTAGAATTAAGAATTAAGAATTAAGAATTCTTAATTACCATTCCTCGATCTTGATCCGGTGTCGGGGTATCCCCAGCTCGGTCAATATCCGGGGCATATCGTCGACCAGCGCCGGGGGGCCGCAGATGAAACACAACGTCGCCGGATCGTGGACGAGCTCGGCGAGCGCGTCCCGATTCAGGCGCCCGCGCGGGCCGGTCCAGTCGGTGTCGGTGGCGCGCGTCACGGTCTGGCGCAGCTCGATGTCTCCCGCCCTCGCCAATCCGCGCAGCTCGTCCTCGTAGGCGAACTCGTCGGGCGTGCGCACGCTGTAAAACAGGCCGATGTCGCGGTGCGGCAGATGGAGCGCGCGTCGCATCATCGCGCGCAGCGGCGCGATGCCGGTGCCGCCGGCGATGAAGACGAAGCGGCGCTCGTCCGGCGCCGGTGGAAAAACGAACGCGCCGAGCGGGCCGTCGACGTCGACCAGCTGTCCGGCGTCGAGAGCGAGGTGCGGTCCGGCGGCGCCTTCGGCGCTGACGCCGACGAGCAGCTCGATCCAGCCGTCGCGCTTCGCGTCCTCGGGCGCCGCCGCGACGGAGTACGGCCGCCGCTTCTGCTGGCCGTGGCTGCCGATCGCGACCGCTTGCCCGGGGGCGTAGTCGAACGCGTGGCCGTTCAGGTCGAGCCGCACGATGCGGGCGCGCGGCGTCGCGACGATCACCTCGCGGATAGGAAGCGTGAGCACGGCGGATTATGCTATCTCACGATGGCACTGCGTCGCGCTCGCGGTTGGCTTCTCCGGCTCGTCCGCCGCCGGTCGCTCGCCATCACCGTCGGGCTGGCCCTCGCCGTTCCGGCGGGATGGATCGAATTCAGCGGCCGCGCAACTGCGTGGTGGATGGAAGGGCTGGCGGTCGTGATCTTCGCCTCAGGGCTCGCGGTCTTCTGGACGGGTATGACAGGACCGAGCCCTGACTGGGTTGATGACGAAAGTTAGAAGTTAGTCTAACTTCTTCCTTCTAACTTCATAACACCCCGGTGGCAGCGCGCCGGAGATCGACGTCGGTGAGGCTTTCCGGAGGCGTTGGCCGGGCGTGCTCGGCGTGGGGATTGGCGCCCGCGGCTTCGCGTTTGCGGCGTGTCTTGTCCCGGTACATGCGGCTGTCGGCGTTGGCGAGCAGCGTTTCGTAGGAGTCGCCGTCGTGCGGGAACACCGCGGCGCCGATGCTGATCGCCAGCGGCAGCATCTTGCCGGGCCGCGCTTCGAACTCCATCGCGTCGACCGCGCGCTGCAGCTCGACGCGTTTCCGCTCCGCTTCTTCACCACCGCAGCCAGACAGCACCACGATGAACTCGTCGCCGGCGTAGCGGACGCAGATGTCGTACGGCCGGATGCCGGTCCGCAGTACAGCGGCGACGTCGCGCAGGGCGCGGTCGCCGACATGATGGCCGAACGTGTCGTTGATGTCCTTGAAATTGTCGAGGTCCATGACGAGCAGCGAGACCTCGGACTTGAGGCGATCGGCGCGCGCCAGCTCGCGCGTCAGATGCATGAACATGAACCGGGTGTTCGGCAGCCCGGTCAGCGGATCGGTGAGCGAATCTTCCTGTGTCTGCTCGAACACGATCGAGTTGTAGATCACCGCCGCCGCCTGCTCCGAGATGCGATCGAGCAGCCGGCGGTGATCGTCGGTGTAGATCGACGGCTCGGTGTGATACACCGAGATCGTCCCGATGAACCGCTCGTTGAAGAGCAGCGGACAGACGAGCGCCGAGTGGAGCGACGTCCGATCGGCCGGGAAACCGGCGGCCTCGAAATCAGTGCTCGGCCGCGCGTTGACGAGCGGCCGGCGGTTGCGCGCAACCCAGCCGGTCAGGCCGTGGCCGTTGCGGATCGTCAGCTGCTGGATGGTCTCGGCCTCGACGCCGGTGGCGAACCGGCAGCGCAGCGTCTCGGCTTCGTCGTTGTAGAGGAACAGCGCGCAGCACGAGAACGGCACGATGTTGCTCAACTTGGACGAAATCAGCGCCATCGTGTCGGAAACGCCGAGGCTGCTGCCCATCGCCTGCGCGATCTCGTAGAGCGCGTAGATCTCGCGGTGCGCGAGGGCGATGTCCTGGAAGACGTTGGTGCGGGCGGACGAGGTCTCGTCGACCAGTCCCACGGCGGGCGCGGCGGTTGGCGCGTGGGTCGGCACGCGCGTCAGCTTGCGCGACGGCTCCGCGCTCGCGTCCGCGTCGGCGGCGAGCGTGGGATACATGGCGATGAAGGTCTGGACCACGCGCGGGTCGAGCGCCTTGGCGCTTTCCTGGCGCAGCAGGCCGATCGCGGCGTCGAGGCTCATCGCCTTGTGGTACGGCCGCTCCGACATCAGCGCGTCGAAATAGTCGACCACCGACAGGATGCGCGCGCCGAGCGGAATCTCGTCCCCCTTGAGCCCGGCGGGATAGCCCTTGCCGTCCCACCGTTCGTGGTGGCTGAGGATCAGCGGCGCCACCGGATATGGAAACGGCACCCCGCTGATGATCTCGGCGCCGACCTGCGGATGGATCCGGATCTTCTGGAACTCTTCCTGCGTCAGCGGTCCGGGCTTCGAGAGGATGTGTTCGGGCACCGCCAGCTTGCCGATGTCGTGCAGCAGCGCCGCGGTCTTGACCCCCTGAATCTCGGTCTCGGGCATGCCGAGCGCGCGCGCCAGCCCCGCGGCGTACACCTGGACGCGGCGGATGTGGCTCTGCGCCGTCTGATCCTTGGCGTCGATCGCGAGCGCCAGCGCTTCAATCGTCGCCAGGTGCAGGTCCGAGACCTGCGCGACGTGCCGCTGCTGATCCTGAATCCGCCCCATGTAGACCTTGTAGGTGCGATAGGTCAGATACAGCGGCGCCGCGGCGAGCAACGCCATCCAGTAGCCGCTGCGATCGATCACGCTTGCGGCGATCGCCGCCGCCAGCGCGCCGACGAAATAGCTCGGGGCGCTCCACAGGAAGTTTTCGTTCCAGACCGGCGGAATCGCCTGGCGCGTCGACAGCCCGATCGCCGTCGCGACGAACAGCGTGTTGAAGATGAAGTAGGTGGTCGCCGCGCCGACCAGCGGCTTGGTGATCGAGAACAGCGTGAACGGCACCGCGAAGGTGCCGCCGAGCAGCGTGTACGCCCAGCCGGCCGCCTTCACGGTGATGACCAGCGACGCCATGCTGAATAACGTGCGATACGGCGCCGATCGGGTCTGCGTCCGGAACGTGCACTGGCTGAAGGCGCTCGCCGCCGCGACCAGCATCGTCTCGTCCGCGCCGAGCAGCAGCAGCGCCGCGAAATCGACCGCGTACGACACCGACATCGTCGATCCGCTTGACGCCAGCGGCAGGCTGACCTTCAGCGCCGACGCGAGCGACGAGCACGCGAGCAGGAACAGGAACAGAACCGGGTGGGCGATCCCGCGCGGCCAGAACAGGGCGAGCGTGAGAGCGCCGGCGGCGAGCACGGCACCGACAAAGAGGCGGGCCGCAACGGGGAGATCCTTCACAACACTCCGGCTGGGGGAAGCCGTGGATGCCGGGATGATACCGCGAAAGACGCCGGATTACGCCTCGGTTTCACGACTTCTGCGGCCCGCCGGCCGCGGCTCGGGCTCGAGCTGATACTCGAGGATCTTGCGGTACAGCGTGCCCCGGCTGATGGCGAGGACCCGCGCCGCCTCCTTCTTGTTCCAGTCGGTCGCCTCCAGCACGCGGACGATGTGCGTGCGCTCGGCTTCGGCGAGGGAGGGCAGGTGGTCGCCGGTGACCGCCGTCGTCGGCGCCGTCGCGTGCAGGAACTCGATGTCCGAAGGGCGAATCGACCGCCCGGGCGCCGACAGCGCGGCGCGCGACACCGTGCTTTCGAGCTCGCGGATGTTGCCCGGCCACTGGTAGGCGCACAGCGCGTCGATCGCTTCTTTCGAGAACCCTTTGCTGTCGAGCGGCAGCCCCTGGGCGGCGCAATACCGTGCAAGGAAGCGCTGCGCCAGCACCGGGATGTCGACCTGCCGCTCGCGCAGCGACGGCAGCCGGATCGCGAACGCATTCACGCGGTAGTACAAATCCTCGCGGAACCGCGTGTCGCGCACGAACTGCTCGAGGGGGCGGTTGGTCGCCGAGATCAGCCGGAAATCGACCGAGATCGACTTGTGGCCGCCGAGCCGCTCGAAGCGGCGCTCCTCGAGCACGCGCAGCAGCTTGGCCTGGGCGATGAGCGACATGTCGCCGATCTCGTCGAGGAACAGCGTGCCCTCGTTGGCGAGCTCGAGGCGTCCCGGCTTGCGATCGTGCGCCCCGGTAAAGGCGCCTTTCTCGTAGCCGAAGATTTCCGACTCGAAGAGCGTATCGGGCAGCGCGGCGCAATTCACCGCCTGGAATTTGGCGACGCTGCGCCGGCTCAACTCGTGGATCATGCGGGCGACGACTTCCTTGCCCGATCCGGTCGGTCCGAGGATCAGCACCGAGATGTCTGACTTCGCGGCCGTCCGAATCCACTCGAACACGATCAGCATTTTCTCGTCGCGGCCGATCATTTCGCGGAATCGCTGCACCGACGGCGACTGATCCTCGGTGCTGACCGCGGCGCGGCGCTCGAGGAAATGATCGAGCAGCTCGGCGACCGCCTCGTTGCCGGGACGCTCCGCCATGTAGCGGGGCGGGTTGCTGCCGGGCATGATCGACGCCACCCCGAAGTCGGCGAGCTCGCGCACGCAGTTCTCGACATCGAGCTTGAGCCGGCCGAACGTCTGCATCAGCGATTCGACGTCGAACGCTTCGTCGGGGCGCGCGCTGAGATAGCGCAGCAGGCCCGCCCGCAGCGGCGACTGCACCAGCGACCGGAAGCGGAGATCGAGATCCGCCGGGTCCGTTTTCGCCGTGGCGGCGGCGCTCGCGCGCCGCGCGCTGAAGGTCAGATCGTCCATGTGGCGGTTAGGTTATCGGCCGGTCGGCGGCGGGCCGACAGGGTTCGGCGGGCCGCCCCGGTAGTAGGACGTCTGGTACCGCTCGATCAGGCCCTTCATCTGCCCGGCGTCCGCCTTGCGGTGGCCGTGACACGCGATCGGGTCGGTGCCGCCGCTGGTTTCGATGAAGACGTCGGACAGCAGCATGCCGGTCTCGATCTTGACCGACGCGATGTGCGCCATGTGGATCGTTTCCTCGCGCCGCCCGAACCAGCGCGGCGTGTACTGGACAACCGCCGTCTGCGTGATCAGGACCTGCGTCGGGAAGAGATGGTTGCCCGAGCTGAGGCGGCTGGCGCGGAACACGTCCCCTTCGGCGAACGGCCGCCCTTTGAGCCAGACCCAGACGAACACGATGACGGCGACGGCCGCGGCCGCCGCGAGCGCCCACCAGAGCCAATCCGACTCGCTTGTCACAATTGCAGATGTTAAGCTATTTCGCACACCAATAAGGAGCAGACCTTGCCGTATCGCTCTCCGGGCACGCCCGGGCATTCGCTGAAGAAGTCGCTGTCAGGCAAACCGATCGCCAACTACCGGCCTCAGGGAAGTCCCGAGGTTCGCCATCTGATCGACAACGGGTTCCAGGCCTTCAACGCCGGGCGCTTGTCGGAAGCCTGCCAGATCTTCTCGGAAAAGATGCTCGCGCCGGAGAACGACACGACCATCGGCCTGACGATCGCCGGCGCGATGACCCCCGCCGGTCTCGGCGGCTGCGTCATCGAAATGATGGACCGCGGTCTGGTCGACTTCATCATCTCGACCGGCGCCAATCTCTATCACGACCTGCACTACGCCCTGAACTTCACGCTGCACCGCGGTTCGCCGTTCGTCAACGACGTCGAGCTGTTCGAAGACGGCGTCATCCGGATCTACGACGTCCTGTTTCCGGCGACCGTGCTGCTCGAAACCGATTCGTACATCCGCGACTTCATCGTCCGCTCCGGCCTCGACACTGCGATCACGACGTCGGAATTTCACTACCGGCTCGGACTCGACCTGCTCGAGAAGAACCCGGCCTGCGTCGACTACTCGGTGGTCGCCGCCGCGGCGAAAGCGGGCGTGCCGCTCTACACCTCGTCGCCGGGCGACAGCTCGATCGGCATGAACATCGCGTATCACGAGCTGATGAACGGCGGCACCTTCATGATCGATCCGAACAAGGACGTCAACGAGGTCTGCGCGATCGTGATGGCCGGCAAGCAGAACGGCTGCGTCATCCTCGGCGGCGGTTCGCCGAAGAATTTTTATCTCCAGGCACAGCCGACGCTCTGGGAGGTCTATGGGATTCCCAAGGGCGGCAACGACTACTTCATCCAGATCACGACCGACTCGGTCGTCTGGGGCGGGCTATCGGGCGCGACGCCGGCCGAGGCCGTCAGCTGGGGCAAGGTAAATCCGGGCGTCCTGCCGGATACCGTCGTCGCCTACTGCGACTCGACGATCGCCTTTCCGCTGTTCTGCGAGTACGCCGTCGGCTCGCCCAACGGCCGCCGGCCGCGTAAGGAACTCGTGCACCAGCGCGACGAGCTGGTCGGTAACCTCACGCGCGAAGCAAAAGCGGCGCACGCCAAACGGCTGACTGAAGCAAAATAGTCTGAATGGGGACGCTTTCCGAGGAGCTCGGCCCGGTCGCGGAGCGCCTCGTGGCGCGGCCCCGAATCTACGCCGACGCCAACGTGCCGGCCGGTATCGTCGCGCACATGCGCGTCCGCCTGCGCTGGGACGTGCTGTTCGTCCTCGAAGAGCCCGATCTGCGCCGCGCCCCGGACATCAAGCACTATGCGCTGGCGCAGCAGCTGCGCCGCACGCTGGTGACCCTCGATCGCGACTACCTCGACGATCGCCGGTTTCCGCTCGACGCCAGCGGCGGCGTCCTCGTCATCCACGCGCCGGACGAACGGCAGCTGTCGACGCTGCTCGACCGCATCGACCGAACGCTGTTTCACGGCGACGACGCCGACGCGCCGATCGCGTTGCCGCTCGCCGGCCGGAAGCTCCAGGTCAACAGCGATTGGGGACGCGAATGATCGGCGTCGAGCTCGACGAAGCGCGCGTCTGCGTCGTCGGCGTCGACGACCAGGGGCAGGTGCTCGCGCGTGCGTCGGCTGACGCAGGCGCGGATCTTGGCGCCGCGGCGGCAAAGGCGCTCGACGACGTGCAGCGCGCGATGCCGGCGCCGCTTCCCGGTGTCATTGGCGTGGCCGTCGCAAACCCCGAGTCGGCGTCGACGGCGGCCGTCGTGTCGCAGCTCGCGCTCCGGTTCGGCGGCTCCGTCAGCGCGAACCGCGCGGTGCTGTCGGGCACCGCCGCGGCCGCCGCCGAGGCCTGGGTCGGCGCCGCCCGCGGCGTGAAGGACGTCGTCTTTTTCGCCGTCGATCAGCACACCACCGGCGGGATCGTCCGCGACGGCGCCGCGATGACCGGCGCGCGCGGCCGCGCCGGCCTGATGGCATGGCTGTCGCTCAACCCGGTGGAGCGCGAGGACTACAGGAAGATTGGCTGCCTCGAAGCCGAGGTCGCCGCGGCCGGGATCGTCCGCCGCATGATCTGGCGCATCAAGGCGGGCGATCGATCGCGCGTCCAGGACGTCATCAAAGACGATTTCTCGGCGATGACCGCGCAGCACGTGCTCGACGCGGCCCGCAACGGCGACGGCGTGTCGATTTCGGTCGTCCGCGACACCGCGAAATACCTCGGCATGGCCGCGGCCAACCTCGTCGTCATCGCCGATCCGGAGATGCTGGTGCTCGGCGGCATCATGGCGTCAGCCGCCGATCTGCTGATCGATCCAATCCGCACCGAAATCGCCCGGCGCCTGCCGAAGGTGATGATGGACGCGCTGAAGATCGAGACCGCCACGCTGGGCGCCGACGCCGCCGCGATCGGCGCCGCGCACCTCGTGACTGCGGCGCTGCCATGATCGTGCTGTCGGGCGCCTCGCTGGTGCTGCCCGACCGCGTCCTGTCCGCCGGCACGCTGGTGATCGAGGACGGCCGCATCGGCGAGATCCGATCCGACAACCCCTCCGGCGGCCACACGGCCTTCGCCTTCCACGGTCACTACATCGTGCCGGGCTTCATCGACGTGCACGTCCACGGCGTCGACGGCGTCGACACGCTCGACGAACGGCCCGAGGACGACGCCGTCGCGTCGATCGCGGCGCGGCTGCCGCGCTACGGCGTCACCGCGTTTTGTCCGACGACGGTCGCGTGCCGGCCTGAAGCGCTGAGGCGCGTGCTCGATCAGGTGCGGCGAGCGCGCGAGACGCCGGTGGCGCGGTCGGCCCGCGTGCTGCCGGCGCATCTCGAAAGCAACTTCATCAACCCGGAGTACAAGGGCGCGCAAGCCTCGGCCTGTTTGCGCAGTCCGCGTGCGGCGCTCGATAGTGACAGGGCGGGAAGACCGGGTGGGGAAGAACGGGCAGGAGCGGACGATGATTTTACCGCCGCCGACATCCTCGCCGAGATCGAGCGCGCGACGCCTGACGTCGGCATCGTGACGCTCGCGTCAGAATTGGATGGCGGACTCGATCTCGTGCGCTGGCTGGCCGCGCGCGGGCACCGCGTTTCGCTCGGACATTCGGGGGCGACCTACGAGGAAGCGCTCGCCGCAATCGCCGCCGGCGCCCGCCACGCGACGCACCTGTTCAACCGGATGCCGCCGCTCACCCACCGTGCTCCCGGGCTGGTCGGCGCCGTGCTGCAGACCGACGAAGTCGCGGCCGAAGTCATCTGCGACGGCGTCCACGTCCATCCCGCCCTGATTCGCACCGCGATTGCGGCGAAGCGGCCGTCCCGCGTTTTCGCAATCACCGACGGGACCGCAGCCGCCGGTCTCAGCCTCGGCTCACGGGCTCAGCTCGGCGGCCGGCCCATTACCGCCGGTGAGCACACCGCGCTGCTCGAGGACGGCACCATCGCCGGCAGCGTGCTGACGATGGATCGCGCGTTTCAGGTGCTGATGGCGCGCGTCGGTCTGTCGCTGGTCGATGCCGCGACGATCTGCGCCACGACGCCGGCGCGCGAGCTCGGCCTCGTCGGCCATGGCCTGCTGGCGCCGGAGGCTATCGCCGACCTGGTCGTGCTCGATTCGAACTTCTCCGTCGTCCAGACGTATGTCGGCGGCCAGCTGGTCTATGCGCGAGGACAGAGAACGGAGTCGAACTCGCGTCCCCCCGCCGCCGTCTAAGCGGGCGGAGGATTTCGTCATGGCTCTATCGCCCTGCTCGGTCAAAGGTCTCGCGCTGCCGGCGGTGCTCGCGGCGCTGCTCGCCGCTCCGGGCTGCGTCGACATCATCGGCGCCGATCTGCACAAGTACGTCGAGCGCGACGAAAAGCACTTCCCGGTTTCCGGCAAGCCGGATGTCGCGCTGACGACCTTCGACGGGTCGATCGAGATCCGTCCGTGGGACCGCGCCGACGTCCAGGTCGTGATCGAGAAGCGCGGCCGCGATCGCGACGATGTGGCGGCGATCGAGGTCAAGGCGGAGCAGCAGGGCAATCACATCGAGATCCGCGTCACCGAGCCCAAGCGCGATCACACCGGCTTCAGCCTCCACTTCAACAGCCGCTCGGCGCGGTTGATCGTGTCGGTCCCGGCGTCATCCGATGTCGCGGCGAAGAGCGGCGACGGCTCGATCGATATCGAGCGCGTCGCCGGGCACGTTCAGCTCCACTCGGGTGACGGCAGCATTCACGGCCGGATGCTCGGCGGCGACGTCGAAGCGGATACGGGGGACGGATCGATCCGGCTGGACGGCAAGCTCACCGGTCTGCGGGTGCGCACGGGCGACGGCAGCGTCACGATTCACGCCGACACCGGCAGCTCGCCCAGCGCCGATTGGGATATCGTGACCGGCGACGGCTCGGTGACCCTCGAGGTGCCGGACGGCTTCGGCGCCGAACTCGACGCCCACACCGGCGACGGCGCGATTCGGATGCGCGACCTGACGCTGTCGAACGTGACCGGCAACATCGGCAAGAATTCGCTGCGCGGCCGGCTCGGCGACGGCGGCCACGGCGTGCGCGTCCGAACCGGCGACGGGGCAATTACGCTGAAGCGATCCTGAACTCTGACATCTGAGCTCTCAAATCACTTGACGATCCGCCCAGCGGTGAGGAAGCGGCGGTACTCCGAATATTCCTGGCGCCGGCGGGTCGACTCCATGCCGCTGCGCCAGACGACGATCGTCTCGATCATTTCCGGCAGCAGCATCGATTCTTCCGGGTCGGTGAACGTAACCGGTCGGAACCGGATCGCGGTGTCGTACCGCTCCATCGTCATGTAGTGGGGCAGGTTGTGCTTGCGCTGCTGGGAGAAGCTGGCTTGGACTTCGCCGAGCCCGGCGAGGTGCCGTTCCAGACGGAGCACCTGGTAGCTCCGGGCATCGACCCAAATGCGGCCCTTCGTCGGCGCCGGCACCGAGATATTGAAGCACCCTTCGATGCCGCGTGCATCTTCGACGACCTTACCTTCGCGGTCCTCGCTCGCCGCCTTGAAGTCGATGATGAAGGCATCGCGGTCCTTGCCCTTGCCCAGGCCGCCGGTCGTGAAGGTGTACCCTTCGCGGTTCGCCGGCAACAAGAACGCGAGCGGCTCGGTCGACAGCGGGTTCGGGTCGGTGCAGCCGGCGCGATCGTTCTTGTCCTTCTCGCGCGGCGGCTTGCCGTTGATCCTGACGATCTGCCGGACCACCTTCGCGCTGGTGGCGCCGCCGTCGCCGTCCGAGTCCAGATCCGGTTCGACGCGGAGCTCCGACTCGGTGGTGCGCGCGAAGCCGACCGGGCTGAAGCCGCTGCCGATCGGCTGCACCGTGGTCTTCTCGAGGCAGACCACGCTCTGGGCGCGCTTGTAGTAGTCGGCGATGCGATCGCTGACCTGCGCGAGCAGCGTGTCGATGTCCGGCGGCGTTTGCGCGGTGATCGTCGTCGCCGCCGTGAGCACGATCGCCGCGGGAACCATCCACCTCACCGGCGCACGATACGCCCGGCGCGACGGCGAGTCAACGCATCTCAGGCGAGATTGGCTGTGCTTGCGTAGGCCGTCGGATCGTGGACGCCGGCGGCGGCAAAGGCATCGTGCCGCTCGCGGCACTTTGAGCATTCACCACAATGGATTGCGAATGGCTGATCGCTGATGGCCGGTTGGGGGTTCATGCAGGACAGCGTGAGCTCGAACGGAACACCGAGCGCGGCGCCCCGTCGAATGACCTCGGCCTTTTCAGTGCCGGCGTAGGGGGCGTCGATCTGCAGCGGCCGGCCGAGCCCGAGCGACAGTGCGCGCGCCATCGCGGCGCGGAAGTCGGGCGTCGCGTCGGGGAACGGGTTGTGCGCGAGCGTGCCGATGACGAGACGATCGATGTTCGCCGCGGCGCAGTAGACCGCGGCCTTGGCGAGCAGGATGACGTTGCGCCCCGGCAGGTAGACGTCCTCGTCGGGCGTGTGATACGCCGGCGGCTTGCCCTCGACCGCCCAATGACTGGCGGCGTAGACGTCGCGCATGTCGACGGTCAGCGATGCCAGCGGCCGCCGCGGACCCGCGATCGGCGCCGACTCGAGGAAGCGCGCGACGATGGCGCGTTCGGCCGCCTCCCATGCGAGACCCGCGCTGACGTAGACCGGATGCATGTCGCCGGATCCCGATTCGTCGACGGCCAACACCGCGCTGTCGAGGCCGCCGGACAGGAGCACCGCTGTGCGCATGGGTATCGGGTAATCTGGTAATCTGGTGATCGACTGGGTGGTCGTCGGCAATCGGGTGCGCCCAATCTCGCAATCCATTACCCGATTACCAGATTACCCGATTACCACATGTACTCCGTTACCAAACGTATCGATTTCTGCTACGGCCATCGCCTGCTCGATTACGACGGGATCTGCAAGCATCCGCACGGGCACAACGCGACCGCCGAGATCGAAGTGCGCACCGGCGAGCTCGACAACCGCAACATGGTCTGCGATTTCAGCGACATCAAGCGGATCGTGAAAGGCTGGATCGACACCGAGCTCGATCACAAGATGATCCTGCGCCACGACGATCCGCTCGTCGGGCCGCTGCAACAACTCGGCGAACCGGTGTACATCCTCGACAGCAATCCCACCGTCGAGCGCATCGCCAAGCTGATCTTCGACAAGGCGCACGAGAATGGCCTGCCGGTCGTCCGCGTCACCGTGTGGGAAACGCCTACATCATTTGCGGAGTTCAGGAGCTGAGGATTGAGGAACTCCGCTCCTCAAGTCTCCAGCTGCTCCCCTCCACAGCTTGTCGTTTTCGATCTCGACGGCACCCTGGTCGACTCGCGTCGTGACATCGCCGACGCCGCCAACGCGCTGCTGATCGCGTGCGGCGCACCGCCGATTCCGGAAGCGGACCTGGGCCGCATGGTCGGGGAGGGCGCCGCGACGCTGGTGGCGCGCGCATTCAAGGCCAGCGGCGTCGAACCTCCCCCGGACGCGATCGAGCGCTACCTCG
>JAOBWF010000177.1 GCA_025463215.1 Acidobacteriota bacterium | reverse complement strand
GAGAACCGGAGTCTGCCGCTGCGCGCCCCGCCCCGGCCGCGGCCGCACCCGCGGCGGCTTCGCCGAAACAGGCCCCCGCGGCGTCGTCCGACGGTTCCACCGAGGACGCCATCCGCGAGCGATCGTCGCCGCTGGTGCGCAAGATCGCGAAGGAGCACAACGTCGACATCGCGCAGATCCACGGGACCGGCATCGCCGGCCGCGTCACCAAAGACGACATTCTGGGATTCATCGACAAGGGTCAGGCAGCTCAGGCAGGTCAGGCTGGTCCCGCCTCCGCGCCTGCGGGCGCCGCGGTACGACAAGGCGGTGGATCGGTATCCGGGGCGCCGCCGGTCGCGCAGGTGCAGTTCCAGCCGGGGGCGAACGATCACGTCGAGAAGATGTCGGTGATGCGCAAACGGATCGCCGAGCACATGGTGGTCAGCAAGAAAACGTCGGCGCACGTGCACTCGGTATTCGAGGTGAACTTCGGCCGGATCGCGAAGATTCGCGAGGCGAAGAAAGCCGAGTTCGAGCGCTCGGGCGCCAAGCTCACCTACATGTCGTTCATCGTCAAGGCGGCGATCGACGCGCTGCGCGCGGTGCCGATCGTCAACGCCTCGGTCGACGGCGACAACATCGTCTACCACAAGGCGATCAACGTCGGCATCGCGGTCGCGCTCGACTGGGGCCTGATCGTGCCGGTGATCAAGAACGCCGACGAAAAAAACCTCGTCGGTCTCAGCCGCTCGGTCGCCGATCTCGCCAGCCGTGCGCGCGCCAAGCAGCTCAAGCCCGACGAAGTCGCCGGCGGCACCTTCACAATCACCAATCCGGGCGTGTTCGGCGCCCTCTTCGGCATGCCGATCATCAGCCAGCCGCAGGTTGCGATCCTCGGCATCGGCAACGTCGAGAAGCGCCCGGTCGTGGTCGACGATGCGATTGCGATCCGGCCGATGGCGTATCTGACGCTCGGCTACGACCACCGTGTCATCGACGGCGCGGTCGCCGACGAGTTCATGTCGATCGTGAAGAAGTCACTGGAGAATTGGGACCCGAACGCCGTTTGAACGGTTCTCGGGGTTCTCGGGGTTCTCAAGGTTCTCAGGTTCTCAGGTTCTCGTGAAAGAAGAGACCCGATCGCTTGCGGTCCGGCGGCTCGGACGTGTGCCGTACGCTGAGGCGCTCGCCTTGCAGCGCTCGCTGGTCGAAGAGCGCCGCGCCGGGACGATTCCCGACACGCTGCTGCTCGTCGAACATCCGCACGTGCTCACGCTCGGCGTCCGCGGCGACGGCGGCCGCTCGCACATTCTGGCGACCGACGCGGCGCTCTCGGCACGCGGCATCGAGGTGCACGAGACCGGCCGCGGCGGCGACATCACATATCACGGCCCCGGCCAAATCGTCGGCTATCCCATCATCGACCTCAACCCGGATCGGCGCGACGTGCACCGCTACGTCCGGGATCTCGAAACGGTCCTCATCCGTACGGCGGCGACTTACGGTATCGACGCCGGCCGGGTCGAAGGATTGACCGGCGTGTGGGTCGGCCACGAGAAGCTGGCCGCGATCGGCGTGCGCATTGCGCGCTGGATTACGAGCCACGGGTTTGCGCTCAACGTCACGACGGCGCTCGAGCACTTCGATCTGATTGTCCCGTGCGGGATTGCGGATCGCGGCGTGACGTCGCTCGCGAAGCTCCTCGGGCGCTCACCGGATACCGCAGAGGTGCAGATTCGCATTATCGAACAGTTCGCTAAGATGTTTAATTTCAATACGTTAGAAAATTAGTTCACCCATGGAATAATCCGCGGGGCCGCGGGGTTAATGTCCGAAACGAGGGACAATCCCATGCGCAATCTCGACAGCACTTCTACCCCCATTCTTACTGCCGACCAGCAGCTCCTGGCCCGTCTTCAGTCGGGCGACGAGCGCGCGCTCGCCGACCTGGCGGACGCCTACAGCTCCAAGATCTACCAACTCGCCTTCCGCTATCTGCGCAACAAGGAAGACGCCGAAGAGATCACCCAGGACGTGCTCTTCAAGGTCTACCGCAAGGTCGACTCCTTCCGCGGCGACGCGCAGCTGTCGTCGTGGATCTACCGGATCACGTTCAACGCGGCGATGTCGCGGCTGCGGACCGCGCGGTATCAGCGCGCGCAGGCGGAGGACCGTCGAGCCGCGGCGGCGACCGACGAGGACGGAACCCAGGCGTCGCGGACGCCGGACGTCGCCGACTGGAGCGACATGGCCGACGAGCGGGTGCTGCGGACCCAGCTGCGCCAGCGCGTCTTCCGCGCGATTCTGGCGCTGCCGGCGATCTACCGGGCGCCGGTGATGCTGCGCGACATTCACGGGATGTCAACCGAGGAAGCGAGCGCGATGTTGAAGGTGAAGGACCAGACGCTGAAATCGCGGCTGCACCGCGGGCGCCTGATCCTGCGCAAGCAGCTGGCGGACTTCGCCGGTGGCCTGAGCCTGCACAGACCGCTGTACGGAACACTCTAAGAGGGAACCGCCGAGACCGCCGAGACCGCAAAGAAGTATTTCTCTGCGAACTCTGCGGGTTCATCTTCTCGTTAGATCTGCATCGCATTGTCGAGCGCGATCTGCTCGACGGCACTCAACGACGGCGACACGATTTCGGCGATGCCGGCGGGCCCCAGCTTGACCGGCATGGCGCCGGTGCGGGCGTGCGCGCCGGTCGAGAGGTCGGGCGCGACGAAACACGACGCGATCCGCCGCGAGCGGCCCGCCATCGCCTCGACGATCGTGGTCGCGGCGGCGGCGAGCGTGTACGGCGCGGTCGGCCACAGCGCGTTGACCCGTGCGCTCACACGCCGCCGCGACGGCTCGTCGACGAGCCGCGTCAGCGCGAACCCGGCGACGGTCGCGTCGGCCCAGGGAATCACCGTGTGCGCCGGCGGCACGCCGAGCACCGAGAGCGAGATGTCGCGCGGCGATCCGTTGACGGCGAGCGCGACCAGCGCCCGGGCCGCGGCGGCGAGCGACTCGGGCGCCGATCCGAACAGGCGCGTGCGCGAGAGCTTCAGCTCGCCGACGCCGCGATCGATCAGCTCGCGCTGCAGCGGTCCGGCGCACAGAATCACCGCTCCGGCGGCGGTCTGCGACAGACGCTTCAGCAGCACGAGCCCGTCCTCACCCTGCCACTCCCCGCCGGTGACGCGATCCGCGAGAATCACGATCGACGCGCCGGCCGCCATCGACAGGTCGGTCGCGCCCGAGAGTTGGGTCGCAAAGCCTTCGACCGGCGCCGCCTGCGCGATGTCGAGCGCCTTGCCGGCCGCGACGCGGCGCGTCTCGTCGATCAGCGTGATGGTGCGGACGAGGTTCGAGCGCGCCAGCGCGTGCGCGGTCGCGCCGCCCAGCTCGCCGGCGCCGATAATGGCCACGTTCTGCATCCGCTGCGATATTGTAATGGCTATGCCATCACTTCGCGGGAAAGTGGCGCTCGTCACCGGCGGATCGCGCGGCATCGGGCTCGCGATCGCGCGTGCGCTCGTCGCCGACGGCGTCCAGGTCGCGATCACCGGACGCAGCGCCGCGCATCTCTCGGCGGCGCGCCCGAAGATCGAGGCGGCCGGACCCGGTGCGGTCGAGACCCTGCAAGCCGACATGCGCCGCTACGACCAGGTCACGGCGGCAATCGACGCGACCGTCGCCCGCTTCGGCGGCCTCGACGTGCTGGTGAACAACGCCGGCGTCGGCATCTTCACCGACGTCGCGACGATGACGCCGGATCAATGGGCCGAGGTCCTCGACACCAACCTCACCGGCGTGTTCAACGCCTGTCAGGCCGGCGTCCCGCACCTGCGCCGCCGCGGCGGCGGCTACATCATCAACATCAGCAGTCTTGCCGGCAAGAACCCGTTCAAAGGGGCGGCGGCATACTGCGCCTCGAAAGCCGGCCTCAACGCGTTCAGCGAAGTGTTGATGCAGGAAGTGCGCTACGACAACATCCGCGTCAGCTACGTGATGCCGGGATCGGTGTCGACCGGCTTCTCCAACGGCGACGAGACGAAGGGCGCCGACTGGAAGACCTCTCCCGACGACGTCGCCGGCGTCGTCCTCGACCTGCTGCGCAGCGACCCGCGCAGCATCCACAGCCGCGTCGAGATCCGGCCGGCGCAACCGAAGAAGTAGCGCGGACGGCTTAGCCGGCAGCTCGCGCACGGCTTCAGGGCGAACCTATGTCTGTTTTCGACAAGCACCACGACGCGCTCGAATATCACGAGACGATGATGGGGACGCCGCGCGGCCGTCTCGCGGTGGCGATGGATCTGCTCACCGACTCACTGGCCCTGGTCGGCCAGCACGGCGTCTATTGCCGGAGCGAGCGATATCCCGGCAAGCCGAAGATGGACATCGCGCTCGTGCTGGAGCAACTGGCGGACGCGAAGCTGTTGGTGCAGAGTGCGCTAGAAGAGCTGAAGGCTAAGAACTGAGAACTAGGAACTGAGAACTAAGAACTGGAGTTCCCAGTTCCCAGTTCCCAGTTCTTAGTTCTTAGTTCTTAAGTGGCTCTTGCCATCTCGCCTGAATCGTCAGCCAGAGCACCCCGGGGACGCAGAACATCATGCCCAGTGCGAACGACAGCGTGCGTGGCGACCAGCCGGCGCGATCGAGCTCGTAGGCGGTCCAGTAGCTCGAGAGCGACGACATCAGCGTCACCAGGGCGAGCTCGGTGGCGAAGACGCGGCCGCGAAAGCGGTCGGGCACTTCGAGCTGCAGCAGCACGGTGCTGAACACCCACAGAATCGATCCGCCGAAGTGCGCGCACAGCACGCACAGCGCGGCGACCCACAGCGACGGCGCCCACGCCAGCGCGATATAGAAGGCGCCGACCATGAAGTAGGCCGGGCCGATCGTGCGGCGGAGCCGCTGCGGCTGCTGGCCGATGATCCAGCGCAGCGCAATCGGGCCGAGCCCCGCGCCGATGCCGCGCGCGGCATAGAGCACGCCGATCCCCGCCGCCGATCCGCCGGCGAGCCGAAAGACGCGCTGACCGAAGATCGTCAGCAGCAACAGCACGCCGCCCGCCAGCCCCCAGCCGGCCTTGACGAACATCAAGGCCGCCACGTGCGATCGCTGCGTCACGTAGCGCACGCCCTCCACCAGATCGGTGATGCCAGTAAGCGCGAGGATGCCGCGCGCCCTCGGCACCGCCGCCGGCGTCGCGTCGTAGCGTGTCTGCGCGAGAAACAGGGCCGACGCGAAGAACGACAGCGCATTGACGACGAAGGCGACGTTCCGGCCGGCGAGCGCAGTCACCACCCCGCCGATCGACGCGCCGAGCGCGAGCATCGCGGCCCAGGTCGCGCTCGACAGCGCGTTGGCGGCGAGCAGCTCCTCCGGCGCGGTGACGTTCGGAATCGTCGCGGTCCGCGCCGGCTCGAAGAACGCCTGGGCGCCGACGGCGATCGCCATCACCACGTACGCGATCCACACCTGATCCGGGCGGCGGATGAACAGGAGCATCAGCACCAGGACGCCGCGGACCACATCGGTCACGATCATCAGCCGGCGGCGATTGACGCGGTCCACGATCACGCCCGCCATCGGCCCGAGCACCGCGACCGGCAGGAACTGCACGATCATCATCCACGCGACCGCCGTCGCCGATCCGGTGAGGTCGAGCAGCAGCGCATACACCGCGACCGCATTGAACCAGTCGCCGAGCTGCGAAATCGTCTGGCCGATGTAGAGGAGCCTGAAGTTTCGGTTGTTCCTGAGGATTGAGACGTAGGAGCTCAACGCGTCAGTATAATCGTCGCCGTTCCATGTTCGAGACCCTGGGCCACTACAAGATCCTCGATCGCATCGGCGCGGGAGGGATGGGCGAGGTGTACCGCGCCCGCGATACGCGCCTCGGACGCACGGTCGCGATCAAGGTCCTGAAGACCGAGGTCGCCGCCGACCCGGTTCGCCGTGCCCGTTTCCTGCAGGACGCGCGCGCCGCCGCCGCGCTCTCCCATCCGAACATCGCCGCGCTCTACGAAATCGGAGAAGACCAGGATCAACTCTTCCTTGTGTTCGAGTACGTGCCGGGCGAGACGCTCAAAACGGTCATCGCCGGGCGGCCGTTGAATTTGCGTCGCGCGATCGACCTCGCGATCCAGATCGCCGACGCGCTGGCGGACGCGCACACCGAAGGGATCGTCCACCGCGACATCAAGGCCGACAACATCCTGGTCACGCCCAAGGGCAACGCCAAGATCCTCGACTTCGGCCTCGCGACGTGGACGTTGAGCGGCGCCGAGCGCGATCAGGCCGCGCAGGCGGCGACGATGATCGACACGGACACGGGCACGGGCACGACGCTGGGCACGGTGGCCTATATGTCGCCGGAGCAGGTGCTCGGCGAGCGCGTCGATCACCGCACCGACATCTTCTCGCTGGGGATCGTCATCTTCGAGATGCTCACCGGCCGCCTGCCGTTCACGGCGCCGACGTCGACCGCGCTCGCGCTGCAGATCGTGCAGGCGCAGGCGCCGCTACCGTCAACCATCAACCGGACGCTGCCGCCGGAGGTCGACGGAATTGTCGCCAAGGCGATGGCGAAGAGCCTCGACCAGCGCTACGAATCGGCCGTCACCCTCGCGGCCGAGCTGCGCTCGGTCGGCGCCATCCTGGACACCCGCAGCGACATCCAGGAAATGGCGGCCGTGTTTGCGCCGGCGCAGCCGGCGCGCCGGTCGATCGGCGGCTGGCTCGTGCTGCTGGCGCTGTTCGCCGGCTCGGGCGCGGCCGCATGGTACGAGCGCGCGCCGATGCAGCGCGTATGGAAGCGGACCGTTGGACCGCCGCCGGCGGCCGTCATCGCCGTCGTGCCGTTCGACACCGATCCGGCCCAGCTCTTTTTCGCCGACGGATTAGCCGAGGATCTGATCACCAGACTCGGCCAAACGCCCGGTCTCAAAGTGATGGGGCGCTCCGCGACGCGTCAATTGCGCGGGCGGACACCGCAGGACGTCGCCCGCGAGCTCGGCGCCGCGGTCGTGCTCACCGGATCGGTGCGGCCGGCAGGCGATACGGTGAAGGTGTCGATGGAGCTGATCGATCCGGCGGACGGCACCGCGATCTGGTCGGCGCAGTACACCCGCGAGCTGAAGGACATTTTCGCGGTTCAGGCCCAGGTCGCCGCGGAGATCGCGCAGGCGCTCCGCGTCACCGTGCAGCCGACCGCGTCGAGCGCCCGCGCGGCATCGCGCCTGGTCGATCCGCGGGCGTACGAGCTGTACCTGCGGGGCCGTCAGGCCGAGGCCGACCGCCGTCTTCCCGAAGCCATCACGTTATACGAGCGCGCGATCGCCGCTGACGGCGGTCTCGGCGAAGCGTTCGCCGGTATCGCCGAGGCGCTGCGCCTGGAGGTCGTGTTCACCGGTGC
Source organism: Acidobacteriota bacterium (assembly GCA_025463215.1). Lineage (GTDB taxonomy): Bacteria > Acidobacteriota > Vicinamibacteria > Vicinamibacterales > CAVVIG01 > CAVQFC01. The sequence continues at coordinate 3,367 of JAOBWF010000177.1, read as the reverse complement.
CTCGGACAACGCCGCGCATCGCGAGCGCGTGCACACCGCGGCAAAGCGCGCCTACGAGCTGGATCCGGACCTGCCTCGAGCCAACGTGGCGATGGGGTTGGCCAGCGACGGCCTCGCCGACGCCCTCACGTATTTCCGGCGCGCGGTCGAGTTCGACATCTCGTACTCCGATGCCTACCACCTCGTCGGCGACGCCGTCGGCGATTTCGATCCGGAGCGGGCCGTTGCCTTCTTCAGGAAGTCACTGGCGCTGGATCCGCGGCAGGATGTCGTCCGCCTCGATCTGGCGGGCGCGCTCGCGTACCTGAATCGCGACGACGAGATGCGCGACGAGCTGAAAGCGCTGTCTCCGACGGGGAGGACTGGGAGTCTCGCCGGCGCGCTGTTGGCGCTCAACGCGCTGCGCGAGGAACACTATCCGGCCGCCGTGACCGCCTTTGCCGCGATACCGGACGTCACGTCGGTGCCGTCGTTCTGGGCCGGACTGGTGAGCGCGCTGCGGCTCAGCGGCCGCGCGGACGATGCGCTGGCGCAGGCGTCGACGCTCGCCGCCCGTTTTCCACAGCGCTGTGAAGCGACCGTTGTACTCGCGGCGCTGAAGAACGAACGCCGCGACGGCGGCGCCGCCCATAAGCTTGCCGACGGCGTGCTTGCGGCAGCGAATCGGGACACGGCGCTGCCGTCCGACCTCCGCTGCGGCCTGCACGCGGCCGCCGCCCTCCAGAATGCCGACGCGGCCGCGGCACTGCTGACGCGTATTGCCGGCAGCGAGACGATGCTGCGCGCGTTCGCCGACGTCGTCATGGGCCGGTCGGGCACGATGTGGATCGACGCGCGGCTCTACCCGTGGTCGCTGATTGCGCGCCAACCGGTCGTCGCGGAGGCGAGGGAGCGCCTTGACGCCGCCTACACGCGCGAACGCGAGATCGCGCGCGCGGCGCTGACCGGACTCCCGTAGGTCATACCAGCGTACGCAAACGACCACGATCGATGTTGCTGCCCGATAGGATTGCGGCAACGCGGCGGTCGCGAACCTCGATCCGCGCCCCGACCAGGGCGGCAATCGCCGCCGCACCGGCGCCCTCCGCGATCAGATGCTCGGCGTCCACCAGCCCGACGATCGCAGCGGCAAGATCGCCTTCACTCACCGTCACGATGCGATCGACCAGCCGCTGGATGAAACCGAACGTGATGGTGTCGGGGTCGGGGTTGCCGCCAAGGCCGTCGGCCAGTGTCTCGCCCGCGACGATCCGGACCAGGTGGCCCGCCCGCACGCTCTGCTGGAACGCATTCGACGCCGCTACCTCGACGCCAATCACCTCGCAGCGCGGGTTGATCGCCTTGGCGACGCCGGCGACACCGCTGATCAACCCGCCGCCGCCGATCGGCACGATCACCGTGTCCAGCATCGGATCGTCCTCGAACATTTCCAGGGCGACGGTCGCGGCGCCGGCAATCACATCCGCGTCGTTGTACGGCGAGATGAACTCTGCCCCGGTCTGGCTCGCGAAATGCTTCGCCAGCCGCTCGGCGTCGTCGTAGTCGTGGCCGTCCGCGCGAAGGTCGGCGCCGTCGCGGCGGATCGCGTCGAGCTTGGCCGCCGGCGCATCCTTCGGCGTGAAGACCACCAGGGGCAGATGGAACGTCCTGGCGGCCGCTGCGAGCGCGCGGCCGTGATTGCCGGCGGACGCCGTGACCAGTTGCGCCGGGGCGCCGCCGAGGCGCTCGAGCCGGGCGAGCACGGCGTTGAACGCGCCGCGCGACTTGAAAGAGTTTGACCGCTGGAGCGATTCAGCTTTGAGGACGACGTCGGCAGCCGCAAGCCCGGACAGCCAGGCGGAGCGGACGAGCGGCGTGCGGTAGACGTACGGCGCAATCCGCCGCCGCGCCCGCAGCACATCCAGCATCATCGTCGGCTCATGCCTTCACGCCTCGTCGTTGTGCCGCTCTTCGAAGATCGCATCGTGCAGCGTTCACACGTCGCAGCGCGGGCCGTCAGGCCGGCCTGGTCAAAATCTCGCTGAGCTGCTGGACGAACGCCGATCGCGCCAGCACCTCGCCGACCCCCGCCTGCCGTGCGGCGTTGATGACGTCGGTCTGGACGTGCGACGCGTAGCCGACCGTCGGGATCGAGGCCAGCGCCGGGTCCTGTTTCATCGCCGCGACGATCGCCAGCGGACCGATCCGCTCGTTGTTGAGGTCGAGGATCACGAGCGTCGTCGGGTTCTTCCGCATCGTCTCGATCGCGCCGTCGACCGAACGCGAGAATCGCAGATCCACGCCGAGCCCGTTGGCCGCGGTCTTGATCTTCGAGCTGAACATGAGGTCGTCGAGTACGGCTAAAATCATCGTCGATCATGATAGTTGAGAGTCAGGCTGTCGGTCCCTTCTTCAAGAACGGCTTCGTCGTCGGCTGCGAGGAGACGCAGGATGCCGTGATCATCGATCCGGGCGACGAAGTCGCGTCGCTGCTGGCGTTCGTCGAACGCACCGGCCTGACCGTTCGGTACATCCTGCTGACCCATGCGCACGTGGATCACGTCACCGGGGTTGCGGCCGCGAAGCGCGCGTTCGGCGTCCCGGTTTATCTCCATCGCGACGATCTCTTCCTCTACGACCGCGCCGTCGAGATGGGCGCCATGTTCGGCCTGACGGTCGAGCCGCAGCCGCCGATCGACCTGTTCTACACCCCGGGCGAGGCGATCGGCTTCGGCACCTACGACGTTCGGGTCCTCCATACGCCCGGACACTGCCCCGGCGGCGTCTGTCTACAGATCGGCAAGAAGGGGACGAAGGGGCAGGAGCTGTTTGTCGGCGACACCCTGTTCGCCGGATCGATTGGCCGCACGGATCTGCCGGGCGGCGATTACGCCACGCTGATCGCGTCGATCCGCAACGTCCTCTTCCCGCTCGGCGACGAAGCGGTGGTCCACTCCGGCCACGGACGGGACACCACGATTGGCGAGGAACGGCGCAATAACCCATTCCTCAGCCCTTAGGCTTCAGCCCTGTTCACCGTCATCTCCACCCGGCCGACTCGCAGGCGATCCCCTGTCGCCAGCGTTGCCTTATCCACCCGCTTGTCGTTCACGTAGGTGCCGTTGGTGCTCTTCAGATCGACGACGTCGAGCTGGTCCTCGCCGGCGGTCAAACGGCAGTGGAGCCGCGACACGAGCGCGACGTCGAGAATGAAATCGGCGCGCGGCGCGCGTCCCACCGTCTTGACGGCGCCGGAGTTCAGGCGGAACGTCGCTTCAGCGCTCTGCAGAATCCACATCTTCGTATCTTAGCGCTCTCAGCTTTCGGCACTCAGCGGACACGCCGAGCGCGGACGGCCGACGCGATCGTCTTTGAACTAACCCCATCC
>JAOBWF010000145.1 GCA_025463215.1 Acidobacteriota bacterium | reverse complement strand
GGCGCCGTTCCTCGCGCGGGCGGCTGCTGGGCGGGCGCGGCCGGCGGCTGCTGCGCGCGCACCGACACGAACACCATCATCAGCATCGCGACCGCGGCGCATGACGCGTAGCGGAGCTTGCGTGGCTTGTTCATGAGGGCATTGTAGAAGAAGTGCCCCTCGCGCGGCCAGTGAGCCGCGCGAAGTCTGTTACGATCGGAGACGTTGCCGCAACAATCCAGCACAAGCAGAGCCATCGGCGAAGCGTGGAGTGCGGTGCTCGATGCCGCCGGTCACGCGGAAACACTCGCGCGCGCGCAGCGGCCGGCGTCGCTCGTCGCCGGCGCCGGCGGCCGTCTCGAGATCGTCGAGCACGCACATCCGGACGCGGTGATCGCGTGGCGGCCGCACGACGGTTTCGCCCTGGCGCTGCCGCCGGACGATGCGCGGCACGCCATCATCGATCTGTATCTGCCAATCTGCAGCGCGACGAACGCGAACCCGATCACGGTCGGCCATCTCGGACAGAGCCTCGACGGCTTCATTGCGACCCACGCCGGCGAATCGCAGTACGTGACCGGCGAGGAGAACATCCGTCATCTCCACCGCATGCGCGCGCTGTGCGACGCAGTGATCGTCGGCGCCGGCACCGTCGCGGCGGACGATCCACAGCTGACGACGCGGCACGTCGAGGGCTCGAGTCCGGTGCGCGTCGTGCTCGACCCGACGCGGCGCCTGGCCGAGCACTACAAGGTCTTCAACGACGAGTCGGCGGAAACGCTGTACGTCTGCACGCGCGCGCTCGCGCGCGAGGGGGAGACGCACGTCGGCCGCGCCGCGATCGTCGCGCTCGACGAGGGGCCCGATGGCGTCGACGTCGCCCAGGTGCTGCGCGAGCTGCGCGCACGCGGCTGCCACCGCATCTTCGTCGAGGGCGGCGGCGTTACCGTGTCGATGTTCCTGGAGGCGAACCTGCTCGACCGCCTGCACATCGCGATCGCGCCGCTCCTGATCGGCGACGGCCGGCCCGCGATCCGTCTGCCGCCCCGCACCGCGCTCAGCGACTGCCATCGGCCGCGCTACCGCGTATTCCGCATGGGAGGCGACGTGCTGTTCGACTGCGAGATCGGCCCCGACGGCAACAACGCGCCGCCCGGCCCCGATCCGCAGCCGGCGATCACGCGCGTCATTTGAGATTGTGGATGTGAGAAGGTGGGAATCCAAATCCTCAAATCCTCAAATCCTCAGATCCCAAGATTCCCCCAAAGTCCTCATGGCCAACCACGATGTGTGACCATCCTGCGGCGACGTGGGCGAGCCGGCGGTCGCGCCAGCCGTCGATGGTCCGAGCCCGCTCGGGCGCGATCTCGGCAGCAGCCTGTGCCCAGCCGTCGATCAATTGACTCTGCAGCTCGCGCGAGTCCGGCGGCAGGATCCAATCGCTGGCCGCACGCTGCACCCGATAGCCATTCGCGGCGAAGCAGCGCGCCGCCGCCTCCGTCGCGGCAGGACCGAGCGCCGGGCCAAAGCCTTTGTCGTGGCGCTGATGCTCGTTGACGAGCGCCACCACCGAACCGTCCTCTGGATCCTCGGGCGAGCATACGATCCGTCCGTCGTAACTGAGCGCGAACAACACCGCCGCGCCCGCGTCAGCGCAGCGCGCCGCCACGGCGCGCAGCCACGTTTCGGAGACCAGATCGAGCAGCGCTGACGCGGTCACGATCGATCGCCCCGCGAAGATGCCGCCATGGTCGAGCGCGGAGAGATCCAGACAGCGCGTGGTGACATCCGGAGATGCCGGCACCCGCGCGAGCAGCGCCGCATCGTGATCGACGAGCAGCCACTCGGCCCGCGGCGTACGGTCGATCGCCGTCAGATATCGCAGGTTCGATCCCGTTCCGGCGGCAAGATCGAGGATGCGCAGCGGCGCCCCGCGCGGCACGGCGTCGAACACCGCCTGCGCGAGCGCGCCGGATCGCGCCGCGTGGTCCGCGGGCTCGCGGAGTGCCAGCCAGTCCGCGCTGAAGCCTGACATGTCAGGCGTGGCGCAGGGCGTTCGCCCCGCGCGCCGTGCGCTCGAGCGCATCGGCCATGACGCCAGCCGCGGCGGTCCAGGTCGGCAGCCGATCGCGGACGCGCCGCGCCGCTTCGGCCAGTCGCGCGCGCAGCCGCTCGTCGGCAATCACCGCCGACAGCGTACTGGTAAACGCGGGAAGGTCACCCGGCGCGACCACGATCCCTCCGTCGCCCACGAGCTCCGCAATCGCGCCGGTCGCGGTGCTAACCACCGGCAGCCCGCGCGCGAGCGCCTCGGCCACCGCCATCCCGTAGCCTTCGTAGAGCGTCGGCAGCACGAACACATCGGCGCGCTCGTACTCCAACGCGAGCGCGGCGCTGTCGAGATCGCCCGCCAGCGTCACCCGATCGTCGAGGCCGTGGTCGCGGAGCAGCGCCCGCACCCGCGCCACGGTCGGCGCGTCGCGGTCAAGGCTGCCGGCGCACGTCAGCCGCCAATGACGATGCCGCATGGACGCGAGTGCCTGGATCAGCATCTCGTACCCCTTGCGCGGCGTCAGCGTCGCGACGCACAGCAGCGCGACATCGGACGGCTGAGTGACATTGGAGGGTTGAGGGCCGAGGGCTGAGAGCCGAGGCAGGCGGGTCGATCCGCGCGCGAGCGGCGCGGGATCGGTGCCCGGCTCGACCACCGTGATGCGATCGGCGGTCACGCCGTCAGCCGCGAGACCTGCGGCAGTCGCGCGGCTGGTGACGATGACCGAGCGCACGGACGCGAGAGCGCGGCGCTCGCTGACCGCGAGTGCCGCGGCAAGCGCGGGATCGATCCCGGTTTCCGCGGCGAGTGGATGATGAACGAGCGCGACAATCGTCAGCCTCGCAGCCTCACGCTCGACTTCGGCCGGCAGCGCTCCGAGCGCCAGCCCGTCGATCAGCGCGAGTGAACCGTCGGGCATCGACGCCAGCGCCGCGGCCGCTTGCGCGCGGGCGGCCGGCGTCGGACTCGGAAAACTGTCGTCGAGGCGGACGACGAGGACGGTCCAGCCAAGATCGCGAAGGCCGGCGATGATCCGCCGGTCGTAGCCGTAGCCGCCGGTCCGGGTCTGCAGGTCACCCGGGATCACGAAGTACACCGTCACGACAGCGTGCCGGTAAACGACGCCGATGCCACGTGTGATTCGTGGAGGGTGACGCGGATGCGATCGACACCGCGCGCGGCGCCGCCGAGTTCGCCGCGCCCGATCGCCGCCACGATCCGCTCGAAGATCTCGTGCGCCAGGAACTCCGTCGTCGTGTTGCGCCCCGTGAACACCGGCTCGTCGTCGAGGTTGCGATAATTGAGACCGGCGAGCGTCGCCTTCAGCACGTCGGTGGCGAGGCCGATGTCGACGACCATCCCGTTCGCATCCAGCCCGGGCCGGCGGAATTCCAGATCGACGACGTAGGTCGCGCCGTGAAGACGCTGCGCGGGACCGAATGCCTCGCCGCGAAAGCTGTGGGCGATCATGAAGTGGTCGCGAACGGTGACGGTATACATGAATTTACAACAGATAATTCGGAATTTATCCAGGGTAACGGATGCGATGGCAGAGCGTGTCGCCAGGCGCCGACGCGAGCTGCGCCATGATGTCCGGCAATGCCTCGAACGCGCTCTCGCCGGTGATCAGCGCGTCGAGCGCCGGATCGGCGAGCATCGACAGCGTCAGCTGCATCCGCTCGGCGGGGCCGCGGCGCGCGCGCTGTGAGGAGGCGACGCTTCCCACCTGCGACGACGTGATCGTCAGCCTCCGCGAGTGAAATCTCTCGCCGAGCGTGACCGGCACCGCCTGGTCCCCGTACCAGCTCATCTCGACGATGGTCGCCTCGAACGCCGCGATCGACAATGCCAGGGCGAGGCCCGCCGCCGATCCGCTGGCGTGAATGACCAGGTCGCGGCCGTCGGCGGCGGATCCCGGCTCGGCGAAACGGACGCCGAGCGCCCGCGCGATCGACGCCCGGGCCGGGTTGAGATCGACGAGCTCGACCTCGCAGCCTGCGATCCGCCCGGCGATCCAGGCGACCAGGCAGCCGACGGTCCCGGCCCCGACGACGGTGATGCGATCGCCGACGTGCGGCCGCGCATCCCACACGCCGTTGATCGCGGTTTCGAGGTTCGCCGCGAGCACCGCGCGTGCCGCCGGCACGGCGTCGGGAACGATCGTGAGCGCGCTCGCCGGCACGACGTACCGGGTCTGATGCGGATAGAGCGCGAACACGGTGCGCCCGACGAGGCGTTTGGCGCCCTGCTCGACGATCCCGACGCTCGCGTAGCCGTATTTCACCGGCGCGGGAAAGACGCCGTCCTGAAACGGCGCGCGCATGCGCTCGCGCTCGCTCGCCGGCACGCGTCCCTGAAACACCAGCGCTTCGGTGCCGCGGCTGACGCCGCTGAACAGCGCGCGGACAACGACTTCGTCCGCCGCCGGAGGCGGCAGCGTCTCGTCGCGAATCTCCCCGCGACCGGGCTCGGCCACCCAGAACGCGCGCGCCCCATTCGAAACCACGTTGATACAATACTGCCAACGCGGAAGGGGACGTAGAACTCAGAACTGAGAACTCAGAACTCAGAACTCACGAACTCACGAACTGACGAACTGACGAACGTTGAACCGAACGAACCCTGAACCCTGCACCGTGAACTTTGAACCCTGCGCCGAATGATTCCCGAACCCGCCGGCTGGCAGCTTCCGGCTTCCCCGCTGCGCGCCAGCGCCGTGACCTCGAATCTGTTCGGTGTCGTGGTCGTCGTCGCGCTGGCGACGGCGGCGCGGACGCAGCTGCCACTCGGCAATCTCTATCCGCTGAAGGCCGCCGGACTGTTCGCCGCGATCACAGGGCTGTCGATCGGCTTCCTGCGCCGGCATCATCCGTTCTCGCGGTTCGGCGGCGCCAATCAGACGACGACGCTGCGGGCGATCCTGGTCGCCCTCGTCGCGGCGCTCGTCGGAGAGGTGCGCGTGCCGGCGCTGGCGGCGGCAGCGGTGGCCGCGAGCGTGACCGCGACGCTGCTCGACGGCGTCGACGGCTGGATCGCGCGCCGGCAGCGCATCGCCAGCGCCTTCGGCGCCCGCTTCGACATGGAGGTCGACGCCCTGCTGATCCTCGCGTTGTCGGTGTTGGCCTGGCGCTACGACAAGGCCGGGGGGTGGGTGGTCGCGTCGGGGCTGCTCCGCTACCTGTTCATCGCCGCCGGCGCGATCATCCCGTGGCTGCGCGCGCCGCTCGAGCCGAGCCGACGCCGCCAGACGATCTGCGTCGTCCAGATCGCCGCGCTGACGATTGTCATGCTGCCCGCGATTGAGCCGCCCGCGAGCACGCGCCTGGCCGCGGTGGCGCTCACGGCCCTTGCGTACTCGTTCCTGATCGACGTCCTCCATCTGCGGCGTCTCGCCGCATGACGCGGCGGGGTCTCGTCCCAAGCGCCGCGGTGGCGCTGCTCGACATCTCGCTCGCCTTTCAGAATGTCTGGCCGACGCCGATGATCCGGTGGGCGGGCGAGCTCTCGGTCGAATGCGGCGTGTTCCTGATCCTCGTCATCGCCGCGCAGCTGTGGCTCGGCCCGCTGTCGCGGACGGCGACGCGGTGTCTGGCCGCCGCATGGATCGTGCTCGTCGTCGGCCACTACGCCGACGTCACCACGCCCGCGCTCTACGGCCGCGACATCAACCTGTACTGGGACGTGCGCTACATGCCCGACGTCGCTGCGATGATCGCGCGCGCGGCGCCGCTCTGGCTCCTCGTCTGCGCCGCCGCCGCGGTCGCGGCAGTGCTCGCGCTGCTCTACGCGGTGTTTCGGTGGGCGATCGCGCGCGTCGCCGCCGCGGCATTCGATCCGCGCGAGCGCGCGCCGGTGTTCATGGCCGGCGTGGTGATCGTCGGCTTGTTCGCCGCGCAGCAATTCGGCTTCCATTTCCCCACCGAACCGACATTCGCGACGCCGGTCGTGGTCACCTACGCGCGCCAGGCGCGACTGGTGGCCGGTGCACTCAGCGCGTCGAAGACGCTTCCGCCCAGTCCGCCGCTGACGGCCGATCTCGCGCAGGTCCGCGGGGCCGACGTCTTCCTGATCTTCATCGAGTCGTACGGCTCAATCGCCTACGAGCGTCCCGACATGGCGCCGGCGCTCGCGAAGGGCCGCGCCGACCTCGCCGCGGCCATCCGCGACACCCACCGCGACGTCGTCTCGGCCTACGTCGAGTCGCCGACGTTCGGCGGCTCGTCGTGGCTCGCGCACCTGAGCCTGATGTCGGGGGTCGAAGTGCGCGATCCCGAAACGAACGCGCGGCTGATGACCGAACCGCGCGACACGATGGTCACCACGTTCAAGCGCGCGGGGCACCGGACGATCGCGCTGATGCCCGGGCTGCGCCAGGCGTGGCCCGAAGGGGCGTTCTACCGGTTCGACGACATCTACGGCGCGTCACGGCTCGACTATCGTGGCCCGGAGTTCGGCTGGTTCGCGGTTCCTGACCAATTCACGCTCGCGAAGTTCGATGCGCTCGAGCGCAGCGCGGGGTCGGCCGCGCCGCTGTTCGTGTTCTTCCCGACCATCAGCACGCACTTTCCGTTCATCCCGACGCCGCCGTACCAGCCGGACTGGACGCGGATCTTCGACGAACATCCCTATGACGGCCCGTCGATTGTGCGCGCCTACGCTCAGCAGCCGGACTGGACGCATTTCGGTGCGGGCTACGTGCAGGCGATCGCCTACGACTACGCGACCCTGGCGGGATATCTGCGGCTGCGCGCCGACCGCGACCTGGTGATGATTCTGCTCGGCGACCACGAACCGGCCGCGGCGGTCAGCGGGGAAGGAGCGCCGTGGGACGTTCCGGTGCACGTGATCGCCAGCCGGCCGCAGATCCTGGACGCCCTGTCCGCGCACGGCTTCCGGGCCGGCCTCGTCCCGGCCCGCCCGTCGCTCGGCAAGATGCACACGCTGCTGCCGACACTGCTCGACGCGTTCAGCTCACGTTGAGAGGAACCGCGGAGCACCCAACGCACGCGGAATCGTGTTGCTGCGACCTCGGCGATCGCTGCGGCTGCTGCTTCACCGAGCGGCTACCGCGCGCGCCGGCGACAACTGTGTGCCCGGATCGATCGTGTTCAGCACGCGCAGCGCCAGGTCGGCGCCGGCGGTGGTATCGAGCGGCCGGTTCGATGAACGCGCACGGCTCGCGAACACATACTGCCGTCCACCGGTCTCGAGCTGGCCGATCAGCCAGCTCACGCGCTCACCATTTACCGTCCCGTTGCCGGTCTTCGCGCGCACGATCGTGTCGCCCGGCCACCGCAGCGCGAAGTCGTGGACGCCTGCCGCGTTCTGCAGCTTGCCGCGTGGCATCGTCAGATCCGCTTTGACCGTGTCGACGTCCGCGCGATCGACCGGGAGATCGTACGAGAACATCCGCCGCAGGAAGGCGACCTGCTCCGCCGGGGAGATCTGAAGGTCGCCGTTGAGCCAGAACTCGGTGACGCTGTGTGCGAATGTCCCCGAGCCGTAACCGAATGCGCGCAGATGTTCGAGTTCACTGTCGCGACCGATCGCGGCGGCGAACTGCTGGAAGACCCACACCGCCGACACCCTGATCGACGACTCCAGCGTCTGATCCTGGTTCCAGGCCGGGTAATCGCGCCTGGTGCCGTCCCACCGGATCACGCTCGTCGGCGTGACAACCTTCGTCTGCAGCGCGACGAGCGCATGCGCGATCTTGAACGTCGACGCCGGCAGCGTGCGCCGGCCGCATTCGTCGCCGCCGTACAGCGTCTCCGCGCCATGCAATGGCGCGACGACGACGCATTCGCCCGGACCGAGTGCGGGGGCGGCGAGCGTGGCGACCGCGAGCGCGACAGCCGGGATCAGCATGACTTTACGAGGCGCGCTTTCTGGCCCGCAGCGTCATGCGGTAGTTGTTCTCGCCGTTGAGATTGATCAGCGCGACGAACGCCCGCCCCTCGTACGTGCCGATCGTGCCCGACTGCGACAGCGCCGACACCTCCCACCCGGCCGGCAGGATGACCGTGTTGCGCAGGCCGTACAGCGTGCGGTCGAAGATCAGCTCGTCGCCGATCGCCTTGTACATGGGATCCCGGAACGATCCAGTCAGCTTGAGGTGCGCGCTCTGCTTGTCCTCTTCGATCGGCAGGTCGAGCTTGACGAACGTTTTGGCGCCGTCCTTCGCGGTGGAAAACGGCTTGCCCGTGTCCAGATCGATGACCTTGAGATCCTGCAGCGGCAGATACGCGAGCGTGTCGAGCTGCGCGCGCGCGCCGCGGCGATAGTCGCTGTAGGTCTGCTCGACCTTGATCCGGCCGGCCTCCGGCGCTTCCAGGTCGTACAGCGTCTTGACATCGTCGAAGAACATGTCGTTGTCGTTCCGGCCGACGAAGGTCGCCGTCGTCTTGCGCGCGTGAATCGTCACCGGGTTGCTCTGGCCGCTCGGGTTCGCGAACGCGAGCTTCAGCTGCCCGCTGGCCGAGACCATCAGCTGCGCGGCGACGTTGGACGACAGGAACGCGAACCCTTTCGGTAGCACGACGCCGAGCCGGTAGCCGCTCAGGCTGCGGACCCAGACGATGTCGTCGCCGTGCATCATGTAGGTGCGGGGATCCTTGTAGGTCTTGTAGATCAGGACGCGGCCGACGCCGCCTTGCGGCACCGGGATCGGTAGCTTGGCGTGAATCGCGTGATTGTCGGGATCGCTGCCTTCCTGCTGATACGTGAAGGTCAGCGGCTTGCCGGTGCGCGGATCGAACACTTCCACGCCGGACCCTTCGCTGCCGCCGCGCGTGGCATTCACCAGCTCGGTCGCGCCGACCTTGCTTTCCTCCGGCAGGAACTTGATCCGGAACTCCTCGCTGCCCGGCTTGAGGATCTCGTATTCGGTGTAGGCGTCCTGGGTGAACAGCCGCGTCACCGGCGGCGTCGGACGCAGCGATCCGTCGGGATTGGCGCCGCCGGGAAACGGATTATCGGCGCGGCCGCGCTGCTGCGCGGCGATCAATGCGGGAATCGCGACCGCGATGGCGGCGGCGAGAATGGTTCGTGACTTGAGCATGGCGCAGTGTAGCGCAGGTGAGATCACCAGAAGAAGAAGCCGCTCGGCGGTTCCTTCTCAGCGCCAGAGCGCCCTGAGGCTGGCGCGATCGATCGCGCGGCCGCGGGTGTAGACCGCGTCAATCTGCTGCGTGTTGGCGATGTCGTCGAGCGGATTCGCGGTGAGGATGATGAAGTCGGCGCGCTTGCCGGCCTCGAGCGTGCCGAGATCGGGCAAACGCAGGAACGCGGCGGTGGCGCGCGTGGCAACGTCGAGGATACGCGAGGGCGTCATGCCGGCGTGGGCCAGCAGCGTCAGCTCGCGATGCGCGGTGTAGGCGTAGAAGTGATCGCGCACCGCGCCATCGTCTGTGCCCAGGACGATGGGAATGCCGGCGGCGTTGAGCGTCGCGAGGCTCTTTTCCATGGCGGCGTAGGTCGCCTGGGCGCGCGCGACCGCCTCCGGCGGCCGGCGCGCGTACGAGTCCCTGACGCGATCGATGACCGCGGCGGGCTGGACCTCGCGCAGCAGCGGGGCGCCGAGCCAGGCGGGCGCGGCGGCATGGATCGCGTTCTCGCTGATCGCCATGTTCGGCATCTGCGCGATGCCGTGCTGCTTCATCAGGGCGACCAGCTCCTGGTCGACTTCCTTGTCCCGCACCAGGTGCGCGAAGGCGTCGACGCCGGCGCGCGCCAGCTCCTTGGCGTCCGCCAGGTAGTAGATGTGGGCGATGACCCGCGTGTTCAACGTGTGCGCCTCGTCGATCACCGCGCGGTAGAGCGCCGGACTCAATTTCTCGACCGTGCCGTTGCGGTCGTCCACCCAGATCTTGATGAAGGCCACCTTGTGCGCGACCTGTTCGCGCACCGCGCGGCGCGCTTCGTCCTCGTTCGTCACGCCGTAGGCCGCGGCCTTGAGTTCCGGGGTGCCGGGACCCGCATTGGGCGCGGCGATGCCTCGCCCGGCGGTGAGAAAGAGCGCGCCGCCAAGCGTGCCCGCCTCCTGCTGCTCGCGAATCTGAAACGGGAGATCGCCCGGTTCCGTGCCGAGCGACAGCACGGCGGCAATGCCTACGTAGGCGTAGCGATTGAGCTGATCGACGAGCGTCTGCCGCGTGAAGTTGTCGGCCGAAAAATTGACCCCGACCTGATAGCCAAGATGGACGTGCGCGTCGACCATCGCCGGCATGATCGTCTTGCCGGTAAAGTCGACGCGAGCGGCCCCTGGCGGCGCGGTCACGCGCCCCTTGCGTCCCGAGGACACGATGCGGCCGTCGACGACGAGCAGCGCGGCGTTTTCGATCGGCGGCCGCCGGGCATCGACGATCAGGCGTCCGCCTTCGAACAGCGTCGACGTCGGTGCCGGCTGGGCAGGCTGCGCCGAGAGCGCCGCGACAGCGAGCAGACCGCACACAGCCAATCGCATTGTGTCTTCTCCAGGCAGGAAACGCCCTGCACTACATCATCATCACGTCGTCCGTCAGCAGCCGCCGGCAGACCTGAAGGCGTGCGCGACGTGACTGCCAGCGGTTCGCCGCGCACGGTCTCAGCCCTGACGTCACTGCGCGCGCCCCGACGCGTCGACATGATACAGGTCGCCCAGGTGCTTCGTCGTTTCGGCAGCGGCGCGCGATCGTTCGAGCGAGCCGGAACAAACGGGAGCCGGTTGTCCACCCCACGACGTGCGAGCCGCCACGAGGTCGAACGCAACGGTGAGGCTGAAGCGATCAAGGGCGATGCAGGTGCGTTTGCGTTCGAGGAGGCGCACCGCGGTGAGCACCGACGCACCTCATGCGGGACCGTTTCCCACAGGTTGGGCGTCTGGTAATCATGGAGTTCGGCGGCCGCGGATACGGTCGCAGTGCTCGGCGCGACGCCGGCGTCGATCAGGACGAGGTTGATGCAGGTCGAGCGCCGTCAGCACGTCGCTGACGCGGGACCACTTGGGGGTCGACCAGCACCGCCGCCCGGGTCAGGAGACGGTTTGAATCGGCATCGCTTCAGCTTACACTTGTGTGCAGTATGAACGACCGGCGCGCGCTCCTGATCGTACTCGCCCTCGGCGGCGTGTTGCTGACGTGGGCCGCGTCGCGCTACGCCCGACAGGTGGAACAGCGGCAACCCGGCGGCCTCGCCGTCAGCGCGGTTCCGGAGGCAGCGGCGACCGGCGAGCCGGTGACGCTCCGCTTTTTCCGCGATCCCAAGCCGGCGCCGAGCTTCACCGTGAAAGATCTCGACGGCCGGGAGATCTCGACCGCCTCGATGCGCGGCAAGGTCGTCATTGTCAATTTCTGGGCGACGTGGTGCGGCCCTTGCCGCGCGGAAATTCCCGACCTCGTCGCGCTGCAGGACAAGTACAAGGACACGCTTCAGGTCATCGGCATTTCCGAGGACGAAGGCGGCGTCGAGATCGTCAAGCGCTTTGCCGCCGAGCACAAGGTCAACTACCCGGTCGCGATGATGACGCCGGAGATCGAGAAGCTCTATCCCGGGATCAGCGCGCTGCCGACGTCGTTCATCCTCGATCGCGAGGCGCGCGTGGTGCAGAAGCACGTCGGGATGCTGACCGCGCGGACGACCGAGTACGAGACGCGGCACCTGTCGGGGCTGCCGGTCAACGCGTCGATCGAAGAAGTCGATCAGTCGCAGGGGCTCAAGATCGTGAACGGCGCCCAGGCGATGACCATTCCCGGCGTTGACCTGGCGTCGCTGCCTGTGGCGAAGCGCACGCAGGCGCTGCAGAAGCTCAACTCGGAGCCGTGCACCTGCGGCTGCGACCTCACGCTCGCCCGCTGCCGGGTCGACGATCCGAGCTGCGGGGTCAGTCTTCCCCTCGCCCAACAGATCGTCAAGCAGATCGCCGGCACTCCGTGAGCGCCGCACGGATCGCGGTCGCGGCCGCCCTCCTCGCCTGGTGCTCGCTTGTCTGGGGTCAAACGTCGTCAGCGTCCGCGCCGGGGTCGGGTTGGGGTCCGACCCCATTCCGACCCCACCCGGACCCCGAGTATCGGGGTCGGAATAGGGTCGGACCCCAATCCGACCCCAGACCCCAATCCGACCCCGCGTATGTCGGCTCCGCCGCCTGTCAGAGCTGCCATGCGCCGATCTACGCGCGCTGGTCGAAAACGCGGATGGCCAACGTCGTGCGTGATCCGAAGGTCCATCCCGACGCGATCATCCCCGACCTCAACACGCCCGATCCCGCTGTGACGTTCACCAGGAACGATATCGCCTTCGTCTACGGCAGCAAGTGGAAGCAGCGCTACTTCACGAAGGTCGGCGACGACTACTTTCCGCTGCCGGCGCAGTGGGACGTCACGCACAAACGCTGGTCGCGGTACTTCGTCGCCAACAACACCGACTGGTGGGTGTCCCGCTACCCGGCGGATAACGCGCAGCGCCCCACCGGACCGCTGTGTGACGGCTGCCACTCCGTCGACTACAACGTGCAGACGAAGCAGGTCGCGGAGTGGAACGTCGGCTGCGAGAAGTGCCACGGCCCCGGACGCGACCACGCCGCGGCGCCGGCGCGCACCAACATCTTCAACCCGGCGCGCGTCGATCCCGTGCACGCCAACGACACCTGCATCCAGTGCCACTCGCAGGGGCAGCCGCGAACCAATCCGATCGCGGGACGCTACTACGACTGGCCGGTGGGCTTCCGCGTCGGCCTCAACCTGAGCGATTTCTGGAGTCTCGAGGAGCACGAGCCCGGCAAGACCACGTTCACGCATTTCGCGGACGGCTCGGCGCACAAGAACCGGATGCAGGGCAACGACTTCGTGCAGAGCCTCATGTACACGCGCGGCGTCACCTGCGCCAGCTGCCACGACGTCCACGGCACCGAGCACAACGCGGATCTCCGGCGGCCGGTCGGCACCGTCTGCCTGCAGTGCCACGGGACCGGATCGCCGAACGGGCCGCACACCAGAACCATCGAGCAGCACACCCACCACCAGGCCGGGTCGCCGGGCGGCGAATGCGTCGCGTGTCATATGCCGAAGATCGCACAGGAGATCGGCGACGTGATGGTGCGCAGCCACACCTTCAAATTCATCCCGCCGTCAACGACCGAGACGTTGAAGGTGCCCAACGCATGCACGGCGTGCCACGCGGGCAAGTCGAACGCGTGGGCGGCTGAGGCGCTGAAGTCCTGGCCCGAGTTCTCGCCGTGGCGGGTCGGACAGTAAACCTCGGACAGTAAGTCTCGAGGGTTTCGGACCAGGGCTGGGGCCGAACGCTCAGCTGCGCGGCTTGAGGCGCGACAGGTCGTCGAGCTCGACTGAGATTTTCTCGTAGCACGGCGGGCAGATGCCGTGGCTGAACTGGGCGTCGGAATGCTCCGCGACGTACCCTTCCACCTGCTGCCAGTACTGATCGTCGCCGCGGATGCGCTTACAGTAGCTGCAGATGGGCAGCAGCCCGCGTAGCTGCTTGACGTTGGACAGCGCGGTCTGCAGCTCCTCGACGCGCTCGGCGAGTTTCTGCTGCAGCCCCAGCACGCGCGTCCCGACCGCGACGCGCGCGCGCAGCTCTTCCGGATCGAACGGCTTGATGATGTAGTCGTCGGCGCCGGCGTCGAGACCGGCGACGACGTCGCCGCGGCTCTCCCGCGCGGTGACGAGCAGGAGATACATGTTCGCGAGCGGCAAGTCCCGCCGGACCCGCCGGCAGACGTCAGGGCCGTCCATGCCCGGCATCATCCAGTCGAGGATCGCGAGCGTCGGATCCGTCGCGACGCGCAGCCGATCCCACGCCTGCGCGCCATCGGCCACCAGCGTCGTGCTGTAATTCCAGCGCTGGAGGGTGCGGGCGAGGATCTCGCCGGTGACGCGATCGTCTTCCGCGATCAGCACGTGCATATGGGCGTGAAATTATTGCACAATTGGGCCACCGCACATGACCCGATCCAGTGTGAAGCGTCTCGGCATCGCCGTATTGTGCGGGCTCGTCGGCCTCTCGCTCGACACATGGCGGCAGGGATCGATGGCGCCGCTGCTGCTCGGCCGTATCGTCACGCTGCCGGTCGCAATCCTCTTCGGCCCGTGGTACGGCGCATTCGCGGCGCTGATTCACGCCGTCGCCGGACGCGGCCTGTTCGCGGTCGGCATGCGGATCCTCCCGGTCGAAGCGATTGTCATCGGGGTGTTTGCCCGCCGCGGCCGCTCGCCGATTCTCGGCGGCCTCCTGGTGTGGAGCGTGCTCGCGGCGACGCTGATCGCGTATCCGACGCTGTACGGCATCGGCTACCTGCACGACACGATTCTGCCGGTGGCGCTGCAGCTGGTCGTCAGCGGCCTGATGGCGGTGGTCGTCGCCGACCTGCTCGCCAGCGCCGCGATCGCGCAGCGTCTCGTCGAGCCCGATCAGCGCCCGGTGCGCAAGCTGCGCGGCGACGCGTTCCACGCCTTCGTGCTCGCCGCGACGGTCCCCGTCCTCGTGCTCGCGTCGGTCGACGGCCAGCTGTCGTCGGCCAAGCAGGAGGTCGACGGCGGGGACAGGCTGCACGAAGTGGTCGCGGCGCTCAATCAGCACATCGGCGCCTACGTCAACGATCACGAGCACGCGGTGCAGTCGCTCGCCGCGGCGCTCACCACGATGGCGCGGGACGACACCCGGCAGGCGCTGCTCAACCAGTATCACCACGTCTATCCGGGCTTCATCACCCTCTTCGTCGCCGATCGCCTCGGCATCGTTCGCGAAATCGTGCCGCCGCGTGATTCCGAGTCCCCCCCGGTGAGCGATCGGGAATACTTCATCAGCGCGGTGCAGACGCGGCGGCCGGCGATTTCCGACGTCATCCTCGGACGGTTGTCGTACGTGCCGATCGTCACGATCGCGGTGCCGATATTCGATGCCGCAGGCGCGATCTCCGGCGTCGCCGGCGGATCGCTCGACCTCTCGAAGTTCGAACAGTTCGTCGCCGACTTCCGGTCGCTGCCGAACGCCCGCATCACCGTCCTGGATCAGCATTCGCGCGTCATCTTCACCAGCGGCGCAACCAGCTTCACCCCCCTTCAAAGCCTCGCGCAAGACGAGCTCGTGGTCGCCGCGGCGCCGACGAAGAACGGGGTCTTCCGCTACGCCCGCACGATGGAGAACAACGCGAGCGAGTCGACCCGGCTCGCCGCCTCGGCGGTGATGGTGCCCACCGGGTGGCGCGTATTCATCGAGCAGCCGCTCATCTACATCCGCCTGCAATCCACCGGCTACTACGCGTTTGCGCTCGGCCTGATGCTGCTCGCGTTCGGCGGCGCGGTGCTCGGCGCGCGCGCCTTCGCGCGGCGCGTCACCCGGCCGCTCGAAGAGGTCGTCGGCGTCGTCCGCAACATCTCCGCGCACGGCGGGCAGGCGGAGGCGAAGCTGAGCGCCGATCCCCCCGCCGAAATCTCGGCACTGCTCGAAGACGTCAACGGCATGCACGGGCGGCTGGCGGATTCGTACCGCCAGCTCGAACAGGCGCTGATCCAGCGCGAGCGGCTGAATACCGAACTGCGCGCGCTGACCGAGGATCTCGATCGCAAAGTGCGCGATCGCACCGTGGAACTGGTCGCCGCGACGCGCGTTGCCGAGGAAGCGAACCAGGCGAAGAGCGAGTTCCTGGCCAACATGAGCCACGAGATCCGCACTCCGTTGAACGGCATCATCGGCATGACGGAGCTGGCGCTCGACACCGGACTGTCGCTCGAACAGCGTGAGTATCTGTCGATGGTGAAGAGCTCAGCGGATGCCCTGCTCAGCATCCTCAACGACATCCTCGACTTCTCCAAGATCGAGATGCGCAAGCTCGAGCTCGAAGCGATTCCGTTCTCGGTGCGCGATCACCTCGCCGATCTGCTGAAGCCGCTGGCACTGCGCGCCGAGCAGAAGGATCTCGAAGTCGTGTGCCACGTGCTGCCCGACGTGCCGAATGTCGCCGTCGGCGATCCCGGCCGGCTGCGCCAGGTCATCGTCAACCTGGTCGGCAACGCGATCAAGTTCACCGAGCGCGGCCAGATCCTCGTCCAGGTCGAGGCCGTGTCGAAGACCGATGCCGGCATGGTGCTGCACTATTTCGTCAGCGACAGCGGCATGGGGGTCCCGATCGACAAGCAGAGCGCGATCTTCGAGCCTTTCAAACAGGCCGACGGATCGACAACGCGTCGCTTCGGCGGCACCGGCCTCGGCCTGACGATCTCCTCGACGCTGGTCGAGCTGATGGGCGGCCGCATCTGGCTGGAGAGCGAACCGCTCGAAGGCAGCACTTTCCATTTCACCGTCAACCTGGGCATCACCGACGCCCGGCCCGAGCCGGCCGCCGTCAACCTCACCGATCTGCCGGTGCTGATCGTCGACGACAACAGCGTCAACCGCCGCGTGCTGCACGATCTGCTGATCCGGTGGCGGATGCGTCCGACCTGCGTCGACAGCGGCGCCGCGGCGCTGCGCGCGCTGATCGACGCCACCGACCGGCGGGAGCCGTTCGCGCTGGTGCTGCTGGACGCCAACATGCCGGAGATGGACGGCTTCGAAGTCGCCCGGCAGATTGGCACGACCCCCAACCTCGGTGGCGCGACGATCATGATGCTCAGCTCGTCCGGCCAGTACGACGAGAGCAACAAATGCCGCGAAGTCGGCATCGCGACGCACCTGACCAAGCCGGTCGATCAGCGCGAGTTGCTGAGCGCGATCGGCCGCGTGCTCGCGCGCGAGCCCGGCCAGCGCGCCGTGCTGCCCTCGTCGATGCTGCCCGCCGAACTGCCCGAGCGGCGCCTGCACGTCCTGCTCGCCGAGGACAACGTCGTCAACCAGCGTCTCGCGGCCAGCCTGCTGGAGCGGCGCGGCCACAAGGTGACGATCGCGGCCAACGGCCGCGAAGCGGTGGCCATCGTCACGACGATGCGGTTCGACGTCATCGTGATGGACGTGCAGATGCCGGAGATGGGCGGGTTCGAGGCGACCGCGGCGATTCGCGCGCTCGAAGTCGAGCGCGACGCGCCGCACCTGCCGATCATCGCGATGACCGCCCACGCGATGAAGGGCGATCGCGAGCGCTGCCTCGCCGCCGGCATGGACGAGTACCTCACCAAACCGCTCGATCCGCGCCAGCTGTGCGTCGTCGTCGAGGAGATGGCGGAGCGCGAGACGCCGGCGACCCGCGGCCGCGGCACGCTGTTGGCGGTGCCGGTGGAGGTGCTCGCACGGGTCGGCGGCGATCGCGAGCTGCTCGCCGAGATCAGCCGGCTGTTCGTCGACGATGCGCCGCGGCATCTCGAAAAGATCCGGGAGGCGCTCGACGCCGGCGACGGCGAAGCGCTGCGCCGCGCCGCCCACAGCCTGAAGGGCGCCGCCGCGAACTTCGACGCCACGGGGGTGGTCGAAGCGGCGCGCGCACTCGAAGAGATCGGCCGCATCGGCGAGTTCGGCGCGCACGAGCCGGTCTGGCAGGCACTCACCATCGAGACCGATCGGCTGCTTTCCGTGCTCCGCACCGTTTCGGCGTAGCCGGCTGTCAGGCAGTCGACGGCACCGTGCCGTCGCCTGCTCGACACCGACGTCAACGACCGCCTGCCGCGATCAACCTCGTCCACAGTGGGGCACGACTCGTGCAGCTTTGCTGGTGTTCGTAACCCGGCAAAGGAGTCACCTCATGTGGAATAAGGACGAAGTCAAGGGCAAGGCCGACCAGGCCAAGGGCAAGATCAAGGAATCGGTCGGCAACATGAAGAACGACGAACAACTGCGCAGCGAAGGCGAGGCCGATAATGCCGCCGGGCACGTCGAAGAAGCGGTGGGCAAAGGCCGGCGCAAAGTCGGGGAAGCCCTGAACGATCTCGGCGACAAGATCGGCCGCTGATCCGACCGCCACGCGCGCGTGCGCGTGGCGTCCGTTCCTCCGCCGTTCCGACATAAAAGTGGAAATTACACGGTCCATGGCCGGCCGGAACGGCGCTCAGGCGACATATCGCTCAGTAAACCTGGCGGTACACGCTTTGAAGTGTCGACAGACGCCGACTGTATGGCTGAGCGACTGGGACAGAAAAACTTCATGCGTTCCGACAAGCTGACGAACACCGGGCCGCAGCCACAAACACGCAACGAGCTGCAGGCGTGGGTGCGCGAGCGGCTATCGCTCGATACCGCGATGGAGACGGCGTTGATCGCGGCTATCGATACGGTGTTCACCCGCCACGAGCGGCTGTGGCAGGAATCGAAGCAGGAAGCGATTCAGGCGCTGTCGGCCGGCTTCGCCGACAAGATGGCGCATGTCCAGACCGAGCTGTCCGCCAAGGACGCGACCGTCAGCAGCATCTCGCGCTACTTCGAGGCGCTGGTCGCCGATCTCACCGACAAGTCGCACCGCGATCCCAAGACCAAGCTGATGAACTTCGGGCGCTTCACCGAGCAGCTTGAGTCGTTTCTGGCGCTCGAGCAGCGCGGCCGCTGGTGCGCGGTGGGCCTCGTCGACATCACCGGGTTCAAATGGTACAACGACGCGCTCGGCCACGCGGTGGGCGATCGCATTATCGAGCGGGTCGCGGCGCTGCTGCGCGAACAGGTCCGCTCGGACGATCTGCTGGCGCAGGAACGGGTCGGTCCGCGATCGAAGGATCTGCACGCGCGGTTCGGCGGCGACGAGTTCTGTTTCCTCATCCCCGACATCGCCGAATGTCACCAGGCGCACGCGGTCGGCGAACGGTTCCGCGAAGCGGTCGAGCGGTACGACTGGACGCTCGAGGATCAGCGGCTCTCGGTCCAGCCCGTGCGGGTGGACGTCGGCGTCGTCTGTCTGTGGCTGGGACGCGTCGCGGATCGTCGGTTCGTCGCCCGGCGGCTCGCGGCCGATCTGATTCAGCGCGCCGACAAACTGATGTACGAAGCCAAGAGCGAGCGCGCGAACCACATCTACCTGCTGCGCGCGAAGCTCGTCAACGGTCTCGTGGTCGATTGCCAAGCCGGGGATCCAGAGACCGTGGAACCAGACGAGGCCTAGTGCTACACTGAAGAGCTCACCGAGCATGGTGGGTGTAGCTCAATGGTTAGAGCGCCGGTCTGTGGCACCGGAGGCTGCGGGTTCGAGTCCCGTCATCCACCCCACTTTTCCCAACACGCGTCGCTCGGCGAGCAGGGCTCACCGGGCGTCGACGCGGATCCGATCGACCACGTGGCTGACGCCGGCGGTTTCGCGCGCCAGGCGCACCGCGCGCTCGTGCTCCCCCGCGGATCCCACCGTTCCGCTCAACGTGACGGTCGTGCCGTCGGTGGTGACGTCGATCGCGCGCGCCTTGATGCTGTCGTCGAGCACCATCTTCGCCTTGATCTTCGAAGTCAGCGCCGCTTCCGCCGCGGACTCCTTGACCTTCGCGGCCGCGATCGCGACCTTTTCGCCGACCTCCGCGCCGCGTGCCCTGGCCTTGTCGACGTCGACGCCGCTCGTGCCCACGGTGGCTGGACGCATGTCGCGCGGGAAGGGGGACCACCCCGGCGCGCCAAAATAGTTGAGCGCCACGAACCCGATCAGGACGATCACTAAGCTCAACACGATGAAGCGAATGACATGCATGGCAGGTCCTCGGCTATTTCCTTTCAAGGGCGCTGCCATCGACGCGGGGGCACAGAGGTTGCTGAGTAACCCGCCAGAGGTGAGCTATGTCATCCGTGACCATCGGAGTCCTGATCGCCATCGGCCTGGCGCTTGCGCTGTGGGTTCCGTACTTCTTCAAGGAAATTCGCAAGGGTAAGGCGCGTCTCGGACCCGACCTGCCGGCGGGCGCCAGCGAGCCGCACCCGGGCCGCCGCGGCGATCCCGCGCCCGGGCATCCCGACGCCCAGGCCGATCCCTACGATCCGCGCGCCAGCCGGTAGAACGGACACTTCAGAATTCAGATTTCAGAGGACGATGCATAAAATTCAAACTCCGAAATCTGAAATCTGACGTCTCACCGATCGTCCGTCGGCGGCGGCATCGGCGCGAGCGGTACGGGCAGCCGGCGGATCGGTCCCCCCGGCGGCAGCGGGACGTGCTCCCACTGCTCGATCGTGCGGCTCACGGCATCACGCGACACCCAGAGCGCGCCGGCGGCGCCGATGAGCGCGAGCAGCGCGAATGCCGCGGCGATCAGCAGCAGGCCGAGCACAGGCCGCTGCCGGCGGTCGGGCGCGGCGAGATCGAGATCCTGTGCCGCGCGATCGATCAGGGCGGCGTCGATCACCGCGGCCGACGCCTGGTGACCGCGCGCCATCGCCCGATCGCACACCAGGTTCACCACCCGCGGCGAGCCGCCCGAGATCTCGAACAGGCGCGCGATCGCCGCTCCGTCGAACTCGATCCGCGTGTTCGCGCCGGCGATCGTCAACCGGTGCATGACGTAGCCACCAACTTCGTCGGCGGCGAGCGGGCCGAGCTCGATCCGCCGGCTGACGCTCGCGTTCAGCGTCCGCAGGTCGCCATGCGTCAGCAGCGTGGTCAGCGCCGGCTGGCCGACGAGGACGAGCTGCAGCACGCGCGCGGCCGGCGTGCCCATCAGCACCGCGACATCGCCAAGCAGCGCGACCGGCACGTTCTGCGCTTCGTCGATGAAGAGCACGGCGCTGGCGTCCAGCCCGGCGAGCGATTCGAGGAATGTGCCCAGCGCGCCGGTCAGCATCTCGCGCGTGATCTGCGGGGCGCTCGCCAGATCGGCGCGCGCGATGACCCCGAAGTCGACGAGCAGCGTCTTCAGCAGATCATCCATCGACTGAATCGGCTCCAGCACCAGCGACGTGACCGTCCGCCGATCGATGTCGGCAATCAGCGACCGGCACAGTGTCGTCTTGCCCATACCGAGCGGCGCGGTCAGCACCGCGTGGCCGCCGCGCGTGCGGATGGCGGCGAGAACCTCGTGGCCGGCGCGTTCGTGCGATCCGCTCGGATACTGAAATCGCGGATCGGTCGTCAGGCTGAACGGCCTTTCGTGCAGGCCGTAAAAGGTTTCGTAGGTCAGGCCGTCGAGCGGCGGCCGCGTGTCGCGCGCCGGTTTCGCGGCGGCGCGCGGGCGCGGCGGCAGCTGCGGCC
>JAOBWF010000143.1 GCA_025463215.1 Acidobacteriota bacterium | reverse complement strand
AGCTCGGCACCTTCTTCAATACGGTCAGCGAGCAGCTGTCGGCGGATCGCACGCAGATGGCGGGGCAGGTCGCCAACCTCGAGTCGGCGGTCCAGCAGCTCGAGGACGCGGTGGCGATCGTCAACGCGCGCGGCGAGCTGCTGTTCGCGAACCCGGCGATGCGGGCGCTGCTGCCCGGCGCCGCCACCGGCGCATCGCTCGAAGCGATGCTGCCGGTCGATCATCCGCTGCGCCGCCTGTCGGAGCAGACCTTCGTCAGCCGGCAGTCGCGCGGACCGCTGTCGGCGCCGTTCGGCGACAGCGGCGAGCGTCTGGTGATGACCCACGCGATCAACGATCCGAAGGGCGATCTGGTCGGCATCATGCTGATCGCGCGTAACATGGAGTACTTGAGCGAAGTGCAGTCGACCGTCCGCTATTCGCGCAAGCTGGCCGCGCTCGGCCGGCTCTCGGCGGGCGTCGCGCACGAGGTCAAGAACCCGCTCAACGCGATGATGATCCACCTCGAGCTCCTGCGGCAGCAGGTCGCGCCGGCCAAGCCGCGCGTTTCGGCGCGCGCCGCCGCGGCAGGGCAGGCGGTCGTCGCGGATCCGCCGATGGATCGCGGCGAAGCGATTCAGCACGTCGACGTCATCGCGAAGGAAATCCGGCGGCTCGACGAGGTCGTGCAGGGCTTCCTGAAATTCTCGCGGCCGGAAGACCTCAAGCTGCAGCCGCTCACGCTCCGCGCGCTGCTCGACGAGATCGTCCCGATCGTCAAGCCGGAGGCCGACCGCGCCGGCGTCCAGCTCATCGTCGAGTGCGACGGCGCGCCCGATGTCAACGGCGATCCGGCGATGCTCCGCCAGGCCTTCCTCAACCTCGCGCTCAACGCCTGTCAGGCGATGCCGAACGGCGGCACGCTGCGCGTGACCTGCGAGTCGGTGCGCGGCCGCCGCGTCGCCGTGGCGTTCATCGATAGCGGCGTCGGCATCGCGCCGGCGGACCTGCAGCGGATTTTCGATCTTTATTTCACGACGAAAGAAAAAGGCAGCGGGATCGGCCTCTCGATGGTCTACCGTACGGTCCAGATGCACGACGGCGAGATCGAAGTGCAGTCGACGCCGGGGGCTGGCACGACCTTCCGGCTGCTGCTGCCGCAGGCTTGACGATGAGAAAGACGCTCTGGCTTCTTGTGTTGCTGGCGCCGGTCGGGGCCGCGTGCACGCACGCGCAGGCGAAGACGACGCCCGACATGCCGGGACTGGCGATGCCGGCGCCGCCGCCGCGCGACGTCGAACCGACCGAGGTCGAACCGCCCGCACCGGTGCCGCTCGTGATTGAGCCGGCGCGCAACACGTCACCGCGTCCCCGGCCGGCGACCCCGCCGGTCCGGATCGAACCGAAGGCGCCCGAACCACCCAAGACCGAGCCGCCACCCGCGCCGCCCGTGGTCGAGCCGCCGAAACCGGCAGAAGAACCGGTCAAGCCGCCGACGACGCTGCAAACGACTCCGGCGACCGCCGAAGGCGAGGTCGAGCGTGGCATTCGCGCGTCGCTGCAGCACGCCACCGCCGACCTCAACCGTGTCGATTACCGGGCGCTCAACGCCGATGCCCGGACGCAGTACGACATGGCCAAGGGATTCGTGCGCAAGGCCGACGAGGCGATCCGCACGAAGAACCTGCTGTTCGCCAAAAATCTCGCCGAAAAAGCGGCCGCAATCGCGGCTCAACTGGCCGGACGCTGATCATGCACAGGCATGCACAGGCGTCAACATCTTGCGAGTGACCTAAAAGAAAGGCACAATATGTAGTGTTTCCGCGCTTGACAAACGGTCAGGCCGGGCGCATATTTGTCCGCCTAGCAAGACAGAGCAAGCGAGCGAGAATCTCCCAGCTTCTCGTGAGTGCGCAGCAGGTTTTTGTCAGGGTTTAAGCGGCCACGAATTTTCCAATACAGCGACGACGGTCACCTCCGGGGCGGGGCGATCGCCGCGATCCGGGTGAACTCCCGGACTGAACGGAGCGGACGAGATGAAAGAGCGCGCTGCCTACCAAGCCGCAAGTGGGAGCCATCAGTCGGTCGACAGCAGTGGAACGGCCGCGGTGCCGCCGTTCGTCGAATCGGAGAAGCGGGTGGCGACCGACCGTCCCGAGCCGACCGACGGCCGCGCCAAGGCGCGATCCGCCGTCGCCGTGCCAGGCCTGACATTCCCGCGCTTCTTCACCGAAGCCGGCGTCGATCCGTTCGATGAGGTCGAGTGGGAAATCCGCTCGGCCCTGATCGGCAACGAGCGCGGCGAGATGGTGTTCGAGCAGCGCGACGTCGAGATCCCGAAGGCCTGGTCGCAGCAGGCGACCAATATCGTCGTCTCGAAATATTTCCGCGGCCAGATCGGGACGCCGGAGCGCGAGCGCAGCGTCAAGCAGCTCATCGGCCGCGTCGTCGACACGATCACGATGTGGGCGAAGTCGAACAAGTACTTCGCGACCGACGAGGACCTGCAGGCGTTCAGCCAGGATCTCAAGCACATCCTCGTCTACCAGAAGGCGGCATTCAACAGCCCGGTGTGGTTCAACTGCGGCTTCGAGAAGGCGCCGCAGTGCTCGGCCTGCTTCATCAACTCGGTCCAGGACACGATGGACTCGATCCTGACGCTGGCGCGGACCGAGGGCATGCTGTTCAAGTTCGGATCGGGCACCGGCACGAACCTGTCGCCGATTCGCTCGAGCAAGGAACTGCTCGCGGGCGGCGGCACGGCGTCGGGCCCGGTGTCGTTCATGAAGGGCTACGACGCGTTTGCGGGCGTGATCAAGTCGGGCGGCAAGACGCGCCGCGCGGCCAAGATGGTGATCCTCAACGCCGAGCACCCGGACATCGTCGAGTTCATCAACTGCAAGGTCGAGGAAGAGAAGAAGGCGTGGGCGCTGATCGACGCCGGCTACGACGGCTCGTTCACCGGCCCGGCCTACTCGTCGGTCTTCTTCCAGAACTCCAACAACAGCGTGCGGGTCACCGACGACTTCATGCGCGCGGTGCTCGACGACAGCACGTGGGACACCAAGGCGGTCCGCGACGGCGCGGTGATGGAGACCTACAAGGCGCGCGAGCTGATGAATTTGATCGCCGAGGGCACCCACGTCTGCGGCGACCCGGGCATGCAGTTCGACACCACGATCAACGAGTGGCACACCTGCCCCGACACGGATCGCATCCACGCGAGCAATCCGTGCTCGGAGTACATGTTCCTCAACGACTCGGCCTGCAACCTGTCGTCGATCAACCTGATGAAATTCGTCAAGGCGGACGGCGAGTTCGACGCGGTCGCCTACAAGGCGGCGATCCGCACGATGCTCACGGCGATGGAGATCATCGTCGACAACGCCAGCTACCCGAGCGAGATGATCGGCAAGAACAGCCACGCCTACCGTCCGCTCGGGCTCGGCTACGCCAATCTCGGCGCGCTGCTGATGTCGCGCGGGCTGCCCTACGACAGCGACGGCGGCCGCGACTACGCGGCGGCGCTAACCGCGCTGATGACCGGCGAGGCCTACGCGCAGTCGTCGCGGATCGCGCGCGACCACGGCGGGCCGTTCAGCGGCTACGACAAGAACCGCGAGCCGTTCCTGCGCGTCATGCGCAAGCACCGCGACGCGATGCGCGACGTCAACGGCCGCAACGTGCCGTCGGATCTCTACGCCGCGGCCAAGACGTCGTGGGACGATGCGGTGGAGCTCGGCGAGCAGTTCGGCTACCGCAACGCGCAGGCGACGGTGCTGGCCCCGACCGGCACGATCGGCTTCATGATGGACTGCGACACCACCGGCGTCGAGCCGGACATCGCGCTCGTCAAGTACAAGAAGCTGGTCGGCGGCGGGATGATGAAGATCGTCAACCAGACGGTGCCGATGGCGCTCGCCAAGCTGGGCTACTCGCCGGCGCAGGTCGACGCGATCATCGACTACATCGACAAGAACGAGACGATCGAAGGCGCGCCGGGGCTCAAGGACTCGCACCTGCCGGTGTTCGACTGCGCGTTCAAGGCCGCCAAGGGCCAGCGCTCCATTCACTACATGGGGCACATCAAGATGATGGGCGCGACGCAGCCGTTCATCTCGGGCGCGATCTCGAAGACGGTCAACGTCCCGAAAGAGGCGACCGTCGAAGACATCATGCAGGCCTACATCCAGTCGTGGAAGCTGGGGGCCAAGGCGATCTCGATCTACCGCGACGGCAGTAAGCGGACGCAGCCGCTGAACACGTCGAAGGACAAGACGGTGGCGGAGCTCGCGGCGATGGCGGCGGCGGCGCTGGTCAAGAGCCCGATCCGGCGGAAGCTGCCGGACGAGCGTCACGCGCTGACGCACAAGTTCGACATCGCCGGGCACGAAGGCTACATCACGGTCGGCCTGTTCGAGAACGGCCAGCCGGGTGAGAT
>JAOBWF010000135.1 GCA_025463215.1 Acidobacteriota bacterium | reverse complement strand
TATTCGCCGCGCAACGACGGCGTTGCGCATCCAGCTTTTCTCGAGACCGGACCAATCGCATGGAGCGACATGTATGCGCATGAACGACGGGTGTGTCTCCGGATCTCATGAACGGCAGACGCGATCGGCAAGCGAGGAGAACAGGATGTTGATCAGACGACACGGAAGTCCCATTGTCCGCTGGAGCGCGGCGCTCGCGCTCGTGGCCGCGTTCGCGGGCGCGGCCTCGTGGCGCGCCGACGTCCACGCCCAGCTGCCGCTGCAGCCGGTCGGCTCGCCGTTCGAGATGACCGGGTTCATCCAGAGCGCGACGCTCGACCCCGGCAGCGATCCGTTCAGAGGCGGCACGATCACGTTGAACAACCATCTGGTCGTGGTGCCGCGCAACACGATCTTCCAGATGCCGGCGACGTCGCTGACGTGGGCGGAACTGTTCACGCATGCGCCGGCGCCGTACGGGCCGAGTCAGACCGGGCTTGCGCTGAACGACAGCCCCAAGCCGCTGACGACGTTCGAAGTCAGCGTCCAGGGCAATCGCGTCGAGCCCGCCGGCACCTACATCGCCGGGCTGATTTTCCTGGACCAGCTGTCGCTGATGGCCCACCCGGGGTTCATCAACTTCATCGACTACGGCACCGGCGACATGTACGTCGGCGGCACCCTGAACACGCCGACCGGGACGCGAGTGCGCATCAACGATCCGATTGGCCGCTTCGGCCGGGTCATGTCGCACGACCCGCGTTTCACGATCGATGAAGACAATCCAACGATCAAGACCGAAACCGGGTTCCCGATGTGCGTGCCGCGCACCAACCCGGCGGCCGCCGCCGACCCGCTGTGCCCGAACGGCAACCGGCCGATCGACACCACCGGACGGCCGCGGGCCATCTTCACCATGCCGCCAGCGACGGCGCCGACCGCGACCGAGCGGGCGAACCCGGCGACGCGGGCGGTCCCGCTCGGCGGTGACCCCTGGCGCATGGCGCCATTCATGGTCGGCGATTACGTCACGGTCAAAGGACCGCTGGTCGCCGACGCATCGGGCAGCCGCTACATCGACGCGTGGGGCATCGACGGCAGCGTCGGCATCTTCACGACGCCCGGTACGCAGCCCGCCTATGTCGCGATCGACGTGATGCTGATGGGCATCGGCCCGAACAACAACGTCAACCTGGCACAGGAAGGCGCGCGCCGCGCGCGAGTCGAAGGCTTCACCACCGACATCTCGACGACGATCTCGATCAACGCGGTCGACGTCGACGCCTGCACCGGCGCGGAGAACGACCGGCTGTGGGCGGTGCAGAGCGTCGATCCGGGCCCGCCCAACGGCGCGGTCGCCGGGCGCTGGCGCTTCCGTCCGGGCGCGCCGCTGTTCGACCTGAAGGCGTTTCCGTTCCTGCCGCCGACGCGTGAACTGCACGCCTTCAGCCAGAACCAGCCGCCGGTGACGACGCTCAACGGTCTGAGCGCCGGCGAGTACACGGCGCCGAATTTCGAGTTCATCACGCCGGAAAACCTCGGCATCGGCAACCACAAGGTACCGATCAACTTCGAGTCGATGGCGTTCCTGGCGCAGGGCTCCGGCCCGCGCGACGCGTTCATGGCCGCACCGGGGGCGGCGTCGCTCGGCCGGGTGGGACAGCTGTCGCCGTGGCCCGGCCAGACGCCGCCGGTGATTGCCGCCTGCCCGGTGCCGCCGATTGCGAGCGCCGGTCCGGATCAGCAGGTCGCGTCGAATACCGCGCTCGTGATTCTGAACGGCAGCGCGAGCTCGGATCCGAATCCGGCGCCGCCCGGCCCGTTCGCACTGAGCTTCGCCTGGACACAGACCGCCGGACCCGCGGTGACCATCAACACGCCGAACAGCACCCTCGCCAGCTTCAAGGCGCCGGTGGTGGCCGCGGGCTTGCCGTCGGTGAGGCTGACGTTCCAGCTCGCGGTCAACAACACCAAGTTCACGGCCATCGACACGGTCGACGTCGTCGTCACCTCTGACGTGACGCGGCCGGTCGTGTCGACGCTGAAGGTGAACGCGATCGCGCCGACCTGCGTGCTCACGATCTGCGGCATCACGGTGCCGACCCTGCCGGTCGGCGCGACGTTGACGCTGACCGCCGCCGTGACGGATGCGGGTGGCGCCGCCGGTGTCGCCGGCGTGCAGAGCGTGATCTTCAACTTCAACGGTGTCACGACGACCGCGACCGCGCCGACCGTCGCGGGCGGCAACACGTTCAGCGTCACCATCCCGAGGCCGGCGGCGCGGACCCTGGCGTACCCGCTGATCGTCGTCGCGGTCGACAAGTCCGGCAACCTCAGCGCGACGGTGGCGACCGGCACGCCGACCTCGGTGACGTCCACCGGCGTCACGGTGCGGTAGGAGATCAGCCATGAAGACCCTGCGACCCATGGGCCGGGACCGCCAACCGGCCGGCGCGACTGCGAAAAAGGAGAAAGCGTTCATGCGTACCGGATCGAAGACCGCCAGACTCGTCGCCGCGGCGACGGTGGTATACGTCGGCGCATTCGCCCTGGTGGGTGTGCGCGCCCAGACCGTGAAGCGGCCGATTGTGCCGCCGACCTCGCTCAACGGCCTCGACGTGGTGCAACCGCCGAACATCGGCCAGTTCATCCAGGACAACCAGGCCGCGATCGCGCTCGGCAAGGCGCTGTTCTGGGACATGCAGGCGTCGAGCGACAACGTGCTCGCCTGCGCCAGCTGCCACTTCCACGCCGGTGCCGACGATCGTGTCAAGAACCAGCTCGATCCGAATCTGAAGAACATGGATCCGGCAATCGCCAACATCTTCGACCCGACCGCGACCGGCAACCACGGCGGCCCGAACTACACGCTGACGACCGGAGACTTCCCGTTCCATCAGCTGTCGGATCCGAACGACCGGGAGTCGATCGTGATCCGCGACAGCAACGACATCGTGTCGTCGGCGGGCGTCTACGCGTCCGACTTCGGCCGTCAGCTGTCGATCTTCGAGAAGAACAAGCTGGCGCCGGACGGCGTGTTCATGGTCGGCGCCGCCGAGACGCGCCGCGTCGAGCCGCGCAACACCCCGACCGTGATCAATGCGGCGCTGAACTTCCGCAACTTCTGGGACGGCCGCGCCAACAGCGTCTTCAACGGCGTCTCGCCATTCGGACCGCACGACGCCGACGCCAAAGTGTGGGTCGACGACGCCTACGTCGACGCGAGCGGGGTCAGCCACCAGCGCGCCGTCCAGGCGGTGGTGCGCATCCTCTACTCGAGCGCGGCGTCGCAGGCCGTCGGTCCGGCGCTGAGCGGGTTCGAGATGTCGGCGGCCGGCCGGACCTTCGCCGACATCGGTCACAAGCTGCTGACGTCCAAACCTCTGCTCTATCAGCAGGTGTCGTCGACGGACAGCGTGCTCGGGCCGTATTGCTGCAACCTGCTCGGGTTCGGTCTCAAGACGAACTACGAGACGCTGATCAAGCAGGCGTTCTTCCCGGAGTACTGGTCCGTGCCCGACGCGATCTTCAACCAGTCGTCGGGCATGACCTATCGCCAGATCGAAGCGAACTTCGCGCTGTTCTGGGGCCTCGCGATCCAGGCCTACGAGCAGACGCTGATTTCCGACAACACGCGCTTCGATCAGTATGCGGCCGGCAACCACGGCGCGCTGACCGCGTCGGAACAGCGCGGCCTGGCGATCTTCAGCAGCGAGCGCGGCCGCTGCGCCAGCTGCCACAAGGGGGCGGAGTTCACCGGCGCCTCGACCCGCATGGTGATCGGCAGCTTCGCCGACGGTTTCGCGGGGGACGGGCCGATCGAGAACATGCTGATGGGCAACCGTCAGGATGCGCTCTACGACAACGGCTTCTACAACATCGGCGTCGTGCCTGCCGCCAACGACCTCGGGGTCGGCGCCACCGATCCCTGGGGCGCGCCGCTGTCGTTCACCCGGCAGCTCAAGAACCAGCTGGGTCACGGCCCGGCGCCGGATGCGTTGACGCACAGCCTGACGCCGTGCGACTTCCAGTCGGTCGGCGGCTGCGCGGTGGTCTTCGACCCGAATGCCCGCGATGCGGTGGACGGATCGTTCAAGGCGCCGTCGCTGCGCAACGTCGAACTGACCGGGCCGTACTTCCATACCGGCGGCTACGCGACCCTCGAGCAGGTCGTCGAGTTCTACAGCCGCGGCGGCAATGTGCGCCGCACCAACGACGGCGACACCAGCGGCTACAACGGTAACAGCAGCAACCTCGACACCGACGTGCTGCGGCTCGGGCTGACCGCGAGCGAGAAGGCCGACCTGGTCGCGTTCCTCAAATCGCTGACCGACGATCGGGTGCGCTACGAGCGCGCGCCGTTCGATCATCCAGGATTGGTCGTGCCCAACGGGGCGGTCGGCGACAACGACGCCGTGACCACGATCAACGGCCGAGCCCTCGATCAGCTGCGGTCGATTCCGGCCGTGGGCCGCGGCGGCCTGTCGTCACCGATTCAACCGTTTACGCCGAAGCCATAGCGACCGCCGGGGTGCGCCAGCGGCGCGCCCCGGTGCTCACGACCCGTGATGTTAGTCGCGCGGCAGCGCGAAGGAGACAGAGTGATGCGATCGAGACCACGGAGCCTGATGCTGACGTTGATCATCGGCCTGCTGGGCTGGGCAAGTGTCGGCCCGCACGCGCAGGTGACGACACTCCAGACGGTGTCGCCGTTCGACGTCGTCGGCTTCATCGAAGCCGCGACCGTCAACGCGGCGGCGGATGGATTCTCCGGCGGCGGCACGATCACCGTGAACGGCACCGTGATCACCGTCCCGACCAACACGCTCCTGCAGATGCCGGCGTTCGCGCTGACGTGGCAGGAAGTGTTCACCCAGGCGCCGGCGCCGTACGGGCCATTGCAGTCGGGGCTCGCCATGGCGGACACGCCGACGCCTCTGACCACCCACGAGGTGCACGTCGTCGGCAACCGCATTGGTGACACCTACATTGCCGGGTTGATGTTCATCGCGCAGCAGTCGCTCAACTCGGGCGCCGGGTTCATCAACTTCATCGACTACTCGACGCCGGGGATTGTCGAACTGCGCGTCGGCGGGACGATTGGGGTCGCGACGACCGGCGCGCGCGTCCGGATCAACGATCCAGCGGGCAAGTTCGGGCCGGCGAGCCACGTCGACGATCGGTTCACGATCGACGAGGACAACCCGACGGTGCGATCGGAGACCGGCTACCCGATGTGCCTGCCGCGGACGAACCCGTTGAACGCGGACGGCACGGTCAACCCGGCGACCGATGATCCGAAGTGCCCACAGGTCAACCGCCCGAAAAGCAGCGACGGCTCCGGTTATCAGACGATCTTCACGATGGACGCACTGCCCGCCGACGGCAGCGCGCCAACCGGCACCAATCCACTGCTGATGGCGCCGTTCGAAGTTGGGGACTTCGTCGACTACAACGGCAACCTGGTGGCTGATGCCGCCGGCACCTACATCAACGCGTGGGGCCTGATCGCCAACGTCGGCCTGTTCACCGCGCCTGGAACGCAGCCGGTCTACACCGCGATCGACGTCATGCTGCTCGGTGTCGGCGGCGCGCCAAACCCGAACCTGCCGCAGGAAGCGGCGGTGCGCACGCGCATCGAGGGGTTCTCGACCGACCCGACCAGCTTCACGGACCTGTTCGCGGTCGACATCGACGCGTGCACGGGCGAGCAGACGCTGCGCTACTACGCGACGGTGACGGGCAACAACCCCGCGGTGCCCGGCCGGTGGCGGTGGCGTCCGAACTCGGACCTCGCGTTCCTGCCGCCGACGCGCATGCTGACGGCGATCAGCGAGAACGGCATCTACACCAATCCGGGGGGCACGCTGGGAGCGCCGAACGGCCTGTTGGCCGGCCTCTACACCGCGCCGAACTTCGAGTTCATCTTTCCGGAGAACCTCGGGATCGGCAACCCGCCGGTGCCGAATAATCTCGGCGACTTCCCGTTCCTGACCAGCGGCTCCGGTCCGTATCCGGCGCCAGGGCCCGGCAGCCTCGGGATTCTCGGGCAGCTGTCGCCGTGGCCGGGCGCGTTTGCGCCGCCGACGCCGGGCTGCGCCGGAGTGAACGGCACCGCCTCGTTCTCGCCGGTCGCCGATGCGGGTCTCCCGCAGTCGGTGCTGCCCTCGAGCGCGGTGACGCTCGACGGCGCCAACAGCCGTGACACGACGCAGCCGCTGCCGCTGCCGCTGACCTTCTCCTGGGTGCAGACCGGCGGCACGCACGTCGCCCTGACCGGCGCCTCGACCGCGACCCCGACGTTCACCTCGCCGGCGACCCGCGGCGTGCTGACCTTCACGCTGACCGTCAGCAACGGCACACTGTCGTCGAGCGCGTCGGTCGCCATCACGGTGACGAATGCGCCGACGGCCACCGACGCCATCACCGTGGCGGTCGCCGACTTCCGGCTCCGTCGCGCCCAGCTCACGGTCACGGCGACCACGAACAATCCCGCGGCGGTGCTGACGGTCGAAGGCTTCGGCCAGATGGGCGCGGCGCTGCCGGTCGCTCCCGGCGTCCCGGCGCCTCCGGGAGACCGCCTCTATCGTCAGATTGGCCTCGCCTTCCCAGCCGACACGGTGACCATCCGATCGAGCCTGGGCGGCATTCTCACCGTGCCGGTGACGGTGCGTTAACGGGCACGGCGACGACCGAATCAGCCGGCGGGGGGCTTCGCGCCCCCCGCCTTTTTGAAAGGGATTGCAATGTTGACACGACGAGACATGCTGCGGATGGGTCTGATTGGGACGGCCGGCGCCTTGAGCCCGCGGTTCGCCCGGAACGCCTTCGGCCAGACCTCGACGACCAACGGCGTCGGCGTCAGCCCCTTCGTGACCCAGCCCTTCCTCGACCCGCTGCCGATCATGCCGGTGAAGAGTCCGGTCGCGATCGGCGCAGGGTGCGAGAACTTCCTCGCGCCGGGGACGATGGCCGGGCCGCTCAAGGCCCATGTGCCGTTTGAAGGGCAGGCCACGGCGCAGGGCACCTACCATCAGCGCTACGCGCAGTTTGCGCCGCAGAACGCCTACGAGCTGCACGTGCGCGAAGCGAAGCAGAAGTTCCACCCGGCGATTCCGGCGACGACAGTGTGGGGCTTCGACGGTATCTTCCCCGGCCCGACATTCAAGGCCCGGTACCAGCAGGCCGGCGCGCCGTCCGCCAACATCGTGCGGTTCTACAACGAGCTGCCGGCCAACCACGTCGGCTTCGGCATCCCGTCGATCACGACGCACCTGCACAACGCGCACACGCCGCCCGAGAGCGACGGCAATCCGTCCAACTTCTTCGGACCGGGCACCTGCTGGGACAATCACTATCCGAACGTGCTCGCGGGCTTCTCAACCGACCCGCTCGGCGTCGGCGATCCGACCGAGACGCTCGGCACCTGCTGGTACCACGATCATCGCCAGGACTTCACGGCGCAGAACGTCTACGCCGGCCTGGAAGGGTTCTACCTGCTCTTCGACGATCTCGACTGCGACGACGAGAGCAATCCGGGCGGACTGCGGCTGCCGAGCGGCAACTACGACGTGCCGCTGATGTTCAACGACAAGGTGTTCGGCCGCGACGGCAACCTGGCGTACGACTTCTTCTCGCTCGACGGCATCCTCGGCGACAAGATGTGCGTCAACGGCAAGATCCA
This sequence comes from Acidobacteriota bacterium, assembly GCA_025463215.1. Lineage (GTDB taxonomy): Bacteria > Acidobacteriota > Vicinamibacteria > Vicinamibacterales > CAVVIG01 > CAVQFC01. The sequence goes on along the minus strand of JAOBWF010000135.1, from coordinate 23,184 downwards.
GCCGTACATGAACGTCGAGCGGCGCAAGTACCGCTTCCGGCTGCTGAACGGCGGACCGTCGCGGGTGTACGCCTTCGGAATGAGCGACGGATCGCCGATGTACCAGATCGCCAACGACGGCAACCTGCTGCCGATGCCGGTCACTCGCGGCATCATCAAGAATCCGCTGGCGCCGGATCTCAACGACTACATCGTCACCGGCGTTGCCGAGCGCCACGATGTGATCATCGATTTCTCGAAGTACGCGCCCAACACGCGCGTCTATCTGGTGAACTGGGCGGATCAGATCAACGGCGCGCAGCCGACCGGCAAGATCGCCAAGAGCTCGACGCCGCTGCTGCAGTTCCGCGTCGGCAACCTGCCGCTGGTCGCCGACCAGAGCGTGATCCCGACGGCCGCCAGCCTCGCCGCCATCAACCGGAGCACGATGCGCGATCTGCCGCAGATCGATTTGACCACGGTCGTGCGCCGCAACTGGCAGTTCGCGCGCACCAACGGCGCGTGGACGATCAACGGCGGCATCTTCGACGCCAACGTGGTGAGCGCGGCGGTCACGCGCGACACCCGTGAAGTGTGGACGCTGCGCGGCGGCAGCGGCTGGTGGCATCCGGTGCACATCCACTTCGAGGAACACCAGGTCCTGTCGCGCAACGGCGTGCCGTTCGCGCTGCCCTATGAAGGGCGCAAGGACGTCGTGCTCCTGCGCGGCGGCGAGACGGCGGAGATCTACTTCCACTTCCGCGACTGGCTCGGCAAGTATCCGATGCACTGCCACAACGTCGTCCACGAGGATCACGCGATGATGATTCGGTGGGACATGGTCGACCCGAACGCCGCACCGACGGTCTAGAGCCCAGACGGCGCGCGGCGGCAACGCCGCCCGCCTGTCGATCAGGAGAACGCGTCATGATGTCACGCAGAGGATTATTGACCTCGTTGTCGGCAGGGCTGGCGTCAGCGGTGGCGGCGCCGGCGATCGCGGCGACCGCTCCGGCGGCGGCGCCGGGCACGAACCGGCGCAACTTCCCGAACGTGAGCCTCGTCACGCACGAGAACCGCACGGTGAAGTTCTACGACGATCTGGTCAAGGGCAAGATTGTGCTGTTCAACTTCTTCTACACGCGCTGCGAAGGCGTCTGCATCCCGGCCACGGCCAACCTGCGCAAGGTGCAGAACATGCTCGGCGATCGCGTCGGCCGCGACATTTTCATGTACTCAATCTCGCTCAAGCCCGAGGAAGATCAGCCGCGCGATCTGAAGGACTATCGCGAGGCGTATGACATCTCGGCGCCGGGCTGGACGTTTCTGACCGGCCCGAAACAGCACTGCGAGCTGCTGCGCCGCCGCCTCGGATTCGCCGACGTCGATCCCGAACGCGATCGCGACGTCACGCAGCACAGCGGCCTCGTCGTCTTCGGCAACGAGCCGCTCGACAGCTGGACGGCATGCCCGGCGCTGGCCAATCCGATCGAAATCGTCAAGGCGGTGTCCTGGGTCGACTGGCGCTAGCGCGTGTCCGCCCGGTACGTTCCTCTCACCATCGACGTCACGGCGTGATCCGCCGTGACGTCATGCCTTCTCGCTATTCCGACCCCGCGCAGACTTCCCGGCATCACCAGGACGACCATGGCGCGCGCTGGAGTCACGCCCGGTATCTGCGTTACCGCGGGGAACGCGTGTTCCGCCGCGCATCATCCGTCCGTCTCAGATCCCGAGACTCCAACGAACTTTGTCCCTGTGCTGTTTTTCGGAGGAACCACGATGTCTGCCAGCCGCTCTCATATTCATTCGGGCCACCGTCTTGCGCTGATGGCGTGGGCGATGGCCGCCAGCCTGCTCGCCGTGCCCGCCGTCGCCCGGGCGCAGACGATCGTCGGGTATCTCTCGAACTTCGACGCCGTCAACGACACCGAAGGCGAAAAGCAGGGATTCGAGATTGAGCTCGAAGGCGTTCAGGCGTCGGACATCACGCGCGTGTTCGGCCAGGCCGGCGCGACCTGCTACATCCGCTATTGCATCGGTTCGGTCATCGACGTGCCGGTGGGGATCGATCCAGTGACCGGTCTGTCCAAGCCGGCGCACGTGAGTATCCGATGGACCGCGAACTACGACGCCGCGGCGAAACAGTTCACCACGCCGCTGCACGCCCCGGGCGGCGGCACGTCAGGCACGCCGAGCCGCGTCGGTGTGCTGAATGCGCCGCTCGTCAACGGCGAGCAGTGCTGGAGCTTCGGCCTCGGCGGCGCCTACCCGGTCAGCGGCTGCGAGCATTTCGGCATCAGCACCGCACCGGGCAAGAATCCCACCAAGACGACGTATCGCTGGCTTGTCGGCGATCCCGCGACCGGCGCCATTACGCCGGCGGTCGTCAACGTCGCCGTCCCCGGTGTGCCGACGCCCGTGGCGGTGTACGCGCCGCCGGTACCGATTCCACACCCGGTTGCGATCGTGAATGCGTTGGGACAAGTGGAGGCGGCGATCGAAGCCCCGCGGCCCGTTCCCGCGCCCGCGGCGGCGTTGGCGCACCGCTATGGCAAGGCGCAATGGGTCAAGGTCTACAAGACCGAACTCGATCGCAACGCCGACCTCGACGAGCTCGTCGGCGGTCATCCGAACCACGTCATCGAGATCGCGAAAGCCGCACCCGTGGAGACCGAATGGAAGCTGCTGCAGTTCGACAGCGTCAGGCCGACCAACGGCAGCAGCCAACTGGTGAGTCGTGGCAACAGCGGCAGCTCGCACGCGGTTGTCCGCCGCTACGAATTCTACAAATACACCGGTCCGGTTGTGCCGCCCGGTCAAACCACGGGCGGCGGCGGCAACGGTGGTGGCGGGGGCGGCAATGGCGGCGGCGGCAACGGCGGCGGCGCGACCCCCACGCTGAGCACCGATGACCAGGAAGCGAGCCTGTGCCCGCGCGACGCGGCGGGGGAATGCACCGCGCCGGGTCCGAACGAACTCGGTGACTACATCGGTGCGCAGATGGCCGCACAGAATCTTGGCGGCGGCGCGCTGCTGATCGATCAGACGATTACGTTTACGCTGCCCGCGACGGCGGCCTACGGCGATGCAGACTTCACGGTCATCGCGACCGGCGGCGGCTCTGGCAACCCCGTGCTGTTGGCCGCCAGCGGCGCATGCGCGAACACCGCCACTGCCGGGGTGTTGAAGATCGTCGGGACCGGAACGTGCCTGGTCACGGCGACGCAGGCGGGCAATGGCAGCTTTTCGCCGGCGCCGCCGGTGACGCTCAGCGTGGTCGTGGCGAAGGGCAGTGCGACCGTCACCTTCGACGCCGGCACGCTGCACCAGATCTATACCGGCACCGTGAAGACCGTCTCGACGTCGACCACGCCCGTCGCGCTGGCGGTGGACGTCGTGATCACCGGCACGCCTCAGGGCGCGGGCAGTTACCCGGTGACCGCGACGATCACGGATGTCAACTACACCGGCTCGGCGATCGACACGCTGGTGATCGACAAGGCCGACGCGACGTTCTCGATCAGCGCATACGCCGGGGTCTACGACGGCGCCGCGCATAGCGCGACCGGGTCGGCGACCGGAGTTCAGCTCGAGAGCCTCAGCGCGCTCCTCCATCTCGGCGCCAGCTTCACCGCCGTGCCCGGCGGCATCGCCGACTGGACGTTCGACGGCGATGCCAACTACAACGCGTCGAATGGCGCCGCGGACGTCGCGATTACCCCGGCGCCCTCGACCGTGTCGGTAACCTGCTCGTCGCCCGCGCTGTACACGGGTTCGGCCCTCACGGCCTGCCGCGCATCGGCCAGCGGTGTCGCGCTCACCACCGTCGACGTCAGCGCGCTGCTCGCGTACACCGCCAACACGAACGCGGGAACAGCCACCGCGACCGCGAGCTATCCGGGAGACGCCAACCACAGCGGCAGCACCGGCTCGAACAGCTTCGTCATCACCGCGGCGGCGTCGGCGGTGACGGTGAGCTGCCCCGCGGCGGTCGTGTTCACCGGATCGCCGCTGACGCCGTGCACCGCGGCAGCGACGGGCGCCGGCGGGCTGAACGTGCCGCTGGTCGTCAACTACCTGGCCAACACGAACCCGGGGACGGCGGCCGCGACCGCATCATTCGCGGGGGACGCGAACCACACGGGCAGCAGCGGCGCGAACAGCTTCGTGATCTCCGCACCGCCGCCGCCGCCACCGCCCGTGGGTATTTCCATCGCCCCGATCCCGGATCAGACCAACCGGGAGGGTGACGAGGTCGAGCTCCAGGTCGTCGTCGTCCGCGGCGCAGCCCCCACCGTGTCCGCCGCGTCGGCCACGTCGAAGGTCAACTCGGTCGACGATGGCGATGCGGTCCGGGGATCGTTCTCGGCGCCGGCACTCGCCGCCATCGGCCTGAAGATTGACAACGACGGCGAGATCAGCGGCAAGATCAAGACGACATCGGCCACCGCCGCCTACCTCGTGCCGGTGACGGTCTCGTACATGCAGAACGGAGTGACGGTTTACCAGAGATTCGTGTGGAAGATCACGCCGGCGAGAACCAAGAGCGGAAAAGGCTAGACCTCGATCGTCCTGACCGGCGGTGCGCAGGCGCGCGCCGCCGGCTCATGTCGGCTCTCGTCACCGCCCTGGTGTTCGCGCTGTGCGCATCCACCGCGCAGGCGCAGCGCCCCGCCGAAACGACCGTCAGCGGCATCGTCACTGCGATCCATGTCGATCAGCTCGACCGGTCGGAATCCGGCGGCAGCATCGTCGTCGGCACGCAACGCGTCCTCATTCCCCCCGGGCTGCCGGTGCAGATGCCCGGCGGTCCGCTGACCTTCACCGAACTCTTCACCCTGGCGCCGGCGCGGTGCCTCGAGTTACACGAGAGCGGCCTCGTGCCCGCCGACGGCTGCCGGCGACCGCCGCGCGACGACAGCGGCCGCTCGCCCGTCTGGACGATCGACGCCGATCGGACGCCGCGCTCCTATCTCGATCCGGAGCCGACCGACGAAGCCCCGCCGACGATTGCGCGGGTCACCGGGGTTCGCGGCGCCGACGGCGTGCTCACTGCGGCCGTCCTGTCGTTGAATCGGACCGACACCTCAGTGTGGGGGGCGGTGACCTTCGTCAACGAAGACGAGGGCTACCTTCGCGTCAACGGCGCACTTGGCGTCGACGCAGGCGGCGCACTGCTGCGGATCAACGACCCCGAGGGGCGGCAAAGCGTTCAGCAGGGAACCGGCTGCGGCCAGCAGGGCAACTGCAGCCCCGACGTTCGCTTCAAGGCGAACACGGCGACCGCCACGGTGCGGTTCGAGGCCGGCTACACGGCGTGCATCCCTGGCGGCCTGGGGACGGCCTGTCAGACCGCCAGCCGGCCGATCCGCGGCCTCCTCGACGGGAACGCGATGGTCCCGATCCTGGTCGGCGATCACGTGACGGCGCAGGGCGGCTTCGAGGTCCACAACGGCGTGCGCGTGTTCTGGGCGCACACGCTCGAAGTGCACACGTCGCCCGCGCAGGAGCCGTGAGTCGCTGAAGGTCGACTGGGGATCGAAGACGGCGGGAGGATCGCGCGTGCGCGTGCGGCGCTGGCGGAAGTAGTGAACGGCCCGGCGAAGCGACGCCTCGTCGGGCCGTTCGCGGACTGTCTACGACGCGCAGCCGCCGACGAGCACTTCGAGCTTCTCGAGGCCGGCGAGCAGCGCGCTGAGGTACCTCTTCACGAACACGTTGGTCGAGGCGGTGAGCTGCGCTTCGGTGCTCTCGATTGCCGCGCACAGCGCAGACTTCTGCGCCGCCGTCACGCCGTCCGACGCGTACACCCTGGTGGCCGACATCGCCGACGCGATCACGGCCGCGACGATCAGAGCTGCGCCGAACTTCTGGATCTTACGCATTGGAGTCTCCTGAGTAGAGGGCATTATCGCCGCCCTCCTCAGTGCAGGATCAACGCCAACTCGACAACCAGGCAATCCGTGATTCGCGGGTGCACAGACCACTTTCGGCAGACTTTTTTGCACCGATTTCGTGAACGTTAGACGGCGCTGCCGATCGCGAACGCGGCCGATGCCGGTACGATCGGCGTATGCGGTTCCGCCGACGCGGGCGGCGTAAACGATCGCAGCATGCGGAACGCCTGGATCGGCATGTGGCAATCGTGCTTGTGCAGGAAGCGCATGAACTTGCGATAGTCCTCGTCCGGAATGTTGAACAGCGAGACGACCAGCGGATAGCTGCCGCGGGTTTCCTCGAGTCCACGGCGGACGAGGGCGCGCACCGCTTCACGCGTCATATCGCGATGGATGAAGGGCTCATAGACCGCGGTCCAGAACGATTCGCGGCCAATCGTCATGCGGTCGTAGCACTCGCTCACCAGCCGGTGCCACGGATCCGCGGCCGCCGCCTCGACGACGTCTGGCGTACCGATCTCGAGCGGTAGATCCTGGATCGTGATCGCGCGGCCGCTGCAGCGGAACACGAGCCGCTCGGCGAGATTCTTCAGCTCGCGGACATTGCCCGGCCACGCATAATGTTCCAGATAGGTCACCGCTTCGGCCGTCAGCTCCGGCATGATCCGGTTCTCGAGCGTGCTCGCGAGCTTCAGGAAGTGGAAGAGCAGCGGCTTGATGTCGTCCTGGCGCTCGCGCAGCGGCGGCACCACCAGGTGGACGACGTTGAGGCGGTAATACAGGTCGGTGCGGAACGACTTCTTGAGGGTGTCGGCCCAGAGATCACGATTGGTCGCGGCGATCAGGCGCACATCGAGCGGCTTGCCCGGCTGGTCGGCGCCGACGCGCTGAATTTCCCCGGTTTCGAGGAAGCGCAGGAGCATGGTCTGCATCCGCATACCCATCTCGCCGATCTCATCGAGCAGGATGGTGCCGTGATTGGCCGCTTCGAGCAGGCCGCGGCGATCGCGATGCGCGTCGGTGAAGCTGCCGCGGACATGGCCGAACAACTCGGATTCGAGCAGCGACTCCGGAACGCCGGCGCAGTTGATCGTGATCATCGGCGCGTCGCAGCGCCGACTCAGCTTGTGGATGTAGTGGGCGAATACTTCCTTGCCGACGCCGCTTTCCCCGGTGAGCAACACCTTCGAGCGCGACGTGGCGATCGCCTCGCACTCTCCGATGATGCGGCGGATACGGCTGCTGGTTCCGACGAGATTTTCTGGTTGCACCCGCTGCTCCTGACTGCTGCTTGACGCGACGGGAACGGCACGAGGCGAAATCCGAGCTCATCTACCTCGGACGGCTGAGCATCAGAGATCGCGGGTAAATCAGTCAAATAAAGAAATCTTTATTTCGCGGTCGCTCGGCGGCGGTCTAAAGCTGGCCGAAACGCGCGAAACGGCGGCTGGCACTCGTGCTTTCTGAGGAAGTTCAAAAACTTCTTGTATTCCTCGGGCCGCAGATTGAACATGCGCGCCACCACCTTGTAGTTGCCCCGCGCATCCTCGAGGCCGCGGCGTACGACGTCACGGACCACGTCGCGCGGGATCTCGCGGCGCATGAACAACGGATAGACCGCGGTCCAGAACGACTGCTGATCCTCGACCAGCCGCCGGTACAAATCGTCGACGATTGAGCGGCGCCGTTCGGCGAACTGCGGTGCCGGGTTCCACACCGGCCGCACTTCGGGCGGCATGTCGTCGACGCCGATCGCGTCGCACCGGCCGTGCACCACGATCCGCTCGATCACGTTCTGCAACTCGCGGACGTTGCCCGGCCAGCGGTATTCGACGAGCATGTTCATCGCCTCAGGGGTGATCGTCAGCGGACCGCGGTTCTGCGTGAACGCCGGCTGCTGGAGAAAATGCTGCGCGAGCGCCGGAATGTCGTCCTTGCGATCGCGCAGCGCCGGCACGGCCAGCGTCACAACGTTGAGACGGTAGAACAGGTCCTCGCGGAACGTACCCTGCGCGACGAGCTCGCGCAGGTTGCGGTTGGTCGCGGAAATCGTCCGGACGTCGACGCGCTTGGGCAGGCCGGACCCACCGACTGTCTGGATTTCGCCGGTTTCCAGCATGCGGAGCAGCAGCACCTGCATCCGCGGCGTGGTTTCGCCGATCTCGTCGAGAAACACGGTGCCGCCGTCGGCGAGCTCCAGCTTGCCCGGCTTGTCGCGATGCGCGCCGGTGAAGCTGCCGCGGACGTGGCCGAATAGCTCGGATTCGAGTAGCGTTTCGGCCAGGCTGCCGCAGTTGACGGTGATGAACGGGCAATGGCTCCGCTGGCTCGCGGCGTAGACGTGACGCGCGACCACCTCTTTGCCCGCGCCGCTCTCGCCGGTAATCAGGACCTTGGCGTCCGTGCGAGCCGCACGCAGGATCGCCTGCCGCAGTTCGTTGATTCCTCGGCTCAGACCGATCAGCAGCGGGGGGTCGGTGATGCGCGTCATCGTCGTAAAGGGGTATGTCGAGGCAGGTGCAAGGCGTCGGCCAGTGCATGAGCGCTCATGTACACGAGGACGGATTCTGTGGCCTTTTTTCGAACCATTTGATGCGTTCGCTGCCGGCGCGCTGACGTCGATGGCGGGATTGATGAAGATGCTAGCGCGAAGTCTTCCCGAGGACGGACTTTATTTACCTCGGATGTGACCGGGGCAAACTAACAGAATCGTGCGAAGCGCCTTCCAGGGCCGGCCGGCTGATCGCGGTCAAGCGACCTAACGCACGTTCGATACCACGAAACGGCTGAAGAAGCTGGTCTTGTTCCACGTCGGGCGATCGGCGCGGTTCGCGATGCGGACGGCAAGATCGCGCACCACATCGACGTACTTTCCGGCCGCGGAACGATCGATCGGCTGACTGAGATCGTCCGACGGCGCGTGATACCGCTCGGCGGTCCATTGTGCCGCCATCGCCGCCTCGGGCGTGTTCGCGTCGTAGCCGACCTTCATCGCGACCGCGGGAATGCCGACCTTCACGAAGCTGTACTGATCGCTGCGCACGAACCGGTTGCGCTGCGGCTCCGGGTCGGCCTGCACCGCGACGCCGAGTGCCTTCGCCGTCGCGCGGACGTCGTTGCCCAGATCGGACTCGTCGAGCCCGAGCACCATCAGCGTCTTCAGCGGGAACAGCGGCAGGAACATGTCGGTGTTCACGTCGGCGACGATGTTCGCGCGCGGCACGGTCGGATGCGCCGCGAAGTAGCGCGATCCCAGCTCGCCCTTTTCTTCGCCGGTGACCGCGACGAACAGAATCGATCGCGCCGGCTTCGCCGCCGACTCGTGCAGCGCCGCCGCGACTTCGAGGATCGCGGCGATGCCCGACGCGTTGTCCATGGCGCCGTTGTAGATCGTGTCGCCGTTGACCGCGCCGCCGATGCCGAGATGATCCAGGTGCGCCGACACGACGACGAACTCCTCGCGCCGCCGCGGGTCGGCGCCGCGCAGGATGCCGGCGACGTTCTGCGATTCGACCTGCGATCGCTCGACCGCGGCCGTCGCCTTGAGGCGCGCCGGCAGCGCGAAGCTCGGTACCGGCTGGTCCGCGTCGGCGAGCGCCAGCAGTTCGGCGAACGTGTGCCCGGATCCGGCGAACAGGGTGTCCGCGTGCGCCGGGTTCATCGTGATCGCGAGCTGCTGCCCCGGCGCATCGTCGAGCGCGGCGTCGGCGAGCGACATCGCCGGCTGCAGCCGCGCCAGCGTCGATCGCGCCCACGGGATGTCCATGCTCTTCGGATTCGCAATGCTGATGGTGCCGACGGCGCCGGCCGCCTTGTACATCTGCCAGCGCTCGGCGGCGGATCCGAAATGCGCCTGCAGCGGACCGGGCAGTGACTTCGGCGTCGACGAGATGTAGACCGCCATGGCGCCCTTGAGATTCACGCCCGCGAGGTCGTTGATCCGGCGCTCGGGAATGTTCAGGCCGTAGCCGACGAACACCAGCGGCGCGTCGACCGCCGCCGCCGGATCGACACGGAGGCTGATGTTGGCATCTTCGCCGAGAGCGAGCGTGTGGCTCCGGCCGTCCGTCACGAGCGCCAGGCTCGACCGCGCCTCGACGATGCGCCGGGTGTTGAAGGCGACCGGCTGGATGTAGCCGCCGATGCCGGCCGGCTCGAGTCCGGACTTCTCGAACTGGGCGGCAACGTAGTCGGCGGCCCGCTTGTGCGCGGGGCTGCCGGTGTTGCGCCCTTCCATACCGTCGTTGGCGAGCGCCTCGACGTGCGACCACCAGCGCGCCGCCGTATCGTCCCCGCGCAGCCCCATCGATCCCGCCAGGATCGCAATCAGCGTCGCCGCCAGCAGTCGGCGCATGTTCATCCTCCGTTCAAGAGGCAGAAGAGCTTCGAAGCTTCTCAGATCCTCAAATCCTCAAATCCTAAGGTTCTCCGCACCGGCCCGATGCCAGCAGCTGTTCCGCCACCAGACGGATGACGCGGTTGCCGCTGTCGCGCGCGCGTGTCAGCTGGCGCCTCCCGTCGGCGGTCAGCGCGCGGCTGCGCGCGTCGGCGGCGCTGCCGTCCATCTCGCCGGCGCACAGCTTGCGGTGCCCGGCGACCAGGTTGAGATACGGCGCCAGCCACGGCTTGGGCAGATCCGCGAGCAGGCTGTCGATGAACTTGGCCTCGCGCCGCGGCATCTCCGCCATCCCTGCCCAGTCCGGCTCGATGTCGGCGTCGAGCGCATACTGCGGCGCGACGCGGGCGCTGTCGCTGCGCGGGAACAGGCAGAAAACGACGCGCTCGATCCCGACGCGCCGCTCGTAGGTGTCGCGCTCTTGCGGGGTCGCGCCGGGCGGCGGCGTCAACCCGCTGCGGAACGCACGCTCACGATCGCGGTACTCCGCCAGCTGCGACTGGACGTTGCGCGGCAGACCGGCGGTCGCGTCTGCCGGAGGCATCTCCTTCCCCCACAGCACGGCGTCGGCCACGGCGGCCGCGCCGGACAATCCGGATCCGTCCGTGGACGCGAGCGGCGCCAGCGCGAGGACCCCGAGCAGAACGACAACCGCCAGGTTCACCATGTGCGCGTTGGGGTCAGAGCTGCTCGACCGTGTAGCCCTTGGCCTTGAGCATGGCGAGCAGGCCGTCCGGCCCGATCAGGTGCGCCGCGCCGACGATCACCAGCGCCCGGCCGCGCCGCGCGAACAGCGCTTCGATTTTCGGCATCCAGTTCTTGTTGCGCTCGACCAGCAGGCGCTGATACATCACCGGATCGGATTTCAAATCGGTCAGCGCGACGCGCTCGACCGCCGCGACGTCGCCGGTTTTCCACGCGTCGCCGAGCTTGCCGACGGTCGCCGTCTCGGTAGCGAGCTCCTTCAGCGTCTCGGCCAGAAACCGATCCTGCTGTTCCATCGTCATGCCGTCGAAGCGCGAGATCTGGAACTCCACCGTCTCCAGCCCCTGCACGGCCTTGCCTGCGTCCTTCGCCTGATCGTAGAAATGCTGATCCAGGCCGAGCGATGGATCGAAGCCGGACTTGGCGAGCTCCATCCCCTGAAGCGCGATCGCGAGCATCCACGGCTTGAAGCGCATCAGCGGTCCGCCGGCGGCGCCCATCTCGCCGGTGGCTTTCTTGACGAGCGCGAGTGTGGCGGGGGAGAGCAGCGTGTCGAGCGACTGATTCGACGGCAGCATGCCGCGGGTGAGCATCGCCATCTGCGCCATCGGGTCGAGCATCTCGGCGAGGTCCACTTCCTCCACCAGCAGATCCGAGTCCTTGAACGCGGCCTCGAGCGCCGGGTCGAGCGGATAGAAGCTTGCCGGCATGAGGTGAATCGATCCCATCAAATAGATGGTGCCGCCCTTGCCGGTCGCCTTCCAGGTGAAGGTCTTCGCGTCGGCGGCGTGCGCCGCTGCGAGCAGCGCGAGGACGCAGGCAATCCGGACGAGGAACGCTCGTGACGTCTGGCGCATGCGCCATTCTACAGTGCCAGCATCTTGCCCGGGTTCATGCGGTTGTCCGGGTCGAGGGCGCGCTTGATCGTGCGCATGACGTCGAGCGCCGGACCGTGCTCCTGCGCGAGGAATTTCATCTTGCCGATGCCGACGCCGTGCTCGCCGCTGCACGTGCCGCCCATCGCGAGCGCGCGCAGCACCATGCGCTCGTTGAGCCGGCGCGCTTCCTCGAGCTCGGCGGGGTTGGCCGGGTCGAGCACGTAGATCAAGTGAAAATTGCCGTCGCCGGCATGGCCGACGAGGCAGACCGGGAACGACGCGCCGACGTGTTCCTGCTTGGTGTCCACCACGCACTCGGCCAGCCGCGAGATCGGGACGCAGACGTCGGTGGTCCAGCCGCGTGAACCGGGGCGCAGCGCGAGGGCGGCGTAGAGCGCGTCGTGCCGGGCCTGCCAGAGCCGCACGCGATCCTCGAGGTGCGTCGCCCACTGGAAGCCGCGGCCGCCGCGCTCCGCGGCGAGCGCCTGCACCGCCTCCGCCTGGTCGGCGACGTGGCGCGCGCTGTCGCTGTGGAACTCGAAGAACAGCGTCGGCGCGACCGGGTAGCTCGTTTTCGAGTAGCGGTTCACCGCGTCGAGCTGGACCTCGTCGAGCAGCTCCATGCGCGCGACCGGCACGCCGAGCTGAATGGTCGCGATCACCGTCTCGACCGCGCCCTGAATCGACTCGAACGAGCACACCGCCGCCGACACCGCCTCGGGCAGCGGATGCAGGCGCAGTGTCACCTCGGTGATGACGCCGAGCGTGCCTTCCGATCCCACGAACAAACGCGTGAGGTCGTAGCCCGCGGACGACTTGCGCGCCCGCGTCCCGGGGCGAATCACCGAGCCGTCGGCAAGGACGACCGTCAGCCCGAGCACGTTCTCGCGCATCGTCCCGTAGCGGACCGCGGTGGTGCCGGAGGCCCGGGTTGCGGTCATGCCGCCGATCGTCGCGTCGGCGCCGGGATCGACCGGGAATGTCAGGCCGGTGTTGTGCAGCGCCTTGTTCAACTGCAGGCGCGTCACGCCGGCTTCGACCGTGACGTCGAGATCCTCGACGCTGACGCGCACGACCGCGTTCATCTCGCGCAAATCGATGGTGATGCCGCCGTGAATCGCGTTGACGTGACCTTCGAGCGAGGTGCCGGCGCCGAACGGCACGACCGGCAGACGATGGCCTCCGGCAATCTTCACGATCGCGGCGACCTCGTCAGTCGTCTTCGGAAAGCAGACGATGTCGGGGGGCGCCGGGGTGTGATACGACTCGCCGCGGCTGTGGTGGTCGCGGACGGCTGCGGCGTCGCTGGCGCGCGATCCGAGGAGCTGGCGCAGCTCGCGCACCGCCGAAAGAATCGTGTCAGCGGCTGGAGCGGACATGCCGGTCAGTCTAACCCAGCGCGGTTTCGATCGATGGCCCGCCGACCGAGGCGGCCGGCGCGCTCTCGCTGCGCCCGATCGGCAGGCTCACGTCAAAGGTCGATCCCTGTCCCTCGCCGGCGCTCGAGGCCGACACCGTACCGCCGTGCAGCTCGACGAGGTGACGGACGATCGCGAGGCCGAGCCCGAGGCCGCCGTGGCGCCGCTGGGTGCCGGCGTCTCCCTGACGGAAGCGCTCGAAGACGTGCGGCAGAAAATCGGCGGCGATTCCGGTGCCGGTATCGCGCACGGCGATCTCGATCCGCGTCTCGCGACGCTGCAGCGTGATCGAGACGCGGCCGCCGGGCGGGGTGAATTTGATCGCATTCGACAGCAGGTTCCAGATCACCTGCTGCAGGCGGTCGGCATCGGCCGTGATCAGGTCGGCGGTCGGATCGATGACCGCGTCGAGCTGAATCGTCTTGGCGTCGGCCGCAGGCTGCACGACGGCCACCGCCGCCCGCACGACCTCGGCGACGTCGACCTCGCGCAGGTCGAGCCGCAGCTTGCCGCTGATCAGCCGCGAGACGTCGAGCAGATCGTCGACGAGACGCGTCTGCATCCGCGCGCTGCGGGCGATGGTTTCGATCGCCGCGGCGGTCTGCTGCGCGTTCAGCTTGCCCATCTCGAGAATCTGCGCCCAGCCGGCGATCGCGGTCAGCGGCGTCCGCAGCTCGTGCGACACCGTCATGACGAACTCGTCCTTGAGGCGCGCGGCGGTCTCCGCTTCGCGGTGCGCGGCCTGCTCGATCTCGAGCGCCCTCTCGAGTCGCTCGTTGGCCGACTTGAGTTGCTGCGACTCCGCCTGCTGGGCGCGCGCCAGCCGCTGCTCCGCAGCCTGGTTCACGTCCATCTGCCGGAACAACAGCGCGAGGGTCGCCGCCATCGTCGCGCCGAGGACGAGAAAAAAGATCGTCGAGCTGATGACCTGCCGCCGCCAGTCGGCGAGCAGCTCACTCCGGTCCAGCGACACCGCCACAATCAGCGGTGGCGTGTCGGTGACGCGAAACGCGGTCACCATCACCGCGGCGTCGGGCGGCAGCGGACCCTCGACCACGCCGGCGTGCGACCGCTGCGCGGCGGTGAAAATCGGATTCGCCTTGGACGACTCGCCGATCGGATTGGCAGACGACGGCTCGCGGATCAGGACGAAGCCGTCCGGGTGCAGGACCGAGACGGCGCCGGCGGCGCCGACGTCGATGGTGCGGAAGAACGCCCGCAGCGCGTCCGGTGTGAAGCTGATCGCTACGATGCCGTCGAACGCGCCGTCGCTCGTCGTCAAGCGGCGGCCGACGGGGATGATGAACTGGCGCGGCTCGGTGACGCTCAAGAAGGGCGGATTGACGACGAAGGCGTCGGTCGGTTCGGCCGACAGCCGCCGGAACAGATACTGGTCGCGGCGCGATTGCCCGACCATCGCGGGCTGCGTCGAGTGACGCACGATGCCTTCGGCGTCGGTGACCGAAATGGAGCCGGCGCCGGTCAGCCCGGCGCGGCCGGAGGCGAGGCTGGGCATCCACTCGGCGTCGGCGGCCGCCGGCCCGCCGATCCGCTGACTGCGCAAGGCGAGCTGACGCAGCGAGGCGTCGCCGGCGCTGAACGTGTCGCGCAGGTACTCCGCGAGGATCGACGCGAGGTTGCCGGCGCGGGCTTCGGCGACGCGCACCACTTCAGCGCGGCGGAAGTACAAGTCGCCGGCGCGAAGTGCCGCGAGGATCACGAGCACGCCGATGGTGAACGCCGCGACGACCGATTTGCGGGGCAGCGTCATCCGGCAGCGGGCTCAGTGGTTCGAGGCGAAGTCGGCGAACGGCCGCTGGATGCGGTGGAGAAAGGCCGCGTCGAACGCGATCCCCTCGCCGAGATCGCGCAGCAGATTGGCGACCGCGAAGCCGCCCGCCTCGTCGAGCAGCCGCCGTGCCGCGAGCGCGCTGGTGGCGTAGGCCAGCTGCGCCTGGGCGCCGCTGAAACGGCCGAATCCGGACTGCAGGACGCGCAGCGGCACCGGCGGGTGGGACGCGGTTTGCTTGTCGGCCCAGTCGAGCGTGCCGGTTTCGAGCGCGGTTGCGAGCCCTTCGTTGAGCCACGCCGGCACCCCGCGCGCCGCGAGCGTGCGAATCAGCGCGTGCGTGAACTCGTGCGAGAGCACGCGATCGAGCTCCTCGCGCCGGTCGAGCGCGCCGCGCATCGGCAGGCGAATGACGCCGTCGTAGGCCCCCGCGGCCCACGACGGCGCCCGCGTGATGTCGCGGAACTGCTCGCCGGTGTAGAGCACGACGCCGATGGGATCGGAGGGGTAGGTGCCGAGCAGCTGGCCGATGCGCCAGTACGCGCGATCGAGCATCTCGAGCGCTTCGGCCGCCAGCGCGGCTTCGGCGGGGCCCTCGAACGACACGGTGAAATGCGAGCCGACCGCCTGCTGCATGCGATCGTGCAGATCGGCTTCGCGCTGCCAGCGCTCCAGCGTGGCGCGCGCCTCACGGTCGTCGGGGACCATCGCGACCAGCGTTTCGTAGGTGCGCACCGCGAGCAGGCGGTCGCCCATGCGGTACTGGAGTTGGCCGAGCAGGGCGCGCGCCTGCGCCAGCTTGGGGTCGAGATCGAGGGCGCGCTCGAACTCGCTGCGGGCGTCGGCGTCGCGTCGTTCGAGCGAGGCGGCGAGGCCGGCGCCGAGGTGCAGCCGCGGGTTCTTCGGGTCGGCGGCCAGCGCGTCGCGGAAGCCCTCGGCGGCGGTTCGGGCCTGGCCGGCGTCGAGCGCCGCCCACGCCGCCGGCTCCACCAGCGCCGCGCGCGGCTCGATTTGCGCGCGCAGCGAAGCCGTCAGCAGGAACGGCGCGATCAGCAGCAGCCGGGCGATTTTCATCAATTCTTTACGCGCGGCGACATCGTTTGTTCATCGAAACGTCAACCGAACGTCATGCTAATCTTACACGCTTCATCCATGCCGCAGCCTGCCTCGGCCCCAATCGAAGACGGCGTGCTCGACGTCCTCAAGCAGGTGAGCCGGCGGCCGATCGAGCCCTCGCTCGACAGCGAGCTGATCGCCGACCTGGGGTTCGACTCCTTGCAGATCCTCGAAGTTATCGCTGAGCTGGAAGACCGCTTCGACATCTCGATTCCGCTGAACGACGTGCCGGCGACGCGCACCGTGGCGCAGGTCGTGTCGCAGGTCGCGCGCCTCGTCGAGGACCGGTCCACGCCCTGATGGCCGCATGGCGGACGCTGCCGCAGGCGCTCGCGCTGGCGGCAAAGACTGACGCGGGCTATTGCTTCGCCGCCGGCGATGCCGATCGGCAGCGCTCGTTCGCCGACCTTCAGATCGCGGCGCTGCGCGCCGCCGCCAGCCTGCGTGCCGCGGGGCTGCGCCGCGGCGATCTCGTGGCCCTCGTGCTGCCGGACCCCGAGGAGTTCCTCACCACGCTGTTTGGCGCCTCGATCGCCGGCCTCGTGCCGGCGTCGTTGTACCCGCCGGCCACCAGCGGTGATCTGCCGCGCTACCTCGAGCTCACCGCGTCGATCCTTCACGCCGCCGGCGCTCGCGCCGTCGTCACCACGCGCGCGCTGACGCCGTCGTTCGACGCGATCAAGGGCCGCTGCCCCCAGCTCGCGGTGGTGCTGTGTCCCGCCGACTTCGACGCGCCCGCCGCCGACCCGGATCGGCAGGCGTCGCTCGACGACATTGCCTTCGTGCAGTTCACGTCCGGGTCGACGTCATCGCCCAAAGGCGTGGCGCTGACGCACGCGAATGTCGCCGCCAACATCGAGGCGTTTCTCGGGCCATCGGCGGTCGCCGCCTCGGCTCACGACGTCGGCGTCAGCTGGCTGCCGCTGAATCACGACATGGGCCTGGTCGGCATGGCGCTCGGGGCGTTGTACACGGGCCGCACGTGCGTGCTGCTGCCGCCGGAGCTGTTCGTGCGCCGCCCGACCGAATGGCTGCGCGCGATCACGCGGCACCGCGGCACCGTCAGCTTTGCGCCGAATTTTGCGTACGACCTGTGCGTTCGCCGCGTCAAGGACCTCTCGGGGCTCGATCTCTCGAGCTGGCGGGTCGCCGGCTGCGGCGCCGAGCCGATCCATCCGCCGACGCTGGCGGCCTTTGCGGAGAAGTTCGCGCCCGCCGGGTTTCGCGACACCAGTTTTCTGCCGTGCTACGGCCTCGCCGAACATGTCCTCGCCGCGACGTTTCCGCCGCGCGGCCGGCGGCCGCGCACCGAGGTCGTATCGGCCGACACCCTGACGTCGGCAGGGGCCGCAGTGCCGCACGACGGCACGGGCGCGGCGCTGGCGCTCGTCAGCTGCGGATCGGCGCTTCCAGGACACCGGCTGCAGATTGCCGGCGAGGACGGCGCACCGCTGGGCGAGCGCCTGGTCGGGGAGATCCTGCTGGCCGGCCCGTCCGTGATGCTGGGCTACTATAAGCAGGAGGCGCTGACCGCCCAGACGATCCGCGACGGCTGGCTGCACACGGGCGACCTCGGCTACCTGTCGGGGGGCGAGCTGTTCGTCTGCGGCCGCGCGAAGGACATCATCATCGTCAACGGCCGCAAGTACCACCCGCAGGATCTCGAGTGGGCGGTGGACGGGATGGGCGGCGTCCGCCGCGGACGGGTAGTGGCCTTCGGCGCCGGCGAGCGCGGCCAGGCGGATCGGGTCGTGATCGTGGTCGAGCCGAGCGGCACCGTGCCGTCGGACGTGCTGACCGGCCAGATCCGCCGCGAAATCGGCAACCTGTTCGGCCTTTACGTGGACGATGTGGCGATTGTGCGAAGCGGCACCGTGGGGCGCACCACCAGCGGCAAGGTGCAGCGCGCGGCGACCAAAGCTCGCTACGAACAAGGTTCGCTCGGCGGCAGGGACTAGCGATTGGGGATTGCGGATTAGGGATTGGGGATTAGGGTTAGATGGATCTGCTGGACAAGCTGCGGGTGATCGAAAAGCGGCGGGCGATGTTCGCCGAGGGGGACGCAATGCCCGGCCTCACGGTCATCGACCGTGTGCTCGGCCCCGGAGAAGTGGTGATTGGCGGCCGGCCGACGTTGATGTTCGGCTCGAACAACTATCTCGGCCTCACCCTGCATCCCGACGTCACCGACGCGGCGCGCCGCGCGATCCTCGATTTCGGCACCGGCACCACCGGTTCGCGGACCGCGAACGGCACGCTCGCGATTCACGAAGATCTCGAGCGCGAGTTCGCCGACTGGTTCGGCAAGCGCCACGCCATCATCTTCAGCACCGGCTATCAGGCGAACCTGTCGCTCGTCGGCGGCCTGTGCGGCGCCGGGGACGTCATCCTGATCGACGGCGACAGCCACGCCAGCATCTACGACGCGACCCGCCAGACGGCGGCGCAGGTCGTCGGCTTCCGGCACAATTCCGCCGACAGCCTGCGCAAGAAACTGGAGCGCCTGCCGGCCGGGCGCAACCGGCTGGTCGTGGTCGAGGGGCTGTATTCGATTCGCGGCGACGTCGCCCCGCTGCGCGACATCGTCGACGTGTGCAAGGCCTACGGCGCCTACCTCCTGGTCGACGAGGCGCACTCGCTCGGGACGTTCGGCAAGACCGGGCTCGGCTGCGCCGAGGACCAGGGCGTCCTCGAAGACGTCGACTTCATCGTCGGCACCTTCTCGAAATCGCTCGCGGGCATCGGCGGCGTCTGCGTCTCGAATCATCCGGAGCTGCGCGCGCTGCACTTTCTCGCGCGCGCCTATGTGTTCACCGCCTCGGGATCGCCCGCCAACATCGCCAGCGTCAGCGCGGCGATCAAGGTAGTGCGCGCCCATCCCGAGCTGCGCGATCAGCTGTGGACGAACGTGCGCCGGCTGCGTCAGGGCCTGCGGGAGCTCGGCTACGTGATTGGCGAGACCGAGTCGCCGATCGTGCCGATCATGACCGGCGACGAAACGCGGACGATCGCCCTGTGGCAGCGGCTGCTGCACGAGGGGCTCTACGTCAACCTGATCGTTCCCCCCGGCTGCCCCGCGGACGAATGCGTGCTGCGCGCGAGCTGCTCGGCCGAACACAGCGCCGATCAGCTGCGACGCGCGCTTGGCATCCTCGGGCGCGTCGGCGCCGAGCTCGGCGTCACCCGCGTCGCGATGTCGTGATCACGTTCAGGTGAGATCGCCGAGGACGCCGAGCCGAAGCTGCTCTCTGCAATGGTTGCGGTCTCCGGGACAACAACAGCCGTCTACAGCCAGCGTTCCTGCCGGTACCAGGCATACGTAACGGCGAGGCCGTCGCGCAGGTTGATCTGCGCCGCGACGCCGAGCCGATCGCGCAGGCGATCGACGCGGCACACGAATCCTTCGGACGCCAGCTCCGCATAGCGGCGGGTGTTGATCACTGCCGGCCGCCCCCGCAGGATGCCGCCGACGTCGCCGGCGATCGCGGCCAGGCGCGTGACCGCGAGCGGAACCCTGATGATCCTCGCCGGTGCGCCAATCGCGGTCCGGACACCCTCAAGCAGATCGCGCGTCGACACCGGATCGCGATGCCCGACGAACAGCATGTCGCCGGCCGTCGGCCTGTCGATCGCGGCGGCAATCACGCGGACGAGATCGCCGATGTGGATGAACGTGTACGCGGCGTCGGTCCGCCCGACCAGCGGCAGCAGGCCGTGCTGCGCGACGCGGAACACCGGCAGCAGCGCGCGGTCGCCGGGGCCGTAAACGACGCCCGGCCGCAGGATGGTCCAGCCCAGTCCATCGATCGCGGCGACGACGCGCTCGCCTTCGAGCTTGGTGCGGCCGTAGGTGTTGATCGGCTGCGGCGGATCCGCTTCCGACCGGGGCGCGCGCGGCGACGCCGGCCCGGCGGCCGCCAGACTCGAGATGTGGATCAGCGGCACGCCTGCCGCGCCGGCAGCACCGGCCACGATCCGCGTTGCGTCGACGTTGCCCGCGACGTAATCCCGTTCGCGCACCGCCGATACGACACCCGCGAGGTGCACGACCGCATCGGCGCCCCGGAAGGCGTGCTCGAGCGCCGCCGACTCGAACGGGCGGGGAATGGCGACGACCGTGTCGCCGCGCGCGGTCAGATAGGGGGCGAGCCGGCGGCCGATGAATCCCGATGCGCCGGTCACGGCGATCCGCCGGCTCACAGCGTCTTCTCGTAAATGCGGTAGGTCTTGTAGCGCTGCGCCCCGCCCGCTTCGGCCGGCTGGTTGATGTCGCGGTTGTCCTCGAGCACCCACGAGAACTCCGCGCGCACGTACGGCGTCCCCTGCAGTTGCTGGTGCCACTCGGTAATCAGCAGCGGGTAGAGCCCGAGGCCGCGGTGGCGCTCGTCGATGCCGAGCAGCAGCAGGCGCACCTGGGAGATGTAGTGCTTGCGCCGCAGCAGGCGCCACAGGCCGAGCGGGAACAGCTTGCCGTTCGTCCCTTTGAGCGCCTGGTTGATGTCGGGCACGGACACCAGGCAGGCCACCATTTCGCCGTCGACTTCGGCGCAGACCGTGCAGCGCGGATCGAAAATCGGCTTGAGCTCGCTCGCGATCCGGCGGAACTCGGCGTCGGTCGGCGGCACGAAGCCCCAGTTGCGCTCCCACGCGGTGCAATAAATCGCGCGCAGCCGTTCCACCTCGCGCGTGAACTCCTTCAGGTTCAGCGGCCGGATGGTGACCCGGTGCTTCGCGCGCAGCCGCCGCGCCGCGCGCACGAACACCGGCGGCAGATCCCGTTGCAGGACGTGCAGCCACGCATACAGATCCTTGACCTTGGCGTAGCCGGCCGCCTCGATCTGGGTTCCGTACTCGGGCGGATTGTGCGGCATCAGCAGCATCGGGTCGGTGTTGAAGCCGTCGACGAGCAGGCCGCACATCTCGTTCAGCGACGGGCTGATCGGACCGCGGACCGCCGTCCGGCCGCGGGTCCTCGCCCAGGCCTCGACCGCGGCGAGCAGCGCCCGGCTGACGCCGGCGTCCTCCGCTTCGAAGAAGCCGAACATGGCGACGTTGTCGCCGTGGGTGGCGCGGTGCAGGCGATCGTCGATCGCCGCGATGCGTCCGACGACGCGGCCGCCGCGCCACGCCAGCAGCAGCGCGACCTCCGCGTGCGCGAAGAACGGGTTCTTCTTCGGGTCGAGACGCTCGCGCTCGCTGATCCGCAACGGCGCCACCCAATGCGGGTCGCCGGCGTTGCGCTCGTACATGTAGTCCACGAAGCGGCGGCGGTCGCCGCGGCCCTGCACCGCGCGGATGTCAACGGAGTCGGTCATGCGCCTTGTAATGGTAAGCGATGAGGTATCGTTCGTTGGTGCGCTCGTTCGAGTGGATCGCGGTCGCGTACTTTGTGTATCTCGTCGCCGCATGCTGGCTGCCGCCGCTGGCCGCGTCTCGCCGCGCGCTCGTGACCGCGGCGTCCGCCGCCTGCGCCGCAGGCGTCTGGGCGATCGCGCACGCGGCGCCGGCACTCGTGCGCGACTGGTCGCCGCTCGCCTACATCCTCGCCGGGTATTTCCTGAGCGGCTACCTGTTCGCTGTCCCGTCGCTGCCGACGGAGCAGTGGCTGATGGCGTGGGATCATCGTCTGCTCGGCGACCCGGCGCGCCGGTTCGTCGGCTGGCCGCGGGTTCTCGTCGCCGGGCTCGAGGTGATCTACATGGGTTGCTTTCTGTTGATCCCCGCCGGCCTGGTCGCGTTGGTGCTGACCGATCATGCCGCGCTCACCGATCGCTACTGGACGATGGTGATGGGCGCCGAGTTCGCGGCATTTGCGCCGCTCGCGCTGATCCAGACGCGGCCGCCCTGGGCGCTCGAACGCAAACCGGAGCTCGCCGATCCCGCGATCCATCGCCTCGCGTCACAGATGGTGCAGCACCTGACGATCGGCGTGAATACGTTTCCGAGCGGCCACGCCGCCGGATCGCTCGCGGTCGCGCTCGCCGTGATCGGCGCCCTGCCCTGGACCGGCGTCGCGCTGCTCGGGCTCGCCCTCGCGATCTGCGTCGCCTGCGTCATCGGCCGCTACCATTACGTCGTCGACGTCGTCGCCGGCGCGGCGGTCGCGGTCGTGCTCTGGCTGGCGAATTGAACCGCCGATCGACCACAATGAGATCCGGTGGCTCCCCCGCGTCGACTCCTCCTGGTGATCAGCGTGTGCCTGTTGTGGCTCGCCGGGGCGCGCCCGCTCGCGCAGCAGGGCGGCGGCGTCCTGGAAGGGTTCGTGTCGACGCAGAGCGGCACCATCCGGCTTGGCGGCGCCCTGGTGGTGGTGCACAACTCGTCGAACCAGGAGGTCGGGTCGGTCCTGTCCGACGGTGACGGCCATTTCCGGTTCAGCGCGCTGCAGGAAGGCAAGTACACGCTGACCGCGTCGCTCGAAGGGTTCGCGGTCGCGCGTGCCGCGGTGTCGGTCGCGGCGGATGCGACCACCGAACGCTCGATGGATTTGCCGCTGGCGACACTGACCCAGACCGTCGAGGTGATGGCGCCGGCGTCGATCGTGTCGGCCGCCGACACGCTCGGCACCTCCGATGCGATCAACAGCCGCGAAACCGACGAGTACGCGAACGGCAGCGGTCTTGGCGGAGCGCTGCGGCTGCTCGCCAGCGTCATCGAAGTGCCGGGCGGCGTCAGCATCAAGGGCGGCCGGCCGACGCAGGCCGGCGTCCAGATCGGCGCGAGCACGCTCACCGATCCCGTGCTCGGCCTCGTCCATTTCACGCTGCCGGACGATGCGATCGATTCGGTGGCGGTGATGCCGAATCCGTACGCGGTCGAGTACGGCCGCTTCTCCTCGGGCCTGGTCGTGATCCAGACGCGCCGCGGCGGCGACACCTGGCACATGCGGCTCAATAATCTCAGCCCGACGTTCCGCAGCAAGCGCCATCAGGACCTGTACAACATCAACGGCATCGCTGGCTTCGGCCCCAACTTCGTGCTCGGCGGCCCGATCGTGAAGAAC
>JAOBWF010000125.1 GCA_025463215.1 Acidobacteriota bacterium | reverse complement strand
TCCTGATGACCGCGTTCGGATCCGTGAACACCGCGGTCGAGGCGATGAAGACCGGCGCCTTCGACTACGTGCAGAAGCCGTTCGAGATCGAGGAGATGGAGGTCAAGATCGAGAAGGCGCTCGAGGTGAAGCGCCTGAGGAACGAGCTCGATTACCTCCGCGGCACCCAGAACGACATCTATGAGTTCGACAAGATCGTCGGCACCAGCGCGGCGCTGCAGCACGTGCTGGACATCGTCAAGAAGGTGGCGAAGAGCAACACGACCGTGCTGATCCGCGGCGAAACGGGGACCGGCAAGGAGCTGATCGCCGGCGCGACGCACCACAACTCGCTGCGCAACAACCGGAACTTCGTCAAGGTCAATTGTGCGGCGCTGCAGGAAAACCTGCTCGAGTCCGAACTGTTCGGACACGAAAAGGGGGCCTTCACCGGTGCCGACAAGCAGCGCATCGGCCGCTTCGAGCAGGCCGACGGCGGCACGCTGTTCCTCGATGAAATCGGCGACATGAGCCCGAGCACGCAGGCCAAGATCCTTCGCGTCCTCCAGGAGCACGAGTTCGAGCGGCTGGGCGGCACCCGGACGCTGCGGGTCGACGTGCGCCTGATCGCCGCGACCAACCGCGATCTGCCCGGGATGGTCCAGTCCGGACACTTCCGCGAAGATCTCTACTACCGCCTCAACGTCGTGTCGATCGAGATGCCGCCGCTGCGCGAGCGCAAGGACGACATCGTGCCGCTCGCGCTGACGTTCATCCGCAAGTTCGCCGGCGAGTTGAAGAAGAAAATCGACGGCCTCGAGCCCGACGCGCAGAAGCTGCTGATGCGCTACAACTGGCCGGGGAACATCCGCGAGCTCGAGAACACCATCGAGCGGGCGATCCTGCTCGCCGAAGGGCGGGCCATCGCCTCGATCGATCTGCGGCTCGGCGAAGTCGCGACCGCGGGCGGCTCGCGCGATCACGCCTCGGTCGTCAAGATCCCGCCGACCGGCATCCCGCTGGAGGACATCGAACGCCACGCGATCGTCGAAGCGCTCAAGATGTCCAATTGGGTGCAGAAGGACGCGGCGGAGCTGCTGTCGATCAGCCCGCGGGTGATGAACTACAAGATCAAGACGCTGAACATCGAGTTCCCGAGAGGCCGGCGCGCTGCACCACTCATCGCGGCGGCATCCTAGGCAGGACCGCCTGGAGGGGCACGATGGGCGGGACGGTTAACGGCCGCCCTTTCCTTCCTGTCCCGACTGTCCTGCCCGAACGGCCCTCGGGTGCGACTTTTTGTAGACCTCGAGCAGTTGCGCCGCGTTGACGTGTGTGTAGCGCTGCGTCGTGCTCAGGCGGGCGTGGCCGAGCAGCTCCTGGATGACGCGCAGATCGGCGCCGCGCTGCAGCAGGTGGGTCGCGAACGAGTGGCGCAGCGCGTGCGGGCTGATCCCCATCCGCGTGCTGCTCGCGGCGACGTAGCGCCGCACCAACCGATCGATGCTCCTCGTCGTCAGTCGTCCGCCGCGAAAATTCACGAACAACGGATCGGTCGGTCGGGACAGCCGCGGCGGGCTCGCCGCGCGGGATGGACGGGCGCTCGCCCTGCTCGGCGCCTTCCCGTCCGGCCTGTCCCGTCTCGCCGGGCGATCCTGCCCAGAAATGAGGGCCTCCCGGGCCGGCAAGTACGCGCGCAGGGCCGTCGCCGCGCTGCCGTTGAACGGCACGATCCGCTCCTTGCCGCCCTTGCCGAGCACCCGCACCATCTTCGCGCTCAGGTTCACGTCGTCGACGTCGAGCCCCGCGAGCTCGCTGAGACGCAGGCCCGCGGCGTAAAACAGCTCGAGGATCGCGCGGTCGCGGCGCACCAGCACGCCGTCGCCGGCCGGAGCGTCGATGAGCGCCGACATCTCGTCCTCCGACAGGTGCGCGGGCATGCGGATGTCGCGTTTCGGCGTCGCCACCAGCGCGCCGGGATCGTCGTCGATCAGCCCCTCGCGGCGCAGATAGCGCAGGAACGTCCGCGCGGCGGCGAGCTTGCGCGCGGCCGTCGCCCGCGCCAGCCCCTGTTTGTGGAGGTCGCCGAGGAAGCCGCGCAGCGCCAGCCGATCGAGCTGCGCCGGCGCGAGCTCGCGCGGCTTGACGCCCGCGGCGGCCGCGGCATGGGAGAGAAACTGCGACAGATCGCTGTCGTAGGCGCGCACCGTATGCGCCGACACGTTCCGATTCAGCGCCAGGTACTGCAGGAACTGCTTGAGATGTGCGGTCATGGGGTCAGATCTTGATTTTTTCGGGTGTGGTCAGCGACGAAAAAATCAAGATCTGACCCCATCCACGCTGCGAGGTCGGCGAGCGCGCGCGCCGACAGCGCTTCGTTGCGTTCCTTCTTGCCGCGCGGCGCCTTGGCCAGCGCCTGGATGATCCCGAACGTGATGTTCGACGGCTCGTAGTGCGCCGGATTGGCGTGCGACACGTAGTAGGCGAGCGCGCCGATCGCGGTGGTGCGCGGCGGCGACGACACCGCGTCCCCCTTCGCCAGCCGCGCGGCGTTGATGCCGGCGAGCAGCCCGGACGCCGCCGATTCGACGTAGCCCTCGACGCCGGACATCTGCCCTGCGAAGAACAGTGTCGGACGGGCGCGCACCTGCCATGTTTCGGCGAGCACGGTCGGGCCGTTGACGTAGGTGTTACGGTGCACCATGCCGAAGCGGACGAACTCCGCCGCCTCGAGGCCGGGAATCAGGCGCAGCACGCGCGCCTGGTCGCCCCACTTGATCTGCGTCTGGAACCCGACGAGGCTGAAATGATCGCCGGCGAGGTTGTCCTGGCGCAGCTGCACCGCCGCGTACGGCTCGCGTCCGGTGCGCGGATCGGTGAGGCCGACCGGCTTCATCGGCCCGAACCGGAGCGTGTCTGGACCGCGGTGCGCCATCACTTCGATCGGCAGACAGCCTTCGAAGAACCGCTCCTTGTCGAAGTCGTGCACGGTCGCGGACTCGGCGCTCGTCAGGGCCGCGTAGAACGCCTGGTACTCGTCACGCGTCAGCGGACAATTCAGATAGTCGCCGGCACCATCGTCCACCCCGCACGCCGCACCTTCGCCACCCTGAGAACCCTCAGCACCTTGAGCACCTTGAGAACCCTGAGCACCCTCAGCACCCTGAGCACCCTGAGAACCCTGAGCACCCTCAGCACCCCGAGAACCTTGAGAACCCTGAGAACCCTGAGAACCCCGTAAACTCCGATCCCACCGCGACTGGCGGAAGACCTTCGATCGATCGATCGTGTCGGCGAGGACGATCGGACTGATCGCGTCGTAGAAGTAGAGATGCTTCTGGCCGACCACCGACGCGAGGTCGGCGGACAACGCGTCGGACGTCAGCGGCCCGGTCGCGATGATGACGGGGTCGGTCTCGGTCGATTGCGGGATCGCGGTGATCTCGTCGCGGACGATCGTGATCAGCGGATGGTCGGTGAGGGTCTGGGTGATGATGTCGGCAAAGCGTTCGCGATCGACGGCGAGCGCCGCGCCGGCAGGCACGCGGCTCGCCTCGGCGGCGCGCATCACCAGCGAATCGAGCCGCCGCATCTCTTCCTTCAGCAGGCCGACCGCGTTATCGAGTTTGTCGCCGCGGAAGGAGTTGCTGCAGACCAGCTCGGCGAGGCGATCGGTCTTGTGGACGGCGGTCGCGCGAACCGGCCGCATCTCGTACAGCGTCACCGGGACGCCGCGGGACGCGGCCTGCCACGCAGCCTCCGTTCCGGCGAGGCCGCCGCCGACGATCCGGATCGTCATCAGCTCGCGCGTTTGCGGACGGCACGCTTCCCGCCCGCGGCTTTCGGCTTCGTCTTGGCTTTCGCCTTGGCGGCCGGTGCCGCCTTCGCCGCCCCCGCCTCGGCCGGCTTGGCGGCGCGGCG
>JAOBWF010000120.1 GCA_025463215.1 Acidobacteriota bacterium | reverse complement strand
GGCGCGACCGGCAGCCGCGCGTTCGCGGCGGTCGGTGCCGGGGCGGGCGCCGCCGCGCCGGTCGCCGTGCCGTCCGGTCCGCTGACGCCGACCGAGATTGCGTGCGCCGCGGCCGAAGCGGGCAACTACTCGCTGAAAGACATCTCGCGCACGGCGGCGCGGGAGGCGGAGCGGGAGCTGATCTTCAAGATGCTCCAGCAGACGCGGTGGAACCGCAAGGAAACGGCGGAGATCCTGGGCATCAGCTACAAGGCCCTCCTTTACAAAATCAAAGAAAACGGTCTCGACAAGGCTTCATAGATGACCACGTTTTACGAAGAGAACTCGAAGCTGCTGACGCCCGGCGCGTTCGAGTTCGTCCTGGACTCCGAGCTCAAGCGCGCCGTCCGGTCGCAGAACTACCTGACGCTCGTCACCGTCGAAGCCAGCCGCGAATGGGAAGGGATGACGGTGACGGCCGACGACGGCACGCTGCATGAAGTGGCGCAGCTGATTGTCCGTGAGGTGCGCGACACCGATCTGATCGGCCACACCGACCGCGGCACGCTCGCCCTGGTCCTGCTCGACGCCGATTTCGAGCACTCCGAGCGCGTCATCAACCGGCTGGTGTCCCGCATCGAGAACTACGAGTTCCCGACCCAGATGCGCATCGCGGTCGGCGCCGCATGCTACCCGACCCACGCGGTCGACGCCGACTCGCTCAAACGTCAGGCCCTGTCCCGGCCGATTGTGAACTGGCGGGGCGGCCTCCACTCGTCGTCCGCTGATCAGAACTGAGGTTGCACGCCATGAAAAACAGACACGTCGTCACCACTTTCGCAGCGGCGCTCGCGCTCACCGTCTGCTCCCTCGCTCCCCTGGCGGCCAAGGACAAGGACGCCGACAAGAAGTCGGCGCCGCAGGCGCCGGCGCTGAACGACGAGTACCGGCTCGGCCCCGGCGACAAGCTCCGCATCGAGGTCTACAAGGACGCGCAGCTGTCGCAGTCGGTGCAGGTCCGCCCGGACGGCAAGATCACGCTGCCGCTCGTCGGCGACATGGAGGCGACCGGCCACACGCCGATCGAGCTGCGCGACACGATCGCGACATCGCTGAAGGAGTACGTCACCAATCCGACCGTCACCGTGATCGTCGTCGAAGCGCTGGCCTCGAAGGTCTATGTCATGGGCGAGGTCACCCATCCCGGCACGATGGAGCTGCACGGGCCGACGACGATCCTGCAGGCGCTGGCGATGGCCGGCGGCTTCAAGGAGTTCGCGAACACCAAGGAGGTCAAGGTGCTGCGGCCGAACGGCAACAGCGGCAGCATCCAGACGATCAAGTTCAACTACAAGGACGTCCTCAACGGCGACGCGCGGCCGTTCTATCTGCGCTCCGGCGACACCGTCGTCGTCCCGTAACGCTGACAGTTGAGAGTTGAGAGTGGATATGAAACGTACCTGCTTAATCGTCGCCGTCGGATTCGCGTTGCTGGCGCAGCCGATGGGCGCGCAGGAGCGGCTGGGTTCGGGCGCGCCGGATCAGCAGTACCGCGCGGGGTGGACGTTCACCCCGACGATCGGCGTCGCGGAGACCTACGACACCAACGTCTCGCTCTTCAGTGAAGGGCACCAGGGCAACGACGACTACGTCGCCACGGTGTTTCCGGGGGCCGATCTCCACTACATCGGCCAGCACTCGATGCTGGACGTGGACTACTCGGGAAGCTTCCTGGACTACCGGACCTACCCGGCGCTGAACCGCTGGGAACAGCGCGCGAAGCTGGAGCTGCGCCATCAGCAGTCGGCGCACCTCGCGTGGTTCGGCCACGGCGCCGCCGCGCTGCTGCCGACCACCGACCTGATTGATCTCGGGGGCATCCCGTACCGACAGACCGGCGCAAAGACGGCTGACGCGCGCGGCGGCGTCGAGTACGCGATCAGCGGGCGCGACCTGGTGACCCAATCGCTGAGTTATCAGGTGGTCGCGTTCGACCGTCCGGACGCGACCGCTGACATCCTGCGCGGCGGCCGCATCTTGGAGTCGATGACCACGTGGCGGCGCAAGGTCAGCGCCCGCGCGGCCGTCGGCGCCGACTACTCGTTCCGGCGCGCCATCGTCAGCGGCGACGTCGAGCCGTTCGACTTCCACACGACCGAGGCGGCGGTCGATTACGCGCTGTCGCCGATGTGGTCGGTCCGTGGCGGCGCCGGCGTCGTCTACCTGCAGCAGACCTCGCTGACCGACGCGCGCGTCGGCCCCGCCTGGCGCATCGCGTTCGAGCGTCAGCACGCGCGGACGACGTTCCACGTCGGCTACCTGCGGACGTTCATCCCGTCGTTCGGGTTCGGCGGGACGGTGCAGGCTCAGGATGCGGGCATCGGCTTCCGCATGCCGCTGTTCCACGCGCGCCGCGTCTACCTCGACTCTTCGGCGGTGTTTCGCGACAACCAGCCGCTGACCGCCAACGGCGTGATCTCCGATCCGTTGACCGGTGTCGTCGAACAGCTGCCGCTGCGCTCGCTGCGCACGCACACGATCCTGGGCTGGGAACCGCAGCCCTGGGTCCGCCTCGAGGTGTTCCATTCGTTGGTTCAGCAGACCAGCCTTCACGTCGGCGGCTACATCGCCCGCAACCGTGTCGGGTTTCAGATCGTGACTTCCAAGCCTATGAGGATGCAGTAATGGACGAACCTCGCTTCGACCCGCTCGACTACGTGTCCGTGTTCAACCGCCGGAAGTGGTGGTTCATCATCCCGATGACGCTGGCGCTGATCGTCGGCGGCCTGCTGGTGTGGAAGCTGCCGCGCACGTATCAGGCGACCACGACGATCGCCGTGAGCGCGGCGCGGCTGGCGCCGAACATCGTCGGCGCGGTCGCGATGGAGCGGTCGGAGCGGATGCAGGCCGTGTCGCAGCAGCTCCTCAGCCGCACCGTTCTCGAGCGCACCGCGCGCCTCGAGCACCTCGATCAGAACGGCTCGATCGAGTCCGCGATCAACCGCATCCGCGGCGGCGTCAGCGTCACGCCGTCGGATTCGATCACGCCGTCCAACGGCGATCCCGGCGGCGCGGCGCAGAAATCGCTCGCGCCCGAGCAGAAGGCGCAGCTCGACACCTATCAGGTGTCCTATGTCGACGGCTCGCCCGACGACGCACAGCGGATCGTCAACCGCCTGGCGCAGGTCTTCGTCGAGGAGAACTCGCGGTCGCGTGAAGTGCGCGCCCAGGACACCTCGCAATTCATCGAGACCCAGCTGCAGGCGAGCGGCGTCCGGCTGGCAGACGTCGAATCGAAGCTGCGGACGATGAAGGAATCATTCATGGGCCGGCTGCCCGAACAGACCAACGCCAACCTGGCGATGGTGTCGGCGATGCAGCGCCAGCTCGAGTCGAACGCGACCACGGCCCGCGCCGAGCAGGATCGCCTCTCGATGATCGAACGTCAACTCGACGCGATGCAGCAGAACGCCGACAGCGCGCTGATCGACTCCAAGGGGACGCCGGGCGAGGCGGCCGCGACGCGCGTGCAGACGCTGCGCCGCGAGCTCGGCGACGCGCAACTCACCTACACCGACAAGCATCCGGAAATCGTCCGCCTGAAAGACGAGCTCGCGACCGCCGAGAAGGCCGCCGCCGCCGAGCGCACGCGGCCAGCCGCCGATCGCGTCGCCATCCTGAACGCGAACCCCGAGTTCCGGCAGCTGCAGAAGGATCGCGAAGTCACCAAGATGCGCATCGCCGAGCTGCAGCATCAGCAGGCGGCGATCACGGGGCAGATTGCGCAGTACCAGACCCGGGTCGAGGGGGCGCCGCGCGTCGAGCAGCAGATGGTCGCGCTGCAGCGCCAGTACGACCTCGAACGCAGCACCTACCAGGATCTGTCGGGCAAGAAGCAGACGGCGCTGCTCGACGAGGAGCTGCAGCGCAAACAGGGCGGCGAGCAGTTCGCGGTCCTGGTTCCGGCCGGCCTTCCCGCCGAGCCGTTCAAGCCGAAGCCGCTGCGCGTGATGCTGCTGGCGATCGCCGCGGGGCTCGTCCTGGGTGGCGCGCTCGCGTTCGGCCGCGAATACCTGGACCGGTCGGTGCACGATGCCCGCGGTCTGCGTGACGAATTCGAGCTGCCGGTGCTGGCGGAAATCCCGCGCATCGAAGCGGTCATGGGATAGCACATTGCGGATCGCGGATTGTGGATTGTGGGTTCAGCGCGTGACTCCGCGATTCGCTCCGCCATCCGACATCCGAAATCCGCAATACGAGAGGACACGAAGATGAGCCGCATTCAGAACATTCTCGACAAGGCGGAGCGCGAAGGCGCCACGCTTCGCACCAGCCGCGTCGGCGCATCCGCCGCCGCGGCCCCGATCACCACGACCGTCCCGCTGACGATCGACATCCCGACGCCGCCAGCGCCGCAGCCGCCGGCGGCCCGCAGCATCGTGCCGGGCGCGCCGGCCATGCACGTCGGCGGGCACAACCCGGCCGCTCCCGCCGCCGCTCCCGCGAGCGACGCGATCGCGAGCTACACCGTGCGCCTCAGCTCCCTGCTCGTCGCGGGCCTGGCGCCGAAGTCGCTGGCCGCGGAGCAGTATCGCCAGCTGCGCACGCGCCTGGCGCACGCCGACGGGGCCAACAACCTGCGCACCGTGCTCGTCACCAGCCCGCAGAAGGGCGAGGGCAAGTCGGTGACGTCCGCCAACCTCGCGCTGACGATGGCGCAGGAACTTCAGCGCCGGGTGGTGATTGTCGAAGCCGACCTGCGCAAGCCGTCGATGCAGCAGCTGTTCGGGCTGCCCCCGGGGCCGGGGCTGACCGATTACCTCTCGGGCGCCGCGGAACTGAACGACGTGATGCGGTTCATTCCCGATCACAACCTGACGGTGATCCACGCGGGATCCACCGCGGGCAACCCGGCGGAGCTGCTCGGCTCGACCGCGATGCGCCGCCTGCTCGACACCCTGCGGACGCGATTCGACCGCGTGATCCTCGACACTCCGCCGGTGCTGCCGCTCGCCGACGTCGCGGTGCTCGCGCCGCTGGTGGACGGCATGCTGATGGTCGTCCGCGCCGGCGTCACGCCGAAGCCGGCGATCGAAAACGCGCTGCGCGCGTTCGACTCCTCACGCCTGCTCGGTATCGTCCTCAACGACTCCGGCCACGAGCAGGACTATCGCTACGAGGCGACTCGCCACTGACGCGACGCGCTGGGTACCAGGACCTAGGAAGCTAGCCCCCGGAACCCAGCGCCAAGCCCCTACAGGAATCCAGGGACATGCAGGTTTTCAATCGCAACGTATCGGTGAGGGGGCTGACCGTCTTCGGCTTCGAGATCGTGCTGATCTCCGGGTCGATGGCGCTCGCCGCGAGCCTCCACGGCGGCTTCAACAGCCCGGAGACGGGCACGATCCTCTGGAAGATTGCCGCCGTCACCGCGTTGTGCGAGCTGTGCTTCTACTACAACGACCTCTACGACCTCACCGTCGTCCACTCGAACCGCGAGCTCGTCATCCGCCTCCTGCAGGCGGCCGGCGCCGCGACGATCGTCCTCGCCGCCGGCTGCCTCGCGTTTCCGACGCTGCTGCTCGATCCGAGCACGTTCGTCACGGCGCTCGGGGTCTTCGTCGTCGCGGTCCTGACCTGGCGCATCGCCTTCAACCGCTTCGCGCACGTTCCGCACCTCGAGGAACGGCTGCTGATCGTCGGCACCGGCGTCACCGCGCGCAAGCTGGCGCAGCAGATCGGGTTGCAGCAGGACTTCGCCTACCGGCTCGTCGGCTTCGTCGACGAAACCGACGATGCCTCGATGATCCGGCAGCACGACGTGCTCGGGTCCGCCGGCGACATCGACCGCATCATCGCGACCCGGCACGTCGACCGCATCGTCGTCGGCATGTCGGACCGCCGCGGCCGGCTGCCGATCGAGCAGCTGCTGCGCGCCAAGATGTCGGGGGTCCGGGTCGAAGATGCGACGACGACCTACGAGCGGCTGACCGGCAAGATCCTGCTCGACGATCTCAAGCCCAGCTGGCTGATCTTCAGCGACGGCTTCCGCGCCTCGCGCGTGACGCGCTTCGTCAAGCGGATGGTCGATCTCTCGTTCTCGATCATCCTCGCGCTGGTGTCGGCGCCGTTCATGGCGCTGACGGCGATCGCAATCCGCTTCGACTCACCCGGGCCGCTCCTCTACAGCCAGGAGCGGGTCGGTGAAAACGGCGGCGTCTTCAACATCTACAAGTTCCGCTCGATGCGGACCGACGCCGAGCTCGCCGGCAAGCCGGTGTGGGCGCGCGACAACGACGATCGGATCACGCGCGTCGGCCGCTTCATCCGCAAGACGCGCCTCGACGAGCTGCCGCAGCTGTGGAACGTGATGCGCGGCGACATGAGCTTCGTCGGCCCCCGCCCCGAGCGGCCGTTCTTCGTCGACCAGCTCGCGAAGGAAATTCCGTTCTACCTGCAGCGCCACGCGGTCAAGCCGGGGCTCACCGGCTGGGCTCAGGTCAAATATCAGTACGGTTCCACGGTCGAAGACGCGATGGAGAAGCTGCGCTACGACCTCTATTACATCAAGCACCTGTCGATCGTGTTCGATCTCACCATCGTGCTCGACACCGTGAAGGTGATTCTCTTCGGAAAGGGCGCCAAGTGACGATGGCATCGGATCAGGCAGAGCAGATGTGGGGCGAGGACGATCGCCAGCTCGTGACCGTGGCGCGCAACGTCGGCACGCGCTACATGGCGATCATCCTCGACGCGCTGATCGGCCTCGTGCTGCTGCCGTTCAACGTGCACCACCTGGGACAATCGGCCTACGGTCTGTGGATGCTGACCTCGTCGATGACGACGTACTTCTCCGTCCTCGATCTCGGATTCGGCGGCTCGATCGTCAAGTTCATCGCGCAGTACCGCGCCAAGCGCGACGTCGACGGACTCAACGACATCGCCAGCACGCTGTTCGTGATTTTCAGCGTCATGGGCGTCGTCGGCTACGGCATCTTCCTGATCCTGGCGCTCAACGTCCAGCACGTGTTCAACCTGTCGCCCGAGCAGATGTCGACCGGCCGCACGCTGCTGCTGATCATCGGCGTCTATGTCTCGCTCGGCCTGCCGTTCAGCATCTTCGGCGGCGTCATCAACGGCTTCCAGCGCTACGACCTGAACAACGTGGTCGGCGTCGGCAGCAGCCTGGTGGTCGCCGCCGTCAACGTCGTCATGCTGCTGTCGGGTGCGTCGCTGGTGCAGCTGGTGCTGGCGACGACGTCGCTGCGGATCCTGACGTACTTCGTCTACCGCCTGAACGCCTACAAGGTATTCCCGGCGCTGCGCATCCAGCCGTCCCGGTTCCAGTGGGCGCGGGTCCGCGAGCTCACCAGCTTCAGCGTCTACGTCTCGATCATCGACTGGTCGAACAAGCTGAATTACTCGATCGACGCGATCGTCATCGGCGCCTACATCTCAAGCGCCGCGGTCGCGCTCTGGACCGTGCCACAGCGGCTCGCCGAGATGCTGCAGCGGCTCACGAATCAGATGAACGGCGTGCTCTTCCCCGTCGTCGTCGACAGCGATGCCGGCAACAAGGCGGAGCGGCTGCGCGCGATCTTCGTGCAGGGCACGCGGCTGTCGCTGGTCAGCGTGGTGCCGCTGGCGTCGGCGATGTTCCTGCTGATGGACCCGCTGATCCGCGCCTGGGTCGGACCGAAGTTCGCCGCCAGCATTGTCGTCGCGCAGATTCTGATCCTGGTCGTCGCGATTCGGGTCGGCAACGCCACCGCCACCACGGTGCTGAAGGGGGCCGGCCAGCATCGGCTGCTGGCGTTCACCAACGCGGGCACCGCGGTGGGCAATATCGCCCTCAGCCTGCTGTGGGTCCGGCACTACGGCCTGATCGGCCAGGCGATGGGCACGCTGATTCCGGTCGCCGGTTCGGCCGTCTTCATCCTGTGGCCGGCCGCGTGCCGGCGCGTGAACATCAACGTGTTCGACGCGTTCCGTGAAGCGGTGTGGCCGACGCTGTGGCCCACCATCGGGATGGCGATCGTGGTGATTCCGCTGCGGCACGCGCTGCCGGCGCGGCTGTGGGCGGTGGCGTTTGCCGGCGCGGTCGGCGCGCTCGTCTATCTGGCGACCTTCCTGGCATTCGCTGTGAAGAGGACGGATCGGCAGCTGTACGTGGAGAAGGTCAACGAGCTGATGTCGGCGCGCCGCCGCAAGCGGCTCGCCGCCGCGGCGGCGTAAAGGAGACGGGACCGGACATGAAAGGGATCATTCTCGCGGCGGGCAAGGGATCGCGCCTGAACGGCACGATCGGCGACAAGCCCAAATGCCTGCTGCGCGTCGGCGGCAAGACGCTGGTCGAGCGCCAGATCGAGGCGTTGAAGGGCGTCGGCATCACCGACATCGTCGTCGTCGTCGGCTGTCAGGCGGAGGCGGTGCGCCGCAGCTGCGGCAGCCGGATCACTTACATCGAGAACTCGCGCTACGCGCAGACGAACAGCCTCTACTCGCTGTGGCTGGCACGACCTCTGCTATATGACGGCTTCGTAGTCATGAACTGTGACGTGCTCTTCCACCCGCAGATGCTGTCGGACCTGGTGACCTCGCGTCACGAGGACGCGCTGCTGATTGCCTACCAGGAGGACGACGCGGAGCCGTTCGGCGACGAGGAAATGAAGATCAAGGTGCGGCGCGGGCGGGTGACAGACATTGCCAAGACCCTGTCTCCTGATGAGGCGGATGGCGAGAACGTCGGGGTGGTCAAATTCGGCCGCGACGGCGCGCGGCTCCTGGCGACCCTGCTCGACCAGCGCGTCAGCACCGGCGGCATGCGCGACTGGGCGCCGAAGGCGTTCGGCGACTTTGCCCGCGTGCGGCCGCTCCACGCGGTCGGTACGCGCGCGTATCCGTGGACCGAGATCGATTTTCCAAAGGATTACGAACGCGCTATCCGCGAGGTCCTGCCCGCGATCGAGGGGGACGACATCTTTGTGAATGGTAACCGGCCGTCGAATACCACGGTCATCGAGCAGCCCGACGCCACCATCGTCGTGCGACGCGTCCGGCTGCGTCCGGACGCCGGGGCGATGCCGCTGTCGCCCGCTTCGGGAGAGTAACGGAGTCCCCACATGTACGAACGCTTCTACCGACTGCGCGAGCGCCCCTTCGCCCTGACCCCCGATCCGGACTATCTGTATCCCAGCCGGGTCCACAA
>JAOBWF010000096.1 GCA_025463215.1 Acidobacteriota bacterium | reverse complement strand
GCTCGACATTGTCGACGGCGGCGCGCGGATCGTCGCGCCGATCATCACCGGTTTCAACACCGGCGTGCACGTGTGGGGACAGTTCCTGAAAGATTACAAACCGACCGCGTGGTAGG
This sequence comes from Acidobacteriota bacterium, assembly GCA_025463215.1. Taxonomy (GTDB): domain Bacteria; phylum Acidobacteriota; class Vicinamibacteria; order Vicinamibacterales; family CAVVIG01; genus CAVQFC01. The sequence goes on along the minus strand of JAOBWF010000096.1, from coordinate 8,295 downwards.
CCGGCCTGAAGGCCTGCGCTCCGGGGTGGCAGGCCTAGGGGCGTGCACTGCCGAGCAGGGCGAGGATCACCTGCGCGTAGACGCGGTGGCCGAAATCGTTCGGGTGATTGATGCCGTTGCCGGTGAGATCGTGGACGCTCTTGCGCGCGAGCAGATCCGTCCACACCGTCGTCACATCGGCCAGCGCCACGCCGGCGCCGCACAGAACGGCGAGCGCATCGCGGTACGCGGGAAAGCGCGCCATCACCGGATAGGCCCAGCGCGGATTGGGCAGCATCGGCGACACCAGCACGAACTCGGCGTCAGCTGACGCCGCGCGCACGCCGGCGATGATGCCGCCGATGTTCTCGGCAAAGTCCGGTGCCTCGGCGTAGCCGGCGTCGTTCATTCCGAACGCGACGATCACCAGATCCGGCCGGATCTCCGCAACGCGCTCGACGTCGGCGAGGCCGTCGTCGGAGGTCCACCCGGCGGTCGCCAGGTTGTGAAGCGTCACATGCGATCCGCGCGCGTGCTCGATTCCGGCGGCAACAAGGTCGGCGTACGCCGGCTGGTGCGGCGGCGCACCGGTGAACCCTGAGGCGTTATACCCCTCTGAAATACTGTCGCCGGTGACGCCGATCGTCACTGTCTGGGCGGATTGCAGCCGCGCGAAGGTGCGCGGCAGCGCCAGCGCGTCTGATCCCGGCACGTGCCCCGTCCACTCGCTGCGATGACGGTACGTGGCCGCGACCTGGCGGCGGTGGAACTCGTCGCCGTCCGCGATCAGCACGAAGGGATCCACCGGCGGATACAGCTCGGCGAGTGGCGCGAACGGCAGCCGCGACCCCCGCGTGCGGCTGATGACGCCGGTGCCTCGATCGACGACGAAGTCTCGATCGGCCTCGAAGGTGACCTCGCCTGTCGCGCTCGACAACGAGACGAGGTCGATGCCGGGAAACAGCAGCGTGGCGGTGGCGACGCCATCGCCGTCGTCAACGAACAACAGGCTCTCGCCGTGCACCGTCGACAATCGCCAGAATGGCTCGAGCAGCCGCGGATCGAAGGGCACGGGCCTGTCCGTCAGCGCGCGCCGCGCACGAGGAACAATCGCTCCTGGCGCTGCCGCGCCCAGCGCGTCTTGCCGTCGGACCCCACGATCATGTCCTCTTCCTGCGCCATCTGCACCGGCTGGCCGCCCCACTCGGCGACGGGCGTCGTCGCCTGCAGCTCGATCGAGAACCACATCGACGGAATCACCTTGGCTTCACCGCGGCCGACGACACCGTCCTGGTAGTCCCAGAGGCCGATCAGCGGCCCCGCGCCGTGGCCGTGCATGCCGATCGGATGGGTGTACACCGTGCCACCTATCCCCCTGGCCTTCATCCGCGACAGCACCGCGGCGAGAATCTCGTTGCCGGTGCGGCCCGGACGAATCTCCTCCATCGCGAAGTCCTGCATCGCGTTCGCGTGCGCGAGCGCCTGTGTCAGTCCGGCGGGCGCGTCGCTTTCGCCCGGGCGCAGCACGTAGGCGAGATGCTGCGTGTCGGTGTTGAGGCGGGCCACGGTGATGCCGACGTCGCAGTGCAACACGTCGCCTGGCATGATGATCGGATCCGCACCGAGCTCCTTCGGCGTCGCGCCTCTGCGCTGCACTTCGATGCTCGGCTGGAACCAGGTGCCGAGCCCTTGATCGTTGGTGCGCTGACGCCACCACCAGACCAGATCGCTCGAGCGCGTCGTGCCCGGCACGACGACCTGGTCCGAGAACATCGTTGCCGTCATCTGCCAGACGAGCGCGGTCATCTTCTCGAAGAAGATCTCCTCCTCCGGCAGGCGCGATGCGATCAGCTCCAGCGGCAGCCGCTCGGCATCGCGGAACTTCGCCGTCCACGTCTTGCCGAGCGCCTCGCTCATCCCCTGCAGCTCGCCGCTCGAGAGTCCGTCGCTGAATGCGAAGGTGGTCGACCGGTCGATGCCGATGACCTTCGGCTTCCGCTCCTCGACGACCTCCTTCAGCAGCAGCCACTGCTCGTCGCCCCACAGCTCCGCCTGCCGGCCGTTGACCGGGTTGGCGACGCGCTTGGCCGACGTGCGCGCGTCGAACAGCCCGCCCTGCGACGTGCCGCCGAGCGCGATGCGCTCGACGCACGACGTCGACGCGGGAGTCCCGGCCGCCGCGCATCTGTCGAAGAAGACGTAGATGGTACGGCGCCGCGCCGCGAACGTTTCCGGTGCGGTAATCGACCCGAAGATCGGATCCTCGTTGTACTCGCGCATCGGCACGACCCAGAAGTCGATGCCGTGCTTGCGCATCAACGCCGGCAGGACCGTGTCGAGCCGCTGCTTCAGCCAGGCCTGCTGCAGCGCCGCCTGCTCGCGCAGGGTGCCGAACGGCCGATCGGCTGCCGGCAGCGCGCCGGCGGCGAGACGCTCCTGGGCGCGGCCCGCGACGGCAGCGGAGAGCACGAGAGCGGCGGCGACGCCGCACCGGACGAGGCTGGTCAACATGCGGCGATTGTCGCAGATTCCCGGGACGGGCCGGCGGCGTCGGTGGCCATGTGGCGGTGTGGTATCATGCCATATGGCAGCACCGGCCGGGATGACCGCGATGGCGTATGTCGTCGACGCGCTCGGCGGCACCGGCGTCTTCCGCGGCGGCAACGAACCGACGGCGGACGAATTGCGCGATCGGATCAAGCAGGGCCTGCCCTACCGCTCGTTCGAGTCGGTGCGCGCACGGCTCCAGCTGACGCTGCCTGAGGCGTCGACCGTGCTGCGGATGCCAGCCCGCACGCTGGCGCGGCGCAAACAGGCGCGCCGGCTCGACGCGGACGAATCAGACCGCCTCTATCGCCTCGTCCGGGTCGCGGCTCACGCCATGGCCGTGTTCGGCACAGAGGAGAAGGTCGCCGCATGGCTGCGCCGGCCCAATCGCGCGCTGAATGGCGAGATGCCGGTCGCCCTGCTCGACACCGACCTCGGTGTCCGGCAGGTCGACGACGTGCTCGGCCGGCTCGAATACGGCCTCGTCGGCTAGCCGTGCGCGTATGGCGGATTGCGACCGTCGCGCACGCCGCGTTCGACGGAGAGGGCGCGCGCCGTTACGGCAGCCGCTGGACGCGCAAGGGCCTACCGGTCGTCTTCGCGTCGGCGACCCTCTCGCTGGCGGCGCTCGAGCGCTTCGTCCATGCCGATCCCGATCTCGAGCCGATGGATCTCCTCGCGCTGTCGATCGAGCTGCCCGAGAGCGCCGCGATCGAGACGGTCGGCATCGACGAGCTGCCGCGCGAGTGGCGCGCCTACCCCGCCCCGTCGTCGCTCGGCGCCTTTGGCGAGCGCTGGCTGCGGGCGGGACGGACAGTGGCGCTGTCGGTCCCGTCGGTCGTGATCCCGCACGAGCGCAATGTCATCCTCAATCCCGGGCACGGGGACTTCGCGACGCTGACGCCGCGCACCGCGGAGCCGTTCAGCTTCGATCCACGGATGTGGAAGACCGACGCCAGGGTCACTCCGCGCGGAGCGCGGTGACCGGGTTCACGCCGGTCGCGCGCAGCGCCGGCACGTAGCTCGCCAGCATCGCGGCGACGGCAAGGCTCGCGCACACCGCGGCGTAGGTCACCGGATCCATCGGGCTGACCTCGAACAGCAGCGACACCATCACGCGGCCGAGCGCGACCGCGGCGACCAGGCCGCACGCGATACCGATGGCCGCCAGACGCAGACCGTAACCGACGAACATCCGCGTCACCTCGCGCCGCTGCGCGCCGAGCGCCATCCGGATGCCGATCTCGCGCGTCCGCTGCGACACCGAGTACGAGATGACGCCGTAGATCCCGGCGACGCCGAGCAGCAGCGCCATCCCGCCGGCCATTGCGAGCATCACCAGCGTGAACGACGTCCGCGCCATCGACGCACTGACGACCTCGTCGAGCGTCCGGACTCCGGCGAGCGGCACGTTCGGATTGATCGACCAGACCGCGCGGCCAATCTCGTTGACGAGACCGCTCGAGCCGGCGCGCGCGCTGCGGATCATGTAGACCTGCGTCCGCCGCACCATGACGTCGTTGCCCGAGAAGTTCGCCATCATCATCGGCCAGAACGCGATCGCCGGTGCCTTCTTGTCGACGCCGTCGTCGCGCTCGTCGGCGACGACGGCAATGACCTCGCGCCAGGGAGCGCCGGGGTTGTCGCGGATCTGTTTGCCCAAGGCGGCCGATGGCTGCTGCCAGAGCTCGCGCGCGAGGTTCTCCGACACCATCGCCACCGGACGCTTGTCGTAGACGTCGGCCCAGGTGAAATCACGTCCGGCCACCACGGGTGTCCCCATGGTCGTCAGCAAACCGGGCGAAAGGAATTTGAACAATCGGATCGGCGGCAGCTCGCCCTGTTGGAAGGTTTTGTCCGCGGCGAAGATGGGATCGTGGCGGCCGCGGCCGGTCATCGGCATGACCGAGGTCAGTCCGACCGAGGTAACTCCGGGAATGGCGGCAATCGCATCGATCATCGCCTGGTGCATGCGCACGACCGCCTCGGGCTGTTTGACCTGGGTTTCCGGAATGCTGAGGCTGAACGTGAGGAGCTGCTGCGGGTTGGCGAAGCCGGGATTCACCTGCCGGAGTGCCTGGAAGGTCCGGATCATCAGGCCCGATCCGATCAGTAACACGAGCGCCAGTGCGACCTGGACGACGACCAGCGTGCTGCGCGCGCGATGACGCTCGCGGCTGGCACTCGACGTGCGCCCACCGCCGCGCAGTCCGGCCGCGACATAGGGACCCGCGTACTTGACCACCGGGATCGCGCCGAACAGCAGGCCGGCGACGATCGACACGACCAGCGTGAACAGCAGGACCGTCGCGTCGATGCTGATGTTGTCCAGCCGCGGCAGGTTGCCCGGCGCCAGCGCAATCAACGCGCGGACCGCGGCGTACGCCAGGCCGAGTCCGGCGACGCCGCCGACCAGACCCAGGACGACGCTCTCGGCGAGCAGCTCGCAGGCGATGCGGCCGCGGCTGGCGCCGAGCGCCGCCCGCACCGCAAGCTCCTGCTGACGCCCTTCGGCGCGCACCAGCAGCAGGTTCGCGACGTTGGCACAGGCGATCAGCAGCACCATGCCAATCGTGCCCACCAGCAGCCACAAGGTCGATCCAACGTCGCCGATCACATCGGTCTTCAGCAGCCGGAAGTTCGGCTGCAGCCTGGCGTCGTCGAACATTTTGGCGCTGAACCCAGGAAACGCCGGGAAGCTGGCGAGACCAACCGGAATCAGACGCGACGCATCGGCCGCGGCCTGATCGACGGTCGCGCCCGGTTTCAGCCGCGCCACGCCGGCGAAGCTGAAATTTCCGAGATGCGTCTCGCCGCGGTTGAACTGCAGCGGGAGAATCAGCGACGGCTTCTGGTCGAGGAAACGAAACGTATCGGGCAGGACGCCGATGATCTCGTGCGCCTTGCCGTCGAGCAGGATGCGCCGGCCAATCACTCCCCGATCGGCCCCGAACCGCGATCGCCAATACCCCGCCATCAGAATGACGGTGTCGGCGGCGCCCGGCGCATCGTCCTGCCGCGTGAACAGGCGGCCGACCGTGGGGACCGCGCCGAACATCGGCAGCATTCCGTCGGTGACGTCGACGGCGTGGACGTCCTCGGGCTCGGCGAGCCCGGTGACGCTGACGGTGTCCGCCGTCCACATCGCGACGTCCTGAAAGTGCCGTCCCTGTTCGCGATACGTGTAATAGAGAAACGGCGCCGAGCCCGTGTGCGGCAGGTTCAGCCCGGCCGCGCTATGGTCGAGCACCACGAGCTGGTCTGGCTGCGGATACGGCAGCGGCTTCAGCAGCACGCCGTCGACGACGCTGAAGATCGCGGCGTTGGCACCGATCCCGATCGCCAGCGTCACGACCGCGATCGTCGTGAACATCGGCAGCTGCAGGAGCCGGCGGAGAATGTGGGCGAGGCGCATACGGGGTAGATACGGATCGGGCGGGCCAAAGTTCGAAAAAACTGTGGCAGCTGCACGTTCTGTGGTCAACTAAAGTTGTTGCACAAAGTTCTCTCTCTTCTGGCGTTCGTGAGCCTGCTCGCGCCCGCGCGGCTGCTCGCGCAGGAGTCTGCCCCCGCGGCCGACCGCGTCATCGCCGAGCGCTTCTTCCAGCCGACGCTGGATGCGGGCGACCTGTGGCACGTGCTGCGGCACGGACGCGCGGATCCCCTCGCCGGCGATGCCGGCGCGGCGCCGCCGCCCACGCCCTCCCGTGATCATTTCTTCGTCGTCGCGCCGACGATCGCCTCCAAGCCGTCGACGGGACTCAGCGCCGGGCTGAACAGCAACCTCGCGTTCTTCCGCGGCAACGAGAACACCACGCACATCTCGTCGGTGTCGGCGGGGCTGCGCGTGTCGCAGAAAAAACAGGTGCTGTCCGGCATCCGCTTTTCGATGTTCACCGCCGACGATCGCTGGTTCATCTCGGGAGATAACCGGCTGTCGTGGACGTCGCAGAACACCTACGGGCTCGGCACCGACACCCTGGCGATCGGCGCCGGCGTGGAGAACGTCAAGTTCAACGCGTTCAAGCTGTACGAAACCGCGTACCGCCACGTCGGCCCGCACCTGTTCGCCGGCCTCGGCGTCAATTTCAGCACGCACTCGAACATCCGCCCCGGGGACGGCGTCCTGTCGACTTTCGAACAGTCGGACTACGCCGCCTACAACGATCGCCACGGCTTCTCGGACTCGCGCCAGACCTCGAGCGGCACCACCGCGGGCCTGCTGTTCGACACGCGCGACAACGGCATCAACGCGCAGCGCGGCTGGCTCGCGAACGCGGTTGTCCGCACCTTCTTCGACGGCTTTCTCGGCGGCGACTCGACGTGGCAGCAGATGACCCTCGACGTCCGCACCTACCGCAAGCTGACCGCCGACGGCCGCCAGAAGCTCGCGTTCTGGTTCATGAGCGATAACGTCATCAGCGGCACCGCGCCGTACCTCGATCTGCCGGCGACCGGCAGCGACGGCCGCTCCGCGCGCGGCTACAGCGACGGCCGCTATCGCGGCGAGCATCTCGCCTACGGCGAAATGGAATACCGCGGCACGGTGACGCGCAACGGCCTGCTCGGCGTCGTCGTGTTCGTCAACACCACGACGGTCGACAACGAGGACGCGGGAAAAAAGCTGTTCGACGATTTCGCGCCCGCTGCCGGCTTCGGGCTGCGCGTGCTGCTGAACAAGCATTCGCGCACCAACCTCACGGCCGATTATGGTTGGGGGAAGGAAGGCTCGCGCGGGCTCTATCTCGGCATTCAAGAGGCGTTTTAGTCGACCTCACACCGCCGACCAATGCAATTACCCGATTACCCGATCAGCATGAGACGCACTTGTGGCTGTTTTTCGAGCCGAGCTTCTCGAGCAGCGCCACGGTCGCGGGATAGGGTGAGATCCGCTGCACCGGCCCGTTGGCCATGTCGGCGGTCGTCTGGCCGCTGCGCGCGACCGCGGTGACGTCGGCGCCTTTCGACACCAGGTAGTTGATCATCTCGTTGTCGCCGCGCGCCGCGGCGTGGTGCAGCGGGGTGTAGCCGTCGTTGTCCCGCGCGTTGACGTCGGCGTGCAGCTCCTCGACCAGATACTTCATCACCGCCATCCACGCATCGGGGGCATGACGATGGGCGTTGCCGGCGAAGCCTTCGCCGTACTCGACGCCGGCCGCGGCATGAATCGCGAGCGCGCCTGGGCCGCCGGCGGGCACCGGCATCGCGTTGAACTTCGGCTTGTCGGCCTCAGCCGTCGGCGCAACCGGTCCGCCGGCGCCGGCCGGCGGGCCGCCGGCGCCGCGGCGGACCGGGATCGACGGCGCGATTGTCGGGATGTTCGGGTCGGCGCCGTGCGCGACGAGGATCCGCATCGCTTCGAGATCGGTCGCGTAGGCCGCACGCCAGAATGCGGTGGAGCCGGCGGTGTCGGCGAGACCGCAGTTGCGGTTGCCGCAGCCGCTGTAGACCAGATACCAGGGATGCGTCCTGAGACGCGCGTCCGGATCGGCCCCCTTCGCGAGCAGCGCCTTCATTACGTCGAGATAGGTCGCCTTCTGCTGCTCCATCTCCTGCGGCTGCGGATAGCGGGTTCGCGGCTGCCACTGCGTGTTGATCGCCGCCCACAGCGGGGTCGCGCCGTTGCCGGCGGCCGCGAGGTTGACGTTGGCGCCGCGCTCCACCAGGAACATGGCCAGATCGAACTCGCCGTTGATGACCGCCATCAACAGCGGGCTGGTCGAGTCGCCGGAGCCGACCTGATCGATCGGCGCGCCGCCGTCGAGCAGC
>JAOBWF010000066.1 GCA_025463215.1 Acidobacteriota bacterium | reverse complement strand
GACCGCCACCATCCAGCCAAGCGTCGACCCCAACGAGAACACGCCGAACGACTGCGGCGACAGACGGCGCGCCGCGACGATCGTGATCGCGAACAACGCGCCCTTGCCGGCCAGATCGGCGAACGCTTTGTACGCGATCAGTCGCGCCGTCAACGGTTTCGCGTTTGGAAACGATGTTTCGTCCACCGTAAGTGTTTCGGCCTTTCTCCGGGTTCAACCGCGCGGTGATCGCGATATATGCAGCAGCCGTGCCCGTCGAGACGCCGCGCGCGCGGTGGCAAGGATCTTGGAACCGCAGGCTACATCCGAGTCCACAGAGATATGACCGCCAGCATGTGTTTCGCCGGCGTCGCGATGCTGACGCTGATCGCGCCATTCGAGATGACCACGCCCCTGGTGCGCTTGCCGCACCAGTCGGTCAGCGATCTCGAGCTCGCGGTGTTGTCGGCGTTTGTCTGCGCCGCGGCCGCGCTCGTGTGGGCCCGCCGTCTCCCCGAGTGGCGCACCCCGCTGACGCCGCCCTGGGTGGCGCTGCTGATCGCGATGGCCGCCGCCTCGCTGGCGTCGCCGGTCTCGCACACCAATGCGTGGCACATGACCGGCCGCGCCGCGGCCGCGTTCGGCGTCTACCTCGTCGCCTCCGCGGGCCTGACAACGCCGGCCCGGCTGCGGGCGGCGCTCACCCTGGCGGTCACCGTCGGCGTTGCCATCGCCGTGATCGCGATCCTCGAATATCGCGGCGCGCGCCAGGTGCTCGCCTGGTTGACCGCGTTCCGGCCCTCGGTATCGACCGTGGGCGCGCAGGTTCGCGCCGGCGGACCGCTCCAGTACCCGACGATCGCCTCGATGTATCTCGAAGTCGTGTTCGCGATCGGCCTCGGCGTGATGCTCGCCGAGCTCGATGGATCGCGGCCGGTCCGCACCGCGATCGTCTTTGTCGCACTGGTGGTGATCGCGGACGCGATCGCCCTGACCTTCACGCGCGCCGGCCTCATCACGATGGCGGCGAGCCTGCTGCTCGTCGGCGGTCTGCGGCGGTGGCAGCATCGCGGTGGCCGCGGCACCGCGCTCGTCGCCGCACTCGCGGCGGTCATTCTCCTCATCGTCGCCGGCTCCCGATCGGCCGAGTCGATGTGGCTGCGCTTGACCAGCGAAGGGCAAGAGTCCTGGTACGGCGCCACGGTGATTGCGCCGCCGCATCTCGAACTGGCGACCGGTCAGCTCGCGAGGATTCCGGTCACGGTGACCAACACCGGCCGCCTGCCCTGGGACTCACACGCCGACCCGCCGATGCTGCTGTCGTATCACTGGCGTCCCGCCGACGGCGACCGCTTCGTGGCCTTCGAAGGCGAGCGGACCCCGTTCGCCGCGCCGGTCCAGCCCGACGCCACCGTGACCGTCGCGATGCGCGTGCGTGCGCCGCGACAGCCGGGCGAGTACCGGCTCGAATGGGATGTGGTGCAGGAAGGGCGGCTGTGGTTCAGCACCGAGCCGGGCGCGGCGCACACCCTGTCGGCCGCCACCGTCACCGGCGCGGTCTATACCGGACCGATCGTCACGACCGCGCCGCCCCGTCCGACGATCCGTCCCGGACGGCTCGTGCTGTGGCGTGCCGCGGCGCGGATGTTCCTCGCGCATCCAATCGCCGGGGTCGGGCCGGACAACTTCCGGCTCGCCTATGGCGCCTACGCCGGCCTGTCCGGTGCCGACGAACGGACCCACAGCAACAACATGTATCTCGAGATGCTCGCTGGCGGCGGACTGCTCGTCGGCGCCGCATTCGCCTGGCTGCTCTGGCGGACGGCGGCCTGTGCATCGGTCCTCGTGCGCCGCGCCGATCGCCCCGGCGCCGTCGCCCTCGGCCTCGCCGCCGCGGTGGTCGCGATCGCCATCCACGCCTCGGTCGATTCGTTCCTGAGTTTTGCCCCGACCTATGTGCTGTTCTCGCTGACCCTCGGATCGGCCGTCGCGTGCGCGCGCGGCCTGGAGACCTCGCCGGATGCGAATCGCGTTTGACGGCACCGCGCTGCGGCCGGGGCGCACCGGGGTCGGGTATTACACCGAGCACCTCCTGCACCACCTCGCACGGACCGCGATCAACGACGAGCTGATCGTGGTTTCCAACCGCGCGATCGATACGACCTCGCCGCTGCCGCCGCGCGTCCGCGTGGCGACGCCCGCGCGCCGGGTGCCGCGGCTGGTGTGGATGCAGACCCTCGCCGTCACCGCGCTGCGCGAAGTCGAAGCCGACGTCGTCCACTTCACGAACGGCATGCTGCCGCTGATGTCGCCGGTCCCCACGGTGGTGACGATTCACGACATGAGCCTGCGCCTCTATCCCCGCTATCATCCGCCGCGCCGGGTGATCCTGAACCGGCCGCTGGTCGATCTTGCGGCGCGCCGCGCCGATGCGATCATCACCCCGTCGGAGAGCGCCAAGCGCGACATCGTCAACCTCTATCACCTCGATCCGCACCGCGTCCACGTCGTCTACGAGGCGGCGGCGCCGTCGTTCACGCGCGTGGCCGACGCGGCGGCGCTCGAGCGCGTCCGGCGGCGCTACGGTCTCGCCGAGCGGATCATCCTCTACGTCGGCACCATCGAGCCGCGCAAGAACCTGCCGACGCTGATCGACGCGTTTGCCGCGCGGCGGCGATCGGGCGAGCTGCCGCATCAGCTGGTGTGTGTCGGCCCCTACGGCTGGCTGTCGCGCGGGATCGACGAGCAGATCAGGCGCTGCGACGTCGCGGACGCGATCAAGTTCACCGGCTACGTGCCGTTCGAGGATCTGCCGGCGCTCTACACCCTGGCCGAGATGTTCGTGTATCCGTCGATGTACGAAGGCTTCGGCCTTCCCGTGGTCGAGGCGATGGCGTGCGGCGTGCCGGTGATCACCGGCCGGACGGCGGCGCTGTCGGAAATCGGCGGCGGCGCCATCGTCGAGGTCGATCGCATCGAGCCCGACGCGCTCGGCCGGGCGCTCGTCGATCTCGCCGGCAGCCGCGATCAGCGCGACGATCTTTCAGGCCGCGGACTCGTCCGCGCGGCGACCTTCTCGTGGGAGCGCGCCGCGCGCGAGAGTCTGGAGATTTATCGCGAGACCGCGACCGCCGGCCTGAAGCGCTCGTCGACGACCGTCGCCGCCAGCGTCGCACCGCTCGCGCAGGCCTTCAGGCCTGCCGCCGAATCGGTCGATGTCCTGTTCGGCCAGGCGTATTTTCTGCGCTTCGATCCGAAGCTGTGGGAGGCGCGCCAGCCGTACGCGCCGCTCGGCGCCTTGTATGCGGCGGCGTGCGTCCGCGAACGCGGCTACAGCGTCGCGCTGTTCGACGCGATGCTCGCCGCGTCTGAGGCCGAATGGGCCGACGCGCTCGATCGGTATCGTCCGCGCTTCGCCGTGATCTACGAGGACAATTTCAACTACCTCAGCAAGATGTGCCTGCTGCGGATGCGGCAGGCGGCGCTGACGATGATCGACGCGGCGCGCGAGCGCGGCGTCGCGGTGATCGTCGCCGGCGCCGACGCGACCGATCATCCGGTCACCTATCTCGATCGCGGCGCCGCCGTCGTCGTGACCGGCGAGGGGGAAGTCACCCTGGTCGAACTGCTCGACACGCTTTCGGCAGCGGGTCGGGCCGATGGCGCAGGTGACGCGGGTACGGCGGGTGAGGTGAGCACGGCCGCCAGGCTGAGCGCGGTCGACGGCCTGTGTCTGCGCGACGGCGACGGCCGCGTGGTGAACACCCGGCCGCGCGCGATCATCCGTCAGCTCGACGCGCTGCCGTTTCCGGCGTGGGATCTCGTCGACGTCGAGCGCTATCGCGCGACGTGGCGCTCGCACCACGGCTACTTCTCGATGAACCTGGTGACGACCCGCGGCTGCCCGTATCACTGCAACTGGTGCGCGAAGCCGATCTACGGGCAGCGCTACACCGCGCGCTCGCCTGAGCACGTCGCCGATGAAATGGCGTGGCTCAAGCGCACATTCCGGCCGGATCATCTCTGGATCGCCGACGACATCTTCGGTCTCAAGCCAGGTTGGATCGAGCGCTTCGCCGAGCGGCTGCAGGCGCGTGATGCGGCGATTCCGTTCAAGTGCCTGCTGCGGGCCGATCAGGTGACGGCTGCCGTCGCCCGCGCGCTGAAGGCGGCCGGCTGCCAGACGGCGTGGATCGGCGCCGAGTCCGGATCGCAGCGGATCCTGGATGCGATGGAGAAGGGGACGCGCGTCGATCAGATCGGCGAGGCGACGCGGCTGCTGCGCGACGCCGGGGTCGACGTCGGCTTTTTCCTGCAGTTCGGCTATCCCGGCGAGACCCGTGACGACATCGACCTGACCCTCGAGATGGTGCGCACCTGCGCGCCGGACGACATCGGCGTGTCGGTGTCATATCCGCTGCCGGGGACGACGTTCTACCAGCGCGTCCAGGCGCAGCTCGGGCAGAAGCAGAACTGGGTCGACTCGAACGACCTCGCGATGATGTACCACGCGACCTACGTTCCCGATTTCTACCGCGCGCTGCACGCGCTCGTCCATGCCGAGTTCCGCGCCGGCCGCTCGAAGAGCCTGATGGCGCGCGGGGTCGCGCGGCCATGGACGCTGGGCCGCCGTCACGCGCGGGCGGCGGTCAATCTGGCGTATCAGACCGCGAAGGCCTCCTTGCTGCAGCGGCGTCTGCGCCGGCTGGCACGGCTGCGGGCGCCGGCGCCGCCGATACCGCTCATCCCGCTGCTGACGCCCCAGGCCGCCGCGATGCCGACCGATCAGTCGGCGCTGAAATGAGCGCATGACGTCATCCGCCCTCGCCACCGCGACCCTCGTCCAGCTCGGACGCGTCACCAATCGCACCTTCGTGCTGCCGCTGCTGATCTTCTATCCGACCGGCCGCTGCAACAGCCGCTGCGTGTCGTGCGACTGGTGGAAGCAGAGCGGTGCCGACGATCTGACGCTCGAGGAGATCGCGCATGTCGCCGAGGCGCTGCCGCCGCTGGGCACGCGGATGGTCGTCTTCTCCGGCGGCGAGCCGCTGCTGCGCCCCGAGGTGTTCGACGCGGCGCAGCTGTTCCGCGCGCAGGGGATGACCCTGCACCTGCTGACCAGCGGCGTGCTGCTCGAGCGGTTCGCGGAACGCGTCGCCCAGCAGTTCAGCCGCGTCATCATCTCGCTCGACGCGACCACCACGTCGCTCTACGAGCAGATCCGCGGGGTCGATGCGCTCGTGACCGTGTGCCGGGGCGTGGCGCGGATGCGGCGCGTCGCCGCGGGCCTGCCGCTGACCGGGCGCGCGACGCTGCACAGCGCGAACTTCCGTGAGCTGCCGCGCCTCATCGATTACGCGACGGCGCTGGGCCTGGACGGCATTTCGTTCCTCCCGGCCGACGTCTCGTCGCTCGGTTTCGGACGGACCGAAGTACCGCGGCCGGGAC
>JAOBWF010000048.1 GCA_025463215.1 Acidobacteriota bacterium | reverse complement strand
GCAAGCCCAACTTCAATGGCGTCTGGCAGGCGCTGAACGAAGCCAACTGGGACATCCAGGATCACAACGCCCGGATGGGCCCGGTCGTGGCGCTCGGCGCGGCCTATAGCGTCCCTCCCGGCCTCGGCATCGTCGAGGGCAACGAGATTCCATACAAGCCGGACGCGCTCGCCAAGAAGAAGGCGAACATGGAGCACGCGCTGACGCTCGATCCGGAGATCAAGTGCTTCATGCCTGGCGTGCCGCGCGCGATGTACATGCCGTATCCGTTCCAGATTACGCAGACGCCGTCGACGCTGTTGATGACGTTCGAGTTCGCCGCCGCGAGCCGGACGGTCTACATGGACAGCAAACCGAAGGCGCCGGTCGATTCGTGGATGGGCTGGTCGGTCGGCCACTGGGAAGGGGACACGCTGGTCATCGTCGCCACCGACTTCGTCCCCGGGACGTGGTTCGATCGCGCCGGGAATCATCACACCGACGCGCTGAAGGTCACCGAGCGCTACACGGCCGACGGCCCGAACGTCATCAACTACCAGGCGACGATCGAAGATCCCAATGTCTTCACGAAGTCCTGGAAGATCAGCTTTCCGCTGTATCGCCGCCTCGAGAAGAATGCGCAGCTGCTCGAATACAAGTGCGTCGAATTCGCCGAGGAACTGATGTACGGCCACCTCAAGAAGAAGACCCAGTAACCATGAAGACACCGACGTCCCTCACCGCTGCGGCCGCGGTCCTGCTCGCAGGCTGGATCGGCCGTGCGCCGGTCACCGCTCAGACCAACGCGCCCAATCCGTATCGCAGCGTCGAATCGTGGGCGGTGCTGCCCGACGGACGCCCGTGGGGCGCGCCGGCCGGCATCGATATCGATCCCGACGGCAAGAGCATCTGGGTGTTCGAGCGCTGCGGCGACAACAGCTGCGTGAACTCGAACATCGCGCCGATCGTGAAGTTCGATGCGAGCGGCAAGGCGGTCAAGAGCTTCGGCGCCGGGATGTTCGTCTTTCCACACGGCTTCTACGTCGACGCCGGCGGCAACGTCTGGGTGACCGACGGCCGCGGTGAGGGCGGCAAGGGGCACCAGGTGATCAAGTTCAGCCCCGAAGGGAAAGTGCTGCTGACGCTCGGCAAGGCCGGGGTCGCCGGAGACGGCCCGGACACGTTCAACATGCCCTCCGACGTGGCGGTCGCGCCGAACGGCGACATCTTCGTCGTCGATGGCCACCAGCCGATCGCCACGAACCACCGCATCGTGAAGTTCTCGAAGGACGGCAAGTTCATCAAGGCCTGGGGCAAGAAGGGCAAGGGGCCCGGTGAGTTCGACGATTGCCACAGTATCGCCATCGACTCACGGGGCCGCATTTTCATCGCCGACCGCAACAACCTCCGCCTCCAGATTTTCGATCAGGACGGCACGTTCCTCGAGGAATGGAAACACTTCGGCCGGCCGAGCGGTCTCTTCATCACCAAGGACGACACACTCTACGTGGCCGACAACACCTCGGGAATCAGGGTCGCGAGCGCCCGGACCGGGGTGATCTCGGCGTTCATCCCGTCGCCGTCGAAGGCGCCGGTCGCCGAAGCGGTCGCCGTCGATGCGGCCGGCAACATCTACGGCGGCGAGAACGGCGCGCCGCCGGAACCCGGCAGCGCCGCAGCCGCCGCCAAGCCCGCCAGGGAGCGGGTTGGTCAGCGGCTGATGAAATACGTCAAGCACTGACCGCACGGCGGGCTTCGTCCGGCTGGCGCGCAGCGGGCGACAGACCTGAACACCAGGCGGCGGGTCGAAGAATTTTCTTACGGTTGCCGCCGCCCGGGCGCCCACGCGCACGGTCTATGAGCGCGCGTTGGGCCATCTGGAGCGTTTGATGAGGTCACTGTCTGTGGTGTCTGGCTTGGTGAGTCTGCGCGTGCGCCAGGCGATCTTCACGTTCGTCTCGCTGTTTGTCTTTGTTCTGATCACGTCGACCTGCTCATCGCCACGACCGACGGCATCGCCCGCTCCCGCGCAGCAGCTGTGGGGAGACATGAAGGCGGTCGTGTCGGTGAAGGAACTCATGCGCGACTTCATCGATCCGGCCTCGGACTATGTGTTCGACGCGATCGGTCTCCGCATCAGCATGAAAGGCGAGGTGGCGACCTCGCCGAAGACTGATGCCGACTGGGAGAAGCTCCGCCAGGGCGGGGTGATGCTGGCCGAGGGCGCGTACCTTCTGAAGGTGCCGCGGCCATTCGCGCCGGACGGGGATGTGAACAACAGCACCGGCCCCGATCCCGCGGAGCTGTCGCCGACGCAGATCCAGGCCAAGCTCGAGGCCGATCCGGTCCTGTGGAACGCGAAGGTCGAGGCGTTGCGAAACGTCGGCCTCGAGGTGCTCGAGATCGTGAAACGAAAGGATGCGAACGAACTGTGGGACGCGGCCGGCAATCTCGATCAGGCGTGCGAGAGCTGTCACGTCGCCTACTGGTATCCGGGAGAAGGCGCGCTGATGAAAAGACTCGATCAGAAGCTGGAAGACCTCTATGGTGCCAAGGGCGACCGAACCAAAACGCCCGGCGCAGATCCCAAGTAACCGCTTCCGCTACCGCGCAACACCGCCGGCGCGTCGCAGCCGCTCGATGCGCACGCGCGGCCACCGGGTGACCGTCGGCAGCGTCAACTCACTCGCTGCCGTCCGCATCGCTGGGACCCCGTTCAATAGAAACCGATCGCGCGGCCGCCGATGCCGACGCCCGTCCACAAGGTCATCGAGACGATCGCCGCCGCCTTCCGCCACACCGGACCCCACGCCCGTGCCTTCGGTCGCACGACCGCGGACCGCAGTGTGAAGGTATAGAGAATCGCGGTCGCGAGGAAGGTCATCTTGAACCAGAACGCCGGATTGCCGTAGCACTTCGTCGCCTCGGACGAGAACAGCGCGAAACCGGAAAGCAACATCACCACCAGGCTGCCGACCATCCACGGCCGCGCGTCTGCTGCGACCTGCGACGGGTCCTGTCGGCGCAGGCCCCAGCCGAGCAGAGAGATGTCGACGATCAGCACGGTGCCAGCGATGATCGCCAGCGCGACGAGGTGCACCGACTCGATCGCCGGAAACAACCACTTCGAGTCGCGAATCGCCCATCCGAATGGCGAGTTTTCAATCCACGTGCAGAACGTCAGGAACATCCGCGCTCACCTCGACTTGTCGAACCAGTTGTAGGCAATCATCCGTCCCGCCGTGATGATCAGCGCCCAAAGAAGCAGCGACGCCGCGCCCGCCAGCCGCGCGCCGAGCGGCGGGCGTGTCCGCGCGTCCCACTGCGTGACGCTGCGAAACACGGTGGCGTGGAAAATCCAGGCGTTGACGCCGGCGAGCACGAGCATGATCATCTTGACGCGGAAGAAGATGTTGTTGTAGTAGCGCACCGGATCGTTGAGGAAGGTGATCACGCCGCTGATCATCATCAGCGCGAAGCCGGCCCGCATCCACGGCACCAGCCGCTCCGCCGCGTCGGTGACATAGGTTCGGGCGAAGCCGACGCCGAGCAGGCGCAGATCCCACATCGCGGAAATGCCGACGAACAGGCAGATGCCGAGCACGTGAATCGACTCGATGATCGGGTAGGCGAAGATGGACTCTCGCAGCGCGACGCTCCACGGGGTCGCCGCGATCCAGCGCATCACTCCGAGTAAAGACATGCGGGCGGAAAGTCTATCGCAGCTGTGGCGCCTTCTGTTACGAGCACGATGCTCGTCACGACCGTCGCAGGCGGTAGATCCTGATGGCGTTCTCGGTCGCGACCTTCGCGCGCAGATCATCGGGAAGCCGGTTGAGCAACTCCACCGCCCGTTCCCAGCGCTGCGCGCCATTCGCCGGCGCGGGGTAATGCTGGTCGCTGCCGATCACGAACCGATCGGGGAAATCGCGGAGCAACTGCATCCATCCCGGCGTCAATCTGCTGTCCGCGTCGACGAGCGCGGTCTTGCCTGGGGATAGCGGATCGAGTTTGTACTCGAGGAACAGGTTCGGGTGCGCCTCGAGCAAGCGGCGCGACAGCGCCGCCGTTCGCTCGCCGGTGTTGTCGCTGCCGAGGTGCGCCCAGACGATGCGCGCGGCCCGATTGTGGCGCAGCAGCCGCTCGAATGCGGCAATGTTGTCGTGGAGTTCGCCAGGATTCGGCGGCGACGGGAGATCGGCCGGCAGGGCCATCGGCTGCGGCACCGCCTCCATGTGCACGTCGATCACGACGCGGTGTCGCGCCGCGATGTCTGAGAGCAGCAGGAACAACGGGTGATCCGGCGGCGCGTACTGATAGGGCGTGCCTCCGGCAAAATGCTCCGCAGTCATCTCGCCGAAGCCAATCGCACCCTGACGCAAAATCTCCTCCGCGCGTTCACGGAACCGTCGCTGCACCTCAGGTCCGGAGACACCGGTGCGCACGGCATCCTCAATCATCGCGTTCAGCGTCCCTCCACCGCCGAGGAAGGCGAATGCCTTCGGGCTGTCCTGCAGCGCATCGCGCAGCGGTTCGCTGTCGAACGGATCGGCGGTCGGCCGCTCCGGCGGCGGCAGGAAGATCAGCATCCGCGCGTTCTGCGCGGCCATCGCGCGACGCGCGGCCGCGACCGACGCGTCGAGCGGATGCGGTTCGAGGTGCGCGTGTGTGTCGATGTAAGGCACCGTCGACACGATCGCCGGCAGTTGGGCGGCGCTGTCCGCACGGCGGACCGACGCCACGGCGGCGGTACCCACGACCGCGAGCATGACCAGTCCCCGGGTCCATCGGTATCTCATGTCGTCCTGCCTCAGAGCGCCGCCAGTATATGACGCAGGGACACGGCGGCGGTCGAAACGGCCGACCGCGCGTTTTGACGTGAGCGAGGTTCGATGGTACGGTCCAATCGCGATGCGTCGTGTCGACACGATCACACGATCGCGCGATCGGTGCACGTTCCCGAATGGAGCCTTCGATGCAGATGACGCGGAAGCAGTTTTGCCATCTTGCGGCGGTGGCGGCCGCCGGCGGAGTGCAGCAGCCATTGGCTGCCGTCACCGCCGATGGACCGATCGCCGATGGCGCACAAGGCGCCAGCGCCGCCAGGATGCCGCCGTCCGGCGTCACGTCGCGGGTGATCGAGTTCATCAGCACGGCGCGGCTCGGGAGCATGCCGCGTGAGGTCGTGGAGCAGGGCAAGCGCTGTCTGATCGACGGCTTCGGCGTCGTCCTTGCGGGCATGGTGACGCCGGGCAGCGGTATCGTCCGCGATTACGTCAGCACGTATGCGGCGACCGGCGATGCCAGCCTGCTCGGTCCTGGCCGCGGCAAGGCGGCGGCAGAATTTGCCGCGCTGGCCAACGGCGCGTTCGGCCACGCGATGGACTTCGACGACACGCAGATGTCGACCACGCCAGACCGGACGTTCGGACTGCTGACCCATCCGACCGTTCCGGCCCTCGCGTCCGCGCTGGCGATTGCGGAGTCGCGCGGCCTATCTGGCGCGCGCTTTCTCGAGGCGTTCCTGATCGGCTTCGAAGTGGAATGCAAGATCGCGGAAGCGATCAACCCCGATCACTACAAGCGCGGCTTCCACTCGACCGGCACGATTGGCATTTTCGCGTCGGCCGCTGCGGCGGCGAAGCTGCTCGACCTGCAGCCGCCGGCGATCGCGCACACGCTGGCCATCGCGTCGAGCCTGAGCTCCGGCATTCGCGTGAACTTCGGGACCATGACCAAGCCGCTCCATGCCGGCCGCGCCGCGCAGAACGGTATCGTCGCGGCGGTGCTCGCGTCGAAGGGGTTCACTGGCGGAGACGACGGCCTGGACGGCCCGTGGGGGTTCCTGCAGGTCGCCGGCGGCGGCGCGGATACGACCCGGATCGCCGGTGCGCTCGGCCGGCCGTACTCGATCGTCACGCCGGGGGTCTCGGTGAAGCCGTATCCGTGCGGTTCACTCAGCCATCCGACAATGGACGCGATGCTCAAGATGATCGTCGATCACGACATCAAGCCGGAGCAGATCCGAAGGATCCGGGTGCGCGCGGGCTCGAACATTCTCGAGCCGCTGCGCTACAAGACCGCCAGGACCGAGCTCGAGGCGAAATTCTGTCTGCCGTTCCTGATCACCAGCCTCGTCCTGCGGCGCAAGGCCGGCATCCGCGAGTTCACCGACGAGTTCGTGTCGAGCGCGCCGGTACAGCGGATGATGCCGTTGGTCGACACCGTGTTCGATGCCGAGATCGAGGCGAAGGGCTTCGACAAGATGCTCAGCGTCATCGAAGTCGAGTTGGTGGACGGACGCTCGTTCGTGCAGCGATCGAACGACAAATACCGCGGCGGTCCAGAGCAGCCGTTCACGATTGCCGAGCTGCGCGCGAAGTTTGCCGACTGCGCCCAGCTGACGCTTGACGCCGCGGCGATTAGCCGCAGCCTCGAGCTCATCGAGCACGTCGAGACGCTGTCCAGCGTCCGGGAGCTGATCGCGTCGATGGCACCGGCCTAATTCCCCCGTTACGACGAGGCGGTTGCGATCAGCCGTCGCGCCCTCGAGGGCGGCCGCCGCCGGGTCCCGTTCGTCGCCGGCCAGCGCAACTGTTTTCATAGCGCCTGATCGGATGTGCCGCCCCTCTACCCATTCGCCCGAGCTCTCCAGGTTCCTGAAGGAAAATCAAAAAGGCTAGACTTACAACAATGACCGAGACGACGCTGACTCCTTCTCGCCTGTGGAAACAAATGACCCTCGAACAGCGGACGCGCGCCGCGCGCGCGTTCTGGGAGGATCCCGAGGCGACCGACGATCAGGTGCAGGCCGCCTTCCTGATCGCGCAGCAGAAGAAATTCCGGCCCAAGACGGTGATCGGCCTCGACGTCGAACGCAAAGCGAAGCACCTCGCCACCCTCGGCGGCCTGCCCGACGCGATGGCCGCCCGCGCCCTGATCGTGTATCACCTCACCGAGCAGCGGCCGATGATGGGCGCGTTCCTCGACGCCCTCGGGATCGCGCACGAAAACGGACTGATTCAGGAAGACGCGGTCAAGCCCGACGCCGACAAGATCGGACCCGCCGTGGCGCAGCTGACGCAGCAGTTTCCGCCGGAGGATGTACGCGTCTACCTCAACACGCTGCTGTCGCAGGATCCCGAGACGTGGGGCGGGCTGGCCGGATTGCCGCAGCTTTAGTGCCCGACGAACGGTAGCAGCGCCTCCAACGTCGTCCCCTGCACCGGGCTGGGGTTGTCGATCGATCCCGCCGTCGCGTCGAGTATCACCACCGCGTCGGAGCGGTTCTGGACGAGCATGGTCTCCTTCATAACTCGATGCGACTTACCTTAGCATTAGCGTTCGAGCCATTCGTGCCGTTCATCGCTCTCGATTCGTCCCCGCTCGCGCCCGGCGTCTCGCCGGTCCGCATCCACGTGCGCGAAGCCGGCGCAGGCCCGCCGATGGTGATGCTGCACGGCGGCTGGGGCTACGACATCTATCCGTTCGATCGCCAGATCGCGGCGCTGTCGGCGGCGCGTCGGCTGATCGCGCCGGATCGCACCGGCTACGGCCGCTCCGGGCGGCTCGAGCGGCAGGAGACCGACTTCCACCATCGCGCGGCGGCGGAAACCATCGGCGTCATCGACGCGCTCGGCCTGGACGCGCCGATTGTCTGGGGCCACAGCGACGGCGCGGTCATCGCCCTGCTGATGGCCCTGAGC
Source organism: Acidobacteriota bacterium (assembly GCA_025463215.1). Lineage (GTDB taxonomy): Bacteria > Acidobacteriota > Vicinamibacteria > Vicinamibacterales > CAVVIG01 > CAVQFC01. The sequence goes on along the minus strand of JAOBWF010000048.1, from coordinate 10,641 downwards.
CAGCCGGATCGGCTGAGCGGGATCATCGTCGAGGCGACGCATTTCTTCCGGCGCAAGCCGGCGTCACGGGCATTCTTCGAGACGATGATGCGCGATCCGGATGGCCTCGGCGAGCGCGTCAGCGGCGTGCTGGCGCGCGAGCATGGCGGCGGTTGGCGCGATCTGATCAGGACCAATGGCGATGCGTGGCTGCGGATTGCCGCCGATCCGAGGGCCGCGACCGCTGATTTGTACAGCGGCCGGCTGCCCGGCCTGCAAGTGCCGGCGCTGGTGATCCACGGCGCGCGGGATCCGCGGACCGAGCCTGGGGAGCTCGAGGCGCTGCGCGCCGCCATGGCCGCGGCGCGGTTCGAAATCATCGCCGACGGCAGCCACAGCCCGCACAGCGAGCGCGCCACCTCTGATCGCGTCACTCGGATCGTGCGGTCGTTTGTGGATACCATTCAGCCTGGTGAACCGGTCCGACCTGCCGGACCGGTCCGGCCCGACCACGTCGACCGCCCATGATCGCGATCGAGCTCGATCACGTGTCGCGCGACTTCACCGCCCCCGACGGGCGCGGCTACCGCGCCCTCGACGACATTTCGCTGTCGGTTGCGGCCGGGTCGTTCCTGGCGATCGTCGGGCCGAGCGGCTGCGGCAAGTCGACGCTGCTGAACCTCGCCGCTGGGCTGCTCACGCCGTCAGCAGGCACCGTCCGTGTCGACGGCGAGCCGCTCACCGGACTCAATCGCGCCGCCACCTACATGTTCCAGCAGGACGCGCTGCTGCCGTGGAAAACGGTGCGCGACAACGTCGCGCTCGGCCTGACGCTCGGCGGCATCCCGAACGCCGACGCTCACGCCCGCGCTGCCGCCTGGTTGACGCGGGTCGGACTCGATCGGTTCGCCGCGCACTATCCGTCTCAGCTGAGCGGCGGCATGCGCAAGCGGGTGGTCATGGCCCAGAACTGGATCATCGATCGCGGCATCGTTCTGATGGACGAGCCGTTCAGCGCGCTCGACGTCCATACCCGCCAGCAGATGGAGAGTGAACTGCTGGAACTCTGGGAAAACACCGCGGACGTTCCTTGCACGGCGGAGAACGCTGTCGTTCGGCAGGCTGCGCGATCGCCGCGATCGCACAAGACGATCATCTTCGTCACCCATGATCTCGAGGAAGCGATTGCGCTCGCGGACGAGGTCGTCGTGCTGTCGGCTGGACCGGCGGCGCGGATAGTCGCCCGGCATCAGGTGGCCCTCGAGCGGCCGCGCGATCTGATGGAGCTGCGGACGGCGCCGGCGTTCGTCGACCTGTATCGCGCGCTGTGGGCGGTGCTGCGCGAAGAGGTCGTCAGGAGCCAGCGGAACATGCCACATGTCCGCGCCTAGACCTGCAGCCGGCCGCGCGGTCATTCTCTTCTGGCAGTCGCTGGTCGGCGCCGGCGTGCTGGCCGCGTGGCAAACGCTCGTCTCGCTGAAAAGGCTCGACGCCTTCTTCGTCAGCCGGCCGTCGGACATCGTGCAGCGGATCGGCCAGTGGGTCGTGACCGGATCGTTGTGGGGGCACCTGGCGGTCACGCTGGAGGAATCGCTGCTCGGCCTGGTCGTCGGCGCGGCGACCGGCATCTCGCTCGGTTTCTGGTTCGGCCGATCGCCGCTGCTCGCGAGCATCTTCGATCCGTACATCAAGATGCTGAACGCGGTGCCGCGCGTGGTGCTGGCGCCGTTGTTCCTGCTGTGGTTCGGCCTCGGCATCTGGTCCAAGGTCGCGCTCGCGGTGACGCTCGTATTCTTCGTGATGTTCTTCAACACCTACCAGGGCGTTCGCGATGCCGATCGCGTCCTCATCGACAACGTCCGCATGCTCGGCGCGACCGAGCGTCAGCTGGTGCGGCACGTGCTGATTCCGAGCGCGCTGACCTGGATCTTTTCCAGCCTGCAGACGAGTCTCGGATTCGCGATGGTGGGCGCGGTTGTGGGAGAGTATCTGGGCTCGACGCGCGGCCTCGGCTACGTGATCTCGCAGGCTGAAGGGACGTTCGACACCACTGGTGTGTTCGCCGGCATGACGGTGCTCGGCCTCGTCGTCGTAGCGATCAGCGCCGGCGTGACCCGTTTGGAGAAATGGTTACTGCGATGGAAAGCGTGAAGCTGATCGCCGCGGTCTCGCTCACCGCCCTGTTGGGCGCGTGCAGCGGTTCCAAGGATCCCGCCGTGCGGCACGTTCGACTCGCCATCGGCGGCCAGAACCAAATGGTCTACCTGCCGACGACGCTCGCGCAGGAGCTCGGGTTCTATCGTGAAGAAGGGATTGACGCCGAGCTGCAGGATTTCGCCGGCGGCGCCAAGGCACTCCAGGCGGCGGTCGGCGGCAGCGCTGACGTCGTGTCCGGCTTCTACGATCACACGATCCAGATGGCGGCCGATGGGCGCGAGTACATCGCCTTCGTTACGATGCTGCGGTTCCCCGGGCTGGTGCTGGTGACCTCGCCGCAGGGCGCCGGCACGCTGACGACGATCGCGTCGCTCAAGGGGCACGTCGCGGGAGTGACGACGGCGGGCTCGTCGTCGCAGATGCTGTTGACCTACATTCTGCAGCGCCACGGTCTCGCGCCCGACGCGGTCAGCGTCACCGCGATCGGCAGCGCGGCGACCGCGGTCGCCGCGCTCGAGCACGGCAAGGTGGACGTCGGCATGGTCGCCGACCCGGCATTCACGCTGGTGCAGCGGCGCAACCCCGGCGTCCGCGTCCTTGCCGATCTGCGCACCGCGGACGGGGTCGCCGGCGCGCTCGGGACGCGTGCCTATCCGGCCTCGGTGCTGTATGCCAGCGGCGACTGGATCCGCGCCCATCGCGACACCACCGAGCGGCTCGCCCGCGCGATCACGCGCACGCTCGCCTGGATGCAGAGTCACACGCCCCAGGAGATTGCGGCGAAGACGCCGAAGACGTTCCGCGGCGAAGACGACGCGCTCTATGTCGACGCGCTCAAGGCCTCGATGCCGATGTTCTCGCCCGATGGTCTGATGCCGGCGGACGGGGCCGAGGTGGTGCGGACCCTGCTCGCCGGCTCGATGGAGAAAGTCCGCAGGGCGTCGGTCGACGTGTCGAAAACCTACACCAATGAATTCATTCATGGACGCTAAGACCCTGCTGGTCGCCGGCCTCGGCGCGATGCTGGTGATCTATGCCGTGACCGTGATCCGCGGCGGCCTCGAAATGCCGACCGCGCTGCAGTCGGCAATCGGCTTCGTCACCGCCTTTTTCGACACGCTCGGGATCGGCTCCTTTGCCACCACGACCGCGGTATACAAACTGCGCCACATGGTGCCGGTCAAGCTGATTCCGGGAACGCTCAACGTCGGGCACACGCTGCCGACCATTGCGCAGGCGTTTATCTATGCCCAACTCGTGCCGGTCGATTCGACCACGCTCGTGCTGATGATTGCGGCGGCGGTCGCCGGATCGTGGCTCGGTGCCGGCGTCGTCGTGCGCTGGCCGCGCGGCAGGATTCAGATCGGGATGGGCATCGCGTTGTTCGGCGCGGCGGCGCTGATGCTGATGACCGCGCTCAAGCTGTTTCCGGTCGGCGGCGAGACGCAGGGCCTGGTCGGCGTCCGGCTCGTGATCGGCGTCGCCGGAAATTTCGTGCTCGGTGCGCTGATGATGCTCGGGATCGGGCTATACGCGCCGTGCATGATCCTGGTGTATCTGCTCGGGATGAACCCGGCGGCGGCGTTTCCGATCATGATGGGATCGTGCGCGTTCCTGATGCCGATGAGCAGCGTGCGGTTCGTCAGGACACACACCTATCAGCCGCAGGCGGCGCTCGGCCTGGCGCTCGGCGGACTGCCGGCGGCGCTGATCGCGGCGCTGATGGTGAAGTCGCTGCCGCTCGACGCGGTGCGATGGCTGGTGGTCGCCGTCGTCCTCTACACGGCGGCGAACATGCTGCTGACGGCCAAGGGCGACCACGCCGAAGTGGCGGTCGCGCATGCGTAAGCCGGTCGTCCTCATCACCGGCGCGGGCGGCGAAATCGGCCACGGCCTGGTCACGCGACTCTCCGGAGCCGGATCGCTGATCATCACGCTCGACGTCAGCCCTCTCGACGCCACCCTGGCGCCGCTGGTCACGCGCGAGTTCACCGGGTCGATCACCGATCTGGCGCTGCTCGACCGGGTGCTCGCCGAGTTCGAAGTGGACCGCGTCTTTCACCTCGCAGCGCTGCTGTCGACGCGGTCGGAGTTCACACCGGTCACGGCGCACCACGTCAACGTCGAGGGCACGCTCAACCTGCTGGAGTTCGCGCAGCACCAGGGGGAGTCGCACGGCCGTCCGGTGACGTTCATCTATCCCTCGTCGATCGCGGCGTTCGGCTTTCCCGACCTCGACACCAAGAGCCGCGCCGGCGCGGTGACGGAGGACCAGTTCGCGCATCCGACGACGATGTACGGGTGCAACAAGCTGTACTGCGAACAGCTCGGGCACTACTACGCGCATTACTACAAGCAGCTGTCGGCCGACGCGATTGCCCGCGTCGATTTCCGCGCGGTGCGCTTTCCCGGCCTGATTTCGGCGATGACGCTGCCGTCCGGCGGCACGTCGGACTACGCGCCGGAAATGATCCACGCGGCGGCGAAGGGGGAGCCGTACGATTGCTTCGTCCGGCCGGACACGACGATTCCGTTCATGGCGATGCCTGACGGGGTCGATGCGCTGCTCGCGCTCGCGGCGGCGCCGCGCAACCGGCTGACGCGCACGGCCTACAATCTGTCCGCCTTCAACCCGTCGGCCGCGGCCGTCCGCGACGTCGTCGTCGCGGCATTTCCGGACGCGCGGATCGGCTACACGATCGACGCCAAGCGCCAGGGGATCGTCGACTCGTGGCCGGCGGCGGTCGACGATTCGGCGGCGCGGCGCGACTGGGGCTTCAACCCGATCTACGATTTCGAGCGCGCCTTCCGCGAGTACCTCATCCCGACGATTCGCCAGCGCTACCATCGCAGGTAAGATGTTCGCTGCGATGGAATCCGTCACCGCGTTTGCCCCGGCCACCGTGTCGAATGTCGCGTGCGGCTTCGACGTCCTCGGCTTTGCGCTGCAGGCGCCGGGCGACGAGGTGACCGCGCGACTCGCCCCGGGCGGCGTCGTCATCGACGATATCGTCGGGGATCAGGGACGGCTGCCGCGCGATGCCGCGAAGAACACGGCCGGGGTCGCGGCGCAGGCGCTGCTCACCCTCCTCGGCGAGACGCGCGGCGTCGTCCTGACGATCCGCAAAGGGCTGCCGTTGTCGAGCGGCCTTGGCGGCAGCGCGGCCAGCGCGGTCGCGGCGGTGGTCGCCGTCGACGGTCTGTTCGGGGCGCACACACCGCTCGCCACGCTGATGGCCTGTGCCTTCGAAGGCGAACGGATCGGCGCCGGCTCCGCCCACGGCGACAACATCGGCCCAGCTGTCTACGGCGGCTTCGTGCTCGTGCGCGTGCCGAATCCGCCGGACGTCGTGCGCCTGCCGGTCCCCGCCGGTTTGACGGCGGTCGTCGTCCATCCGGATCTCGAGATTGAAACCTCGCGTGCCCGCGCCCTGTTGGGGACCACGGTGCCGCTGGCCGACGCGATCCGCCAGTGGGCGAACCTTGGTGCCTTCGTCGACGCACTCCACCGATCCGATTTCGACCTGATGGCGCGCTCGCTCGAAGACGTGATCGCGGAGCCGCGCCGCGCGCCGCTCGTGCCGGGACTGGCGCAGATCAAGGAGGCGGCCGCGGCCGCCGGCGCCCTCGGCTGCAGCCTGTCGGGGTCGGGTCCGTCCTTGTTCGCGCTGTGCCGCGACGCGGCCTCCGCTGCAGCCGTGGCGGCGGCGATGACGGCGGCGGTCATCCGCCACATCGGCGGCGAGCCGCAGACCTACGTCTCACCAATCGCGCCGGTCGGCGCCCGGATCGTGTCGACATGCAGTTCGTAACCACGCGCGGCGGATCGCCGCCGGTTCCGTTCACCACCGCGCTGTTCGCCGGGCTCGCACCGGACGGCGGCCTCTACGTCCCTGAGACGATCGAGCGGTGGCCGGACGACGAACTGGAGCGGCTGCCGCGCCGGACGCTGACCGAGATTGCGCTGCGCGCCCTGCGCCCGTTCACCCGCGGCGATCTCGATCCGGCGACGCTCGAAGCGGTGATCGCCGAGGCGCTGAATTTTCCGATCCCGCTGGTCGAAGTGCAGCCGGGCATCTATGCGCTCGAACTGTTTCACGGCCCGACGTTCGCGTTCAAGGATGTCGGTGCGCGCGTGATGGCGCGCCTGATGGCGTCGCGGCACCGCGGCGACGATCCGCTCACGGTGCTCGCCGCGACCTCCGGCGATACGGGCAGCGCGGTGGCGCACGCTTTTCACGGCGTGCCCAATACGCGCGTCGTCATTCTCTATCCGGACGGCCGGGTCAGCCCGACGCAGGAAGCGCAGCTGACCATCTTCAACGGCGAGCGGAGCAATGTCCGCGCCTACGCAGTCGCCGGCACCTTCGACGACTGCCACCGGCTGACGCGCGACGCCTACGCCAATCCCGACCTGCGTCAGCGCATGCGCCTGACGTCGGCCAACTCGGTGAACGTCGGCCGCCTGCTGCCGCAATCCGTGTACTACTTCCACGCCGTGGCGCAACTGGCGCAGACCGGGCGAGCCGGGGGCGGTGAGGTGGTCTTCTCGACGCCGAGCGGCAACTTCGGCAATCTGACCGCGGGCCTGATGGCGAAACGCGCCGGACTGCCGATTGCGCGGTTCGTCGCTGCCACCAACGCCAACGACGTCGTGCCGGCGTATCTCGAAACCGGGCGCTTCGAGCCGCGTCCGTCGCGGCCGACGCTTTCCAACGCGATGGACGTCGGTCACCCCAGCAACTTCGATCGCATGCTCTGGCTCTATGGCAGCGATCTCGAGGCGATGCGCCGCGATGTCACCGGCTGCCGGTTCACAGACGATGACGTGCGCGGGACGATCAAGCGGGTCTACGAGTCGGATGGCTACCTGCTGGATCCGCACAGCGCGATCGCCTACATGGGGCTCGGCGGCCGGCCGGGGGTCTTCCTGTCCACCGCGCACCCGGCGAAGTTCGCGGAGATCGTCGAGCCGATCATCGGCCGGCCGGTCGAGAAGCCGGCGGCGCTTGCCGACGCGCTGAACGGCCCGCAGCACATCATCCGCATCCGCGCATCGCTGGATAGACTGCTCGGCATGCTCGATGGCTGATCCGATCCGCTATCGCGCCGACGTCCTCGAGCTGCTGCTCGTCCACGGCGTCCGGCCGCTGGCGGACACGCGCCCGGAGCTGGTGCGCGACTTCGTCCGCGATCTCTACAAGTACGAGATCCGCTGCCTGCGCGACCGCTACCTGCGCCAGGATTTCCCGAAAACCGAATATGCCGGCCGCGTCGACGCCTTGCGCCGGCGCTATCCGGTGCTGGCGCTGTTGCCGCGCGAGTTCCTCGAGACCGGACAATGAGCCCGGTCGCCCGTCGCCTTTCGCCTGCCGGCCGCGTCGCGCCGATCGTCAACGACGAGCTGCGCCGGCTCGCCGCCACGGACGTGGGGCGCGAGCGCCGCGGAACCGTGAACCCTGAATCATGAAATGCGGGAATTATGATCGCGATCGAGATCCGTGAACCGGGCGAGCCGGACGTGCTCGTGCCGGTCGAGCGTCCTGTCCCTGTCCCAGCCGCAGGAGAGGTCCTGATCCGCGTCGCCGCCGCCGGGATCAACCGCCCCGACATCTTCCAGCGGCGCGGCCGTTACGCGCCGCCGCCTGGCGCGTCCGACATCCCCGGTCTCGAGGTGTCGGGTGTGATCGAGACGCTCGGCGGCGGCGTCACCGACTGGCGCGCCGGCGATGCGGTGTGCGCGCTGCTGACCGGCGGCGGCTACGCCGAGTATTGCGTCGCGCCGGCGCCGCAATGCCTGCCGGTCCCGCGCGGCATCGACATCGTGACGGCCGCCGCGATCCCCGAGACCTTCTTCACGGTGTGGACGAACGTGTTCCAGCGCGGGCGGCTGGCGGCGGGGGAGTCGCTCCTCGTCCACGGCGGGTCGAGCGGCATCGGCACGACCGCGATCCAGCTCGCGAAGGCGAGAGGCGCGCGCGTCTTCGCGACCGCGGGATCGGCGGAGAAGTGCGCCGCGTGCGAACGGCTCGGCGCCGACCACGCCGTCAATTATCGCGAAGCCGATTTTGTCGCGGTCATCCGCGACCTGACGGGCGGCCGCGGTGTCGACGTCGTGCTCGACATGGTCGGCGGCGACTACTTCGCCCGCAACCTCGATGTCCTGGCGGTCGAAGGGCGGCTGGTCGAGATCGCGACGCTGCACGGCGCCAAGGCGGAGCTGAACATCCAGACGATCATGGGACGCCGGCTGACGATTACGGGATCGACGCTGCGGCCGCGCCCGGTCGCGGACAAGGCGGCGATTGCGGACGAGTTGCACCGCGACGTGTGGCCGCTGCTCGAATCCGGCGCGGTCAAGCCGATCGTGCACGCGCGGTTCCCGCTCCGCGACGCGGCACAGGCCCATCGCATGATGGAATCGAGCGCCCACATCGGCAAGCTCGTGCTCGTCACCTGATCGGGTAATCGAGTAATCTGGTCATCGGGTGGTCGGGGCATGGACTGGTCAATCGATTACCCGATATTGCTCAATTTACGGATCCCGCCAATGGACAACATCACGAGCCTGCAGATTTCGAACGGCAAGGTCGGCACCGGCGCCGAGGCGACGACGGGGAAGACGGTCAGCGTCCACTACACCGGCTGGCTGTATGACCCGAAAACCGCGGATCACAAAGGCAAGAAATTCGACAGCTCGCGCGATCATGGCGATGCGTTCGAGTTCAAGCTCGGCGCCAAACAGGTGATCGCCGGCTGGGATCAGGGCGTGGCCGGCATGAAGGTCGGCGGCACGCGGACGCTCGTCATTCCGTCCGAGCTCGGCTACGGCGCCCGCGGCGCCGGCGGCGTCATTCCGCCCCACGCGACGCTGCTGTTCGACGTCGAACTGCTCGGCGTCAAATAACCGGGTAGACCATGGATTTCGTGCGTCTCGGCAACAGCGGGCTGAAGGTCTCACGCCTGTGTCTCGGCGCGATGACCTATGGCACGCCGGAGTGGCGGCCGTGGGTGCTCGACGAAGCGGCGAGCCGGCCGTTCATCGCCCGCGCGCTCGAACAGGGGATCAACTTCTTCGACACCGCCGACATGTACTCGCGGGGCGTCAGCGAGCAGGTGCTCGGCCGCGCGCTCAAGGATCAGCGGCGCGATCAACTGGTGATCGCCACCAAGGCGTTCTATCCGGTCACCGCGGGCCCGAACAGCGCGGGGCTGTCGCGCAAGCACCTGTTCGACGCCATCGACGCCTCTCTGACGCGGCTCGGCACCGATTACGTCGACCTGTACCAGATTCACCGCTTCGATCCCGACACGCCGATCGAGGAGACGCTCGAAGCGCTTCACGACATCGTCAAGTCCGGCAAGGCGCGCTATCTCGGCGCGTCGAGCATGTTCGGCTGGCAGTTCATGAAGATGCTCGCGGTGGCCGAGGCGCACGGCTGGACCCGCTTCGTCTCGATGCAGAACCACTACAACCTGGTCTACCGCGAAGAAGAGCGCGAGATGCTGCCGCTGTGCCGTGAAGAAGGGATTGGCGTGATCCCGTGGAGCCCGCTGGCGCGCGGCTTTCTCGCCGGCAACCGCAGCCGCGAGGATCGCGGCACGACGGTGCGCGCCAAGACCGACGACTTCGCGCACACGCTGTACTACGCCGACAGCGACTTCACGATCGCCGACCGCGCCGCGGAGCTCGCGGCCAGGCGCGGGGTCAAGCCGACCCAGATCGCGCTCGCCTGGCTGCTCGCGAAGCCGGGCGTGACGGCGCCGATCATCGGCGCGTCGAAGCTGCCGCACCTCGACGAGGCGGTCGCGGCGCTCGGGGTGCGTCTCGACCTTGAGGAGATCGCCTTCCTGGAACAGCCGTATCAGCCGCACACGATCCTCGGGCACTCCTGATCGTGTTCACGCGCCAGTCGTTCGTCGCGCTGCGGCACCGCAACTACCGTCTGCTCTGGATCGGCCTGTTCGTCTCGTTTTCCGGCTCGATGATGCAGAACGCGGCGCTGCTCTGGCACGTGTCGCTGCTCGTGCCGCCCGATCGCAAGGGGCTCGCGCTCGGTCTGGTCGGCCTGGTCCGCGTCGTGCCGATCATGGTGTTCTCGATGATCAGCGGGGTGGTCGCCGACGCGTGGGATCGGCGCAAGCTGATGCTGTTCACCCAGATCGCCGCGACGATTGTGGCCTTGGCCCTGGCGGTCCTGACCTTCCGCGGTCTCACGCAGGTCTGGCCGATCTATCTGCTGGCGGCGCTCGGCTCCGCGGTGGGCGCCTTCGATCTGCCGGCGCGCGGCGCGCTGGTGCCGACGCTGGTGCCGCGCGAGCATCTGCCCAACGCCATCAGCCTCAACACGATCATGTTCCAGACCGCGTCGGTCGTCGGCCCCTCCCTCGGCGGCCTGATGATCGCGTCCACCGGCGTCGGCTGGGTCTATGTCGCCAACGCGATCTCGTTCGCCTTCGTCATCATCGCGCTGCTGATGATGCGCGACGTGCCGGCGCATCCGG
>JAOBWF010000041.1 GCA_025463215.1 Acidobacteriota bacterium | reverse complement strand
GGCGCCATCTTCTCGCCCTCGAGCAGGCGGGCGACAAACCGGAGTCGCTCGTCCATGACGTGACACTCCTTCCAAGGCATGCCCCCTCCTGTGAAGAGGGCAAAGTGTCACCCATGTGTCCGGAATAAACTGTTACCCTTCTCTCAGGAAGAACATTACGCTGATTTCATAGGCCCGGTCGAGCAGCCGCCCGTAGTCACCATCGAACGTGTCTTCTGGGCCGATGCCTTCGGCACCCGTTCGGCCCGTGTACTCCTTCACCCACGGCAGGGTCTCGACCGCGATGCCCGTGAACAGCTTGTCGAAGGGCGTCGGCCCCGCGAAGTCGTAGCCGTCCGGCTCCCCAGTCAACACGTGAACGCGCGGCGTGAACGTCAACCGGCCACGCAGGATGCGTTGGAGCACGGTGCGTCCCTGCGTCGTCGAGGCGCGCAGCAGCCGCCGCCACTCCGCCAGCCGGTTCTCGATGACCGCCGGGGCTAGCCGAGGCACGGGGCGCAGGCTGGCGGCGTCAACGTCGATGGCGCGTCGGCGCGCTTCCAGTTCGCGGAGCTTCACCGCCAGCGAGGTCGCGTCCCCGGCCGCCTCGACCGCCACGACGAGCCGCGCGATCCGCTTCTCGACGTCCTTCCGTTCGCGCGCCAACTTATCCTGCAGTTCCGTCACGTCGTCACGCTCGGAGAGGTGAATCACCTGTTCGATAGCCTCGGGCGTCAGCGCGTGTTCTTCGACGGCCTGGAGGACCGCCTCGTTCATGTCTGCGACCCGCATCCACAGCGTGTTCGTGCAGCCGCCGTTCGCACGGTGCCGATAGCAGATATATTCCGGCGCCCGGCTGCGCTTTCGGGAGCTCGTCTCGACGACCAGCCCGCCGCTACAGAGCGCGCACGTCGCTAGGCCGGCGAGCAGGTTCTGCGTAGCGGTCTTCGGCGGTCGGCCCGACAAGCGGCCACCGGCCAGCCGCAAGGCGAGCGTTTCGGCGTCCTGTCGGCGCGCCTGCACGCGCCGCCACAGCGGTTCGTCGATGGTGCGAAGGTGTGGGGCATCCGCGCGCAGCCATTCGGATTCGGGACGCGGGCGCTGGTTCACTTGCCGGAAGTCGTCACGCTTGCGCGTCTTGTTCCAGATGACAACGCGCCGGTACAACTCGCGCATCAGAATGGCTCGCACAGTGCCCGGTGCCCACCCTGTGACCGCCAACACCTTTCGTCGGCTGAGGCACATTCGTCAAAATGAGAGCTACCTCTTTCGTAGTTTACGCGAGTCGTTTCCGCGGTGCTGTACCTTTCAGCACACTCAGCGCGACCTGATCGAGGCCGTCGTCCTGGCTTGTTCGATGCCTCCACGCCTTTTCACATACGCGCAGCGCCCTTCTCGCGCGATCGAATCGAGGCTCTCGACAAAACACCGTAGTTTCTTCAGATACCAGCGGTCTTCGTGTTGCATCACACGTCGCAGGTGAAATTAATGAAAATGCGCAAACTATATTTCGCGGCGGTGGTGTTGGTCGCGCCGGCGTTGCTCGCATCGCCCGTCTCGGCCTCCAGTATTCTCGGCAGCAATCTGGCGAGCTTCGCGGTCCTCGGTGCCACCACCGTGACCAATGTTCCCACGAGCAAGATTTCTGGCAGTGTAGGTGATTGGAACGGCGGCGCCAATACGGTCGTGGGCTTCTGCGTCTCGCCGGGCTCGCCGTGTACCGATCCGCAGGTCACGGGCGGAACGGTGCAGGCGGGCACCTTGATCGCGCAGTTGGCGCAGGCGGAGCTCACCACAGCCATCAACGATCTGAATTCATTGGCCCCCGGTCAGCTCGAGCCAGCGGATCTCACGGGTCTGACGCTCGCGCCGGGCGTCTACCGCGTGCCCTTTGGGAGTAGCAATTTGACGGGCACACTCACGCTCGACGGCGGTAATAATGCGAACGCGGCGTGGGTGTTCCTCATGGACAGCTCATTGATCACCTCTGTCGGCTCGACCGTCAACGTGGTCGGCACGGGTGCGGGCGCCGGTGTGTATTGGGATGTTCGTAGTTCCGCGACGCTCAATACCGGATCCACATTCGAAGGAAACATCCTCGCGCTCACCAGCATCACGATGGGCGACGGCGTCACCATCGGGTGCGGTCGCGCCTTGGCGTCGACGGGCGACGTGACGCTGATCAGCGACACCATCTCCATCGGCTGCGCCGGTACTCTCGCTGGGAGCAACGGACTCGGCGGTGGCCTGACGGTTACTCCCGGAGGCGGCGTCCAGCTGTTGCCGGCCGCCCCTGTCCCGGAACCTGGTAGCCTGATGCTCCTGTCCTCGGGGCTGCTGTGGGTGGGCCGCAGTGTCCGCCGCCAGTGGAAGAGGTAGTTACCATCGCTCGCTCGGTTTATAGCGCAATCGGTGCGGCGCGACAGCCGCGACCCCTGTGTGGAAAACTGCACAGCTTGAGCCGAGCGCGTTCGAAACACGCCGCGCGCGCTGGTGATTTCGACCGTCTCGTTCGTGTCGACGAATCCAGGGAGGCCGGCGACATACGTGCCGCGAGGAACGTTCGAGAACTGAAAGTGCCCGCTTGAATCGGTAGACGCACGCGCAACCACTGCATCCTTGCCCGGACGCATCAGGGTGATTTCCGAGTCCTTGTGCGGCCACGCGAACTGCTCGGAGGCACCGGACCACGCCGTCCCGCAGAAGGCGCCGGACACACGAAACTTCGTCGGCTTCCTCGACTGCGCCGAACTGGTCCCAGCGGCTGCGCCACACATCCAGACAGCGGCCAGCAATCGGGCCGCCCTTGTTGCTGTCACACCGCCTGCAATCTCAGGCCGATGGCTTCTCTCCTTCGGTAATCCGACGAAGGGAAGCGGGACGAGAACGACGTCGCCAAGCTATAAGCGATAGTATTCGGCATCGGCGTTGTCCCACACGGCGCGAAATGCGTCCTCGGACAGACGGCCGCGAGCCTGGGTGAAATGCCGCTCCTGCTCGCGGACCATCAGGAAGTCGACGAAGTCTTCAACCTCCGCCAACCGTTGGGGCGGAAGCCTTCGAATCTTCTGGATCAAGGTGTCGTGGGCCACCGCGATTCTCGAGCCCCATTGTAGCGCCGGCCGACATCGGGGCTGTGGCGGCACAGGCGTCGACCGATCCCTCACTCTCAAGGCAACAATGGGTTCGCAATCCGTTGGGGACGCCACTCGCTCACGTCACTAGCCGCCGCCCCCCCCGGATCGCAGTTGCCACGATACACGGATACCGTGTATCGTGGCATTCGTGATTCGGTCGTTCGCCGACGC
>JAOBWF010000408.1 GCA_025463215.1 Acidobacteriota bacterium | reverse complement strand
ACATCGCTCCAGCCGACCTGGCCGTTCTGCACCCGCAGCGCGAAGACTTCGCCCGAGGTGTAGGGCACGATCACCGTTTCGCCTGACACTGCGGCATTGGTCGAGGCCAGGATGCCGGCGGCTTCCGTGATGCCCTGGTTATCCCAGAGCTGGCGGCCATCGGCCTCGGCCAGGGCGTAGAAATGATTGTCATGGGTGGAGACGAAGATGCGTCCGCCATTGACCACAGGTGCATTGACGATGGGCATGCCCAGGTCCTTGCGCCAGATGTCCTTGCCGGTCTTGGCGTCCATGCAGATCACCACGCCGAAACCGGACGTGACAAAGATCTTGCCGTCGTCATAGGCGACGCCGCCGCCCATGCCCTGTGGCGGCTCCACGGTATTCTTCTTTCCCAGCAAGCCCCACAGGGTCGGCATGTCGGTGCCGTTCTTGGGGGCGAGGCGGCGGTTCCAGACTTCCTCGCCGTTGTTGGCGCGGAAGACATAGATGTGCGCTTCGGAATCCAGCGCAAAGATCATCCCGCCGCCGATCACCGGCGAGGAAGTGAGATCGGAATCGATGTCGCTGCCCTTGCCGGCGCTCTGGCGCCACACTTCGCGCAGACGTCCCGGCGCTGACAGGTGATACATGGCGTTGCTGGCATAGCCGCCGGGCTGTGGCCATTCGGTGTTGCGATAGGGCGCGGGCAGCACCACCGGCAGCGTGGTGATGGTGGGGTCGGGCTTGAGGCTTTCGTCCAGCGACATCACCGGGATGCGCACGCCGCGCAGGGTGGATTTCTTGCCGCTGGAAGAAAACCAGCTGCCGATCTCTTCGGTAACGCTGCAGCCTGCGAGCAGGCTCGCGGCCACCAGGACGACAAGAATGCGGGTTTTCTTGGTCATTGCGCGGGCGCAGCCGGAACGGGCGTGTTGGCAGCCACACCGGGCGGTGCCGCCACAACTTCAGGCGGCACGGTGCCATAGGTGACGGCGCCGCCGGCCTTCAGATAGGCGGCCATCGCCTTGGCGCGGGCGCGCAGCGCGTCGGGCGCTTCGGGGTCGGCAGAAAGCTCGGCATACTTCGCCTGCGCCGACTTCATGTCCATGGCGCGGTAATCGGCATAGGCCAGGACTTCCAGCGCATTCTCGCGCCAGGCATTGCCGGGCTGGTTCAGTGGCGCCAGCAGGTCCGCCAGTTCGCCGCGGGTGGCGGTGTCTGCGGTGGCCCAGGCGGCGCGAAGGCGCGCAACCATGCCGACGCTGCCGCTGTCGTCCTTGGCGATCTGCTTGTAGAGGTCCACGCCGTCCTTCTGCTGCCCAGCCGCGACCATGGCATTGGCCTGGGCAAGGCGCGCCACCAGGCCATAGCCCTTGCCGGCATCCTTGGAGAGATCCGACATGGCGCTGGCGGCGTCGCGCGGATTGGAGATGCGCTGGGCCGCGATGAACTGGGTGGCCAGGGCTTCACGCTGTTGCTGGTCGTGGCGCTGCCACAGCTGCCAGCCGCCGATGCCGGCAAACAGCAGGACGCCCAGCGCGATGATGTAATTGCCCCAGGCCTTCCAGAATTTCTGGGCCTTCTCGCGGCGAACGTCTTCCTCGACCTCGCGGAAAATATCACTCACAGGGCATTCCTCGGTTCGAGCCTGATGGCCCGGCTCCGGCGGCAGCCGAAGCCATTGAGAAGGCGTGTTAATTAGCCCGCATACCGGCACGGCGCAATGCGCTCGCCCGTAAGAATCGGCACCGAAAAGCGGCTTTTACTGGGCTTTTTTCATGGGGTAGACATGTTCCACCCCCGGGAAGCGCCGTTCGCGCACATCCCGCGCATAGGCCGCCACAGCTTCCTCGATCGCCGGGCCCAGCTGGGCATACTGGCGCACGAACTTGGGCGGGTTGGGATTGAGGCCCAGCATGTCCTCCATCACCAGCACCTGGCCGTCGCAGGCGGGGCTGGCCCCGATACCGATGGTGGGAATGGCGATGTCGGCGGTGATCTTGGCGGCCAGGGGTTCGGCCATGCCTTCCAGCACCACCGCGAAGGCGCCGGCTTCCGACACCGCCTTGGCGTCGGCCAGGATGGCGGGCCATTCTTCCAGGGTGCGGCCGGTGGTCTTGAAACCGCCCGTCACATTCACCGACTGCGGCGTCAGCCCGATATGGCCCATCACCGGAACGCCGCGATCGGTCAGATAGCGGATGGTCTCGGCCATGCGGGTGCCGCCTTCCAGCTTCACCGCGGTGGCGCCGGTTTCCTGGATGATCCGGGCGGCGTTGCGGAAAGCGACCTGCGGGCTTTCTTCATAGCTGCCGAACGGCATGTCCACTGTGACCAGCGCCTTGGACGAACCGCGCATCACGGCTTTCGCGTGGGTGATCATCATGTCCAGTGTCACGCCCAGCGTGGTTTCCAGCCCATGCATCACCATGCCCAGGCTGTCGCCGACCAGCATGATGTCGACGTGGCTGTCCAGCAGCCGCGCGGTGTGGGCGTGGTAGCAGGTGAGCACCACCACCGGGCTGGCGCCTTTGTGGGCGCGGATTTGCGGAACGGTGATGCGCTTGAGCTGGGTCTGGACGGACATG
>JAOBWF010000032.1 GCA_025463215.1 Acidobacteriota bacterium | reverse complement strand
ACTGCTCGGTCTGCGCCTCGACATCGTCCGCAATCGTGCCGGTGAGCGGGTCGGTGCCGCCCTGGCCAGAGACGAAGAGCAGTTGTTCGAACCCCATGCCAGGCGAATAGGGCCCGACCGGAGCGGGAAGATTGCCGGCGCGAACGGGGGTGTGGCGCATGGTGAACATGGTAATCGGGTAATCGGGTAATCAGGTAAGTGGATAATCGAAATTCATCGAATTCAATTCCCCGATCCCTTCTCAACCGGGCGCTTGGGGTCAGAGGACCATTCAGACCACGAACCGGCGTACAGCTTGGCGCCGGTCAATCCCGCGTGCTCGAAGGCGAGCAGGTTGTGGCATGCGGTCACGCCGGAGCCGCAGTAGCAGACGATCTGATCGGCGGGCGCGCCGCCGGTCGACGCCGTGATCGCTGCGCGCAGTTCTTCCGGCGTGCGGAACAGGCCCTGCTCGTCGAGGTTCCACTGGAAGAAGTGATTCTTCGCGCCCGGAATGTGGCCGCCGATCTTGTCGATCGGTTCCGTGTCGCCGCGGTACCGTTCGGGGGCGCGGGCGTCGACCAGGCGCGGCGTGGCCGCACCCAGATTGGCGGCGACGCGTTCGACGTCGACGGTCATGTCGGTGCGCGGCGCTCCGGTGAAGACGCGCGGCGTTCGCCGTGTCTCGCCGCTCTCCACCGGTCGCCCCTCGCCGGTCCATTTCTTGAAGCCGCCGTCGAGCACGGCGACAGCGTCATGGCCCAGCCAGCGCAGCAGCCACCACAGCCGGCTGGCAAACATGCCGTTCTCCTGGTCATACGCGACCACCTGCACCCCGCTCGTGATCCCGAGGCGGCCCAACGTCTGTGCGAGCGCATGAGGATCCGGCAACGGGTGACGCCCGTTCGTCCCGGTTTTTGGACCGGCGAGATCGTCGGTGAGATCCGCGTACGCGGCGCCGGGGATGTGCGCGGCGGCGTGCTCGCGCCCCCCCCACGCGGGATCGTCGAGCTTGGCGCGGCAGTCGACGATCGCATATGCCGGATCGTCCATGTGTGAAGCGAGTACCGCGGTGGAGATCAGCGTCCTGAATGCCATCCTGTACGATACCATTCGAGCGCGGGTTCACCCGCCAACCAACGCGCCGGATTCCGCGTCTAACCGTCGCACGTCATGATGTTCGCCGCCCTCGCGCTCGCCATGACAACGGCCGCCGCACCGGCGGTGGCGACCGCGGCGCGCGTCGTGGCACCGTTGAGCGAGGAGTCCTGGCGCGCGGCAGTGCCCGTCGACGCGTTCGTCCAGCGCGAGCCGCACGAAGCGGCCGCGCCGAGTCAGCGCACCGAGTTCCGCGTCGCCTACGACGCCAGCAGCCTGTTCGTCAGAGTCCACGCCTTCGACAGCGACCCGGACAAGATCGTCACCTATCTCACCCGCCGCGATCTCGATTCCCCGTGCGACTGGATTCACATCCTGATCGACTCGTACCACGACAAACGCACGGCGTACGAATTCGCGGTCAACCCGTCGGGCGTCAAGATCGATCGCTACTGGTACAACGACAACAACCGCGACGACAGCTGGGATGCGGTGTGGGACGTGAGCGTGTCGCGCGATCGCCAGGGCTGGTCGGCCGAGTTCCGCATCCCGTTCTCGCAGCTCCGCTTCAACCCGGCGGCGGCGAGCACCTTCGGCTTCGCGGTCACGCGCCAGATCGGCCGCCTGAATGAAACCTCGACCTGGCCGCTGCTGGCACGCAGCGACAACGGCTACGTCTCCTCGTTCGGCGAGCTCGGCGGCCTGGCGACGGCGGCGGCGGTGAAGAAGCTGGAGCTCGTGCCGTACGCGCTGGCGAACCTGACGAGGCAGTCGACCGGCGGCAATCCGCTGATCAAGCACGCCGCGCCCGATGGCGCGCTCGGCGTGGACGTCAAGTACGCGCTGACGCCAGGCCTCACGTTCACCGGCTCGATCAACCCCGATTTCGGCCAGGTCGAGGCCGATCCCGCCGTGGTCAACCTGACCGCGTTCGAAACGTTCTTCGCCGAGCGGCGGCCGTTTTTCGTCGAGGGGTCGGGCAACTTCAACTTCGGCACGGACTGCGGCGACGGCGGCTGCGGCGGCCTGTTCTACACGCGCCGGATCGGGCGGTCGCCGCAGGGCAGCGGCGATCTGCCGAGCGGTGACACCACCTACACCGATGCGCCGGTGCAGACCACGATCCTCGGCGCGGGCAAGCTGACCGGGCGCGTCGGCGCGTTCTCGATCGGCGTGATGCAGGCGTTCACGCAGGAAGAAACCGCGCGCGTGCTGATCGGGCCGATTGCCTCCCGTCAGACGATCGAGCCGTCGACCAGCTACACCGTCGGCCGCGTCCGGCGCGAGTTCGCCAACCAGTCGTCGATCGGCATGATGCTGACATCGACCAACCGCAGCGCCGACAGTGGGGTGACGCTGCTGGCGGATCGCGCGGTCACCGGCGGCGTCGACTGGGATCTGCGGTTGAAGAAGCGCTACGCGCTCGCCGGCTACTGGGTCGGCAGCAACATCCACGGCGCGCCCGAGGCGATTGACCGCCTTCAGGAGAACAGCCGGCACTACTTCCAGCGGCCGGATCTCGCGTCAGCGACGCTCGACGTCGCCCGCACGTCGCTGACCGGCGACGGCGCGCAGATCGCGGTCAGCAAGATCGGCGGCGAGCGCGTCCGCTTCAACGCGGCCGTGTCGTTCAAGAGCCCTGGGCTGGACATGAACGACGTGGGCTTCATGCGCCGCGCCGATCAGCGCAGCGTGAACAACTGGTTGCAGGTGCGCAGCGACCGGCCGAATCGCTGGTTCCGCAACCGCAACCTCAATTTCAATCAGTGGGCGCAGTGGAACAGCGACGGCGATCTGCTCGGATCCGGCGGCAACGTCAACGGCGGACTGACGCTGTTGAACAACTGGAGCATGGGCGGCGGCATCGGCGTCCAGGCGACCGCGGTCGACGACAGGGCCACGCGCGGCGGCCCGGTGGTGCTGACGCGCGGCTTTACCGAAAGCTGGGGCTGGGTGAACAGCGACAACCGGCGCACGCTGTCGCTGAACCATTTCACCGGCGGCGGCCGCAATGCCGACGGCGCGTCGTGGTTCGAGTTCAGTCCCGGCGTCACCTATCGGCCGCTGCCGGCGATCACCTTCAACCCGTCGATCCGCTACGCCAGGAACATCTTCGATGCGCAGTGGGTCGAGCAGGTGACCGACGCGTCGAACCACTACGTGTTCGCGCACCTCGATCAGACGACCGTGGCGGTGACGCTGCGGTTCAACTACACCGTCAGCCCGAACCTGTCGCTGCAGCTCTACGCCCAGCCGTTCGTGTCGGCGGGCGGCTACGACCGGTTCAAGGAGCTGGCCGACGGCCGCAGCCTCGACTACGCGGCGCGGTATCGTCCCTACGCCTACGACGTCGCCGCGAACGGCGACCCCGATTTCAACGTGAAGTCGTTCCGCACCACGAACGTGGTGCGGTGGGAGTACAAACCGGGATCGACGCTGTTCCTGGTGTGGCAGCAGGCGCGCGAGAATGACCGCGTGCCGGGCGGCTTCCGCGTCGGCCGCGATCTCCACGACATCTTCGGCGTCGCCCCGCGCAACGTCTTCCTCGTCAAGTTCGCCTACTGGCTGAACTACTAGCGGCTCCCAGTACCCAGCTCCTAGCGCCCAGCTCCGACCGTCCGGTAGACCGTCCCGTTCTTCATCACGAACGTCACCCGGCGGACCGACGAAATATCCTTCGTCGGGTCGCCGTCGAAGGCGACGAGATCCGCGAACAGACCGGCCTTCACCTGCCCGATTTGCGTCTCCAGGCGGAGCACCTTCGCCGCGGTCGACGTCGCGCTCCGGACCGCCGCGACGGGACTCATGCCGTAGGCGACCATCGCTTCGAGCTCGCGCCCTTCCTCGCCGTGCGGAAACGTGCCGACGTCGCTGCCGTTGATGATCGTGACGCCGGCGTCGAGCCCCGCCTTGAACACCGCTTTGCGGCGCTGGTTCGCCGGCGAGTTCGGCTCCGCCGGCGGCCACGGGCCGGCGCCGGCGGTGAGCGTCGGGCACCACGCGCCGTGATGCTCCACCATCAGCCTGAAGATCTCCGGCGTCCCCTCGTTGCCGTGCTCGATAGTGGCGACGTTGGCGAGGGCGGCGCGGCGCATGCCTTCCGGCGTGCTGGTGTGCACCGCGACCGGGACGCCGGCGCTCTCCGCCACTTCGACGGCGCGCTTCATTTCCTCGGCGGTGAAGGTCGGGTGGGAGCCGGGGAGCGGTCCCCAGCGATAGTCGCCGTACAGCTTGATCCAGTCGGCGCCCCGGCCGATCTGATCGCGGATGACACGCGTCAGGCTGTCGACGCCGTCCGCCTCCTCGGCCCCCTGCGGCACGCTCCACTCCGGCACGAAGCGCGGCTGATAGCTGCCGGTCGCGACAATCGCCCGCGTCGACGCGAGCACGCGCGGGCCGGGAATGATCCCCTGACGCACGGCGTCGCGCAGCTCCACATCGGCGTAACCGGCACCCTCGGTGCCGAGATCGCGGACGGTGGTGAAGCCGGCCAGCAACGTCGATCGCAGATGATTCGTCGCGCGCGCGACGCGCAGCCCGAGCCCTTCCTTCGACACCTGGCTCTCCCACGACGCTTCGCTGTAGGCGTGGAGCAAAATGTGCGAGTGCCCTTCGACCAGTCCCGGCGTCAGCGTCGCGCCCGGCAGATCGATGACCGTCGCGCCCGCGGCCGCGGCAGCCGCGTCGGGCCCGACCGCGTCGATGCGCTCGCCCTTGATCCGGACCGACCACCCCTCGTGCATCGCGTCGCCGTCGAAGACCCGCGCCGGCTTCAGGATCGTCACCGCCGCGTCGGCCTGGTCGCGAGGGCGCGGGCCCTGGCTGGTGAGCGGGATCGCGCAGAGCAGCGCGGCGGCGAGCGTGAGACCTGTCTGGCGCATGCGCGGCATTATAGTGAAGACGCGTGTTGAACCTGACCGATCGCGATCGGGCGATGGCCGACGGCGGGGAAGGCCCGGCGCGGGCGCTGGCGATGTCGATCCTCGTGCGTATGGCCGGCGTGTATCACGCCGCCGCGTTGATGGACATCTCGCAGGCGCACATCGACAGCACGATCTATCTGGGTGACGCCACCCTGGAGTTCGCGGAGCGGCTCGCGTCGCTCGGGGCGCGGGTCGCCGTTCCCACCAGCCTCAACGTCAGCGGCGTCGACGAGTGCGGCTGGAAGGACTGGGCGGTCAAGCCGGAATGGGCGGCGAAGGCGGCCCGCCAGATGCTGGCTTACCAGCGCATGGGTGCGGTGCCGATGTGGACGTGCGCGCCGTACCAGACGCACATGCGCCCGGTGTTCGGCCAGCAGATCGCGTGGGGCGAGTCGAACGCCATCAGCTTCGCCAACTCGGTGATCGGGGCGCGCACCGAGCGCTATCCGGATCTGCTCGACATCTGCTGCGCGATTACCGGCCGCGTGCCGGCGGTCGGCCTTCACCTCACGGCGAACCGCGCCGGTCAGCTGCTGCTGCGTCTCGGCGGCGTGCCGGCAGCGCTCCAGCAGGACGATCAGTTCTTCGCCGTCCTCGGTCATCTGGTCGGCAAGCTCGCCGACGACAACATCCCGGTGATCACCGGCATCGTCGTCTCGCCGGCCGAGGATCAGTTGAAGGCGTTCGCGGCGGCGGCGGCGTCCTCGGGCCGGGTGGCGTTGTTCCACATGGTCGGCGTGACGCCGGAAGCCCCGACGATCGAGGCCGCCTTTCACGGTCGGATGCCGACACAGATCATCGACATCTCGGTCGCCGATCTGCGCGCCGCGCGGCGGGAGCTCACCACGGCCGACGGCCGCGAGCTCGACATGGTGATCCTCGGCAGCCCGCATTTCTCGCTCGCCGAGTTCGGCCTGCTGGCGCCGCTGGTCGCCGGGCAGCGCGTGCATCCGCGGGTCAAGTTCCTCGTCACCTCGAGCCGCCTGATGACCGAGCGCGCACGCGAGACCGGCGTCCTCGATCCAATCGTCGCCTTCGGCGCACAGATCACGCTCGACACCTGCATCCTGGCGTCGCCGATGCTGCCGCCCGAGATCAAGACGCTGATGACCAACTCCGCCAAGTACGCCTACTACGCGCCGAGCCTGCTCGACACGCGGGTGACGTTCGGCAGCCTCGCCGACTGCGTCCGCTCGGCGATCGAAGGGCAGGTCGTGCGGGACGAATCGCTTTGGCAGAGCGCGTGATCGCCGGCCGCGTCATTGTCCCGGGCGAGGCCGAAGGCGAATCGCTCGTCACGCACGACGCGCTGTCGTTCTGGGGCGGCTACGATTTCCACACCGGCGAGATCATCGACAAGCACCATCCGCTCGCCGGCGTGCGCGCCGCCGGCCGCATTCTCGCGGTGCCGTTCAGCAAAGGATCCTCGACGACGACCGCGGTGCTGCTGGAAGCGGTACGAGCCGGGACGGCACCCGCGGCCATCGTCACGACCGGCCCGGATGCGTTCTTCGCCCTCGCCTCGATCGTCGCCGACGTGATGTACGGCAAATCGTTCCCCGTCGTGTCGCTCGAGGCGCACGACTTCGCGTCGCTGCGGACCGGTGAGCGCCTGCACATCGATCGCGCGGGCATCATCAGGCGCAAGGAATAGTTCGTGAGTTTCGTCTTTTCGTGGTCGCCTTGATACGATTTGTTTCTGATGGCGAAGCCTGCTGAGCTGGAGCGGCTGACCGGTCTCGCGAGCCGCTTCGGCGCGTTTGTCGCCGAGCGCCACCCGTTTGCGCTCGCCGACGCACTCGCGGCGTTCGAGCACGCCACCGGCGGGCGCGAACCGAAGGACACCGCGGCGCTCGACGCGGTTCGTCCCGCGCTGCAGCGCGAGTTGACGAAGCGCCTCCAGTCCCGCGCGCTGCCGCACGGCCTGGCCGAGACGACCCCGCGCACGACCGCGGCCTCGCGCATCGGCCAGGCGCATGCGGAACTCCTCGATGCGGTGGACGGCTTCCTCCGCCGCGCCGCGATCGCCGCATCGCTCACGCGCGATGAGCGCCTCGAAATGCTGCGCGGCATGGTGCTGACCCGCGCCACGGACAATCGCCTCAAAGCGTTCTTCACCAACGGCGAGGTCAAGTACGGCGCGACCGCGTTTCAAGGCAAAGGCTTCCGATCGCTCGGTCAGGAAGCGATCTACGCGGCGGCGATCCGGCTGCGGCGCGGCGCGGCATATCGCGGCGCCGACGGTCGCTGGACCGGCGATGTCATCGGTCCGGTGATCCGCGATCTCGGCGCCAGCCTCGCCATGTGTCCCGAGCCCGGCACCGTGCGCATGGTCCTGAACGCGCAGATGGGCAAGGCCGGCCCGCCGCTCGAGGGCAAGGACCTGCACATTGGCGACTTCGCGAACGGCATCCTGCCGCCGGCGGCGCCGCTGACGACCGCGACGCTGACGATTGCGGGCATGGCGATGGCGTTCTGGCGCGAAGGATCCGGGCGCGTCGCCGTCTCGTTCATCGGCGAAGGCGGATCCTCCCTCGGCGAGTGGCACGAGGCGATCAACCTCTGCGCCGCGCGCCGCCTGCCCGCTATCTTCTGCGTCGAGAACAACCAGACCGCATTGTCGACGCCGCTCGCGGACCAATCGGCGGTGCGCGTGTTTGCCGACAAGGCCGCCGGCTACGGCATCCCGGGCCTGACGGTCGACGGCACCGACCCCGAACAGATTGCGGCGGCGTTCGCGTGGGCGGCCGAGCGCGCACGCGCCGGCCTCGGCCCGACGCTGATCGAGACCGTGTGCATGCGCATGTGCGGCCACGCGCATCACGACGACATGCTGTATCTCGGCAAGGATCCGATCGCGTCGTGGGACTATGCGCCGCTGGCGGAGCCCGGTTACGCCGGCCGCGAGCTCTACGACTACTGGGCGGCGCGCGATCCGATTGCGGGCTACGCCGCGAAGCTGCAGGCGGAGAAGATCATCAAGGCGGGCGACCTCGATCGCTTCAAGCGCGAAGCGGAGGCGATGGTCGAAGAACAGGCGCGCGCCGTGATCGACGCGCCGTGGCCGGAGGCGGCGCAGGCCGGCGTCGGCGTGTTCGCGAACGAGCCGCCGCGCGTTCACGCGGAGCCGCTCGATCCGGCGACGCGTTTGGCGGCGGCCCACGCGGAGCGGGAGGACAACGGCTCTGCGCTGTCGGCGGCGTCCGCGGTTGTGTCCGGCCGTGTGGAAGAGGCGCCGCCGTTCGATGCCAGAGGCCGCACCTTCCTCGACGCGGTGATGCTCGGGGTCGGCGACGCACTGCGCAGCGATCCCCGCGTGTTCGTCTACGGCGAAGATGTCGGCGGCGCCTACGGCAACGCTTTCCTGCTGCTGCGTCCGCTGCTCAAGGAGTTCGGCGATCGGCTGATCAACTCGCCGCTCGCCGAAGGGGCGGTGCTCGGCGTCTGCGTCGGTGCCGCGCTCGCCGGGCAGCGGCCGATTGGCGAGATGCAGTTCAACGATTTCGTCGCGACCGGTTTCAACCAGCTCGTGAACAATGCCGCGAAGATCCGCTACCGGTGGGGCGGCGAGGTGCCGATGGTGGTGCGGATGCCGTGGGGCGGTCTTCGCCACGCGGGGCCATATCATTCGCAGAACACCGAGCCGTGGTTCTATCGCACCGCCGGCCTCAAGATCGTGGTGCCGTCGACGCCGCACGACGCACGCGCGCTGATGGCGTCGGCCGTCGCCGATCCCGATCCTGTCCTGTTCTACGAGCACATCGCGCTGTATCGCGACCCGCGCGTCAAGCAGCGGCTCGCGGATGCCGCGCCGGCGCCGATTCCGCTCGGCAAGGCCGCGCTGCGGCGCAGCGGCGATCACCTCGCCATCATCTCTTACGGCGCCTTCGTCCACGCCGCGCTGCGCGTGGCCGAGACGCTGGCCAACGACGGGATCGAGGCGAGCGTCCTCGACCTGCGGTCGCTGGTGCCGCTCGATCGCGCGGCGCTGCTGGCCGCGGCGCGCCGCTGCCACAAGGTGTTGATCATCCACGAGGACTCGCGCACCGGCGGCATCGGCGAGAGCCTCGCCGCGATCATCCAGGAAGAGGCGTTCGAAGCGCTCGACGCCCCGATCCGGATCGTCGGCGCGCTCGACACGCCGGTCCCGTACTCGCCGCCGCTCGAAGAGTTCTACCTGCCGAGCGAGGCGCAGATTGAGCGCGCTGCGCGCCTGCTGATCGACTATTGAAGCGCGTCGAATCGATCGACCTCGTCCGCGGCGCGATCATGATCGTCATGGCGCTCGATCACACGCGCGATTTCTTCGGCATGCCTGGCATCAGCCCGACCGACGTCTCGCGCGCCGGCGCGGCGCTGTTCTTCACGCGCTGGATCACCAACATCTGCGCGCCGGTCTTCTTCCTGCTCACCGGCACAGGCGCGTACTTGGCCCTGCGCAACAAATCAGCGAACGCGCTGTCGCGTTTTCTGCTGACCCGGGGGCTCTGGCTGATCGTCCTCGAGCTCGTGGTCCTTCGCTGCCTCGGCTACCAGTTCAACGTCGACTATCGCGTGACGATGCTGCTGGTGCTGTGGGCGCTCGGGTGGTCGATGATCGCCTTGTCGGCGCTGATCCATCTGCCGCTGCCGGCGGTCGCGGCATTCGGCATCGTGATGATCGCGGGGCACAACCTGTTCGATGCCGTCCGGCCGGCGACCGCGATCCTCGCCGTGCTGCATGGTCCCGGGTTCGTCGTCAACGGCCGCCACATCGTGTTCGCGTCGTACCCGCTGATCCCGTGGATCGGCGTGACCGCCGCCGGTTTCGCGCTCGGCCGGATCTACGACTGGGCGCCTGCGGCGCGGCGCGCCTTCCTGGTCCGCGGCGGCCTCCTGTTGTCCGCGGCGTTCGTCGCGCTGCGCGCCCTCAATGTCTACGGTGATCCGTCGCGCTGGCGCCACCAGCCGACGACCGTCGCGACCGTGCTGTCGTTCCTGAACACGACGAAGTACCCGCCGTCGCTGTTGTTTCTGCTGATGACGCTCGGTCCGGCGCTGCTGGCGCTGCGCGCGGTCGACGAGGGGACACCGCGCTGGCTGCGGCCGGCCCTGGTGCTCGGCAAGGTGCCGATGTTTTATTACGCGCTGCACTTTCCCCTGATTCATCTGCTGGCGGTCACCGTGGCCTATGCGCGCTACCACGACGCACACTGGATGTTCGAATCCCCGGACCTCGCGCGCTATCCGTTCACCGCGCCGCCGGGGTGGGGCTACGGCCTGCCGGTCGTCTATGCGATCTGGATCGCGGTGGTGGTGGCGCTCTATCCCCTGTGCCGCTGGTTTGCCGGCGTGAAGCAGCGCCGCCATGACCCGTGGCTCAGCTATTTGTGAAACCGCTGCAGCAGCGCTTCCCGCCGGAACGCGAAGATCTTCTCGACGTCGCGCTTGACGAAGGCGCCGGCGATGAACCCAAACGGCACCTCGAAGTCGACCGCGTCGGTGACGCGCGTGCCGGCGCCGACCGCGCTGAAGCCATGGGTGTGCTGCCACCGCCGGTACGGTCCGCGGCGCTGCACGTCGACGAATCGATGCGGTGGCTCCCATACCGAGATCTCTGACTGCCACGAGATCGGCAGACCATGGACGCGTATGCTGTAATCGATCAGCGTCCCGGCGCCCATCGCGATCGGCTTCGGCGTGCGGATGCGAAAGTGGAGCCACGCCGGCGTCAGCGCCTCGAGATTGGCGGCGTCCGAGAAGAAGGCAAAGACCTCGTCGATCGGACACGGGAGCCACACGTCGCTGTCGAGACGCATGTCTCATCATAGACGCGCATGGCGGCGATAACGTCCACGCTAAGATGAAGGCGTGCCTCTTCCTGCCGCGGTCATTTTCGATTTTGACGGTATCGTGCTCGACAGCGAAACGCCGGAATACGAATCGCACCGCCGCGTGTACGAACAGTGCGGCGTCACCCTGACCGTGGACGAGTGGTGCGGCGTGATCGGCACCTGGAGCGAAGGGCACGACGAACGGTGGTTCACGCGGCTTCGCGACCAGTCGGCGTCGGCGCCCGAGCGCGACGCCTACTTCGCGGAGCGCCGCCGGATCTTCGAGGCGATCGTTCCGGCCAACCCGATGCGCGGCGTGCCGGAGCTGCTGGCGATCCTGCGCGGCGCGTGCATTCCGGTCGCGATCGCTTCATCGGCGCCGGCGCGGTGGGTGGTCGCCGCGGTCGAGCGGCTCGGCATGCGCCCGCTGTTCGACGCGGTCGTCACCGGCGACGAGGTCGCGCACCGCAAACCGGCGCCCGACGTATATCTCGAGGCGGCGAGGCGACTCGGGGTCGATTCCGAGCGGTCGATTGCGATCGAGGATTCCGGTCCGGGCATCGCGGCCGCGCTTGCCGCCGGCATGACCGCGGTCGCGATTCCGCACTGGCTCACCCGCACGCACGATCTGAGCGGCGCCCATCTCATCGTCGCGCACGCCGGCGAGCTGACTCTGGAGCGCCTGGCCGCGCTGGCCGGTTCAGAGCAAACGCTCGACAGCGGTCGGCCGGCCGCGCCGTGATACCTGCGTGCGCCACAAGACGGGACCGGCCGGGGGGGCAAGGTGGTGGTCATGTGGGCGCCCGGCGGCGAACGCAGGAACATCGGGGCGCGGTGGAAGCTCGAACCCTGAAGATAGAATAGTCAGACCATCATGACCGACGACTCGGGCGCTGGCAGCGCCGCGGCGGCAGCCTCCGTCGACTTCATCCGCGCGATCGTCGACGACGATCTCGCCGCCGGCCGCCATCACGGCCGCGTCGCGACCCGCTTTCCGCCAGAGCCGAACGGCTATCTGCATATCGGCCACGCCAAAGCGATCTGCCTGAATTTCGGGATCGTCCAGGAGCGGGGCGGCAGCTGCAACTTGCGCTTCGACGACACCAACCCGGTCAAGGAGGACGTCGAGTACGTCGACGCGATCAGGGAAGACGTCGCATGGCTCGGGTTCACGTGGCAGGCGGAGCTGTACGCCTCCGATTATTTCGAGCAGCTGTATCAGTTCGCCGTCACGCTGATCCATCGGGGCAA
>JAOBWF010000012.1 GCA_025463215.1 Acidobacteriota bacterium | reverse complement strand
GCGCGTCGCGGCGCTACCGGGATCGCTCCGCCCGATGCCGCCGCCAGTGGAAAGCGCGCCGGTGATTCGCGCGTCTGAGCCGGCACGCGCCGTCAACGAATCGGCAGTCGCGACGCCGATTTCCCTGCCGATGGTCGCGGCGGCGCCCCGCATCCAGGCGCCGGACGACAACGTCCTCGTCAAGCAGGTGCTGCAGCGCTACCGCACCGCCTACGAAGGGCTCGATGCACAGTCGGCGCAGGCGGTGTGGCCGGCGGTCAACGAGGCGGCGCTCGCGCGCGCCTTCGACGGCCTCGAGTCGCAGTCGCTGACCTTCGACGCCTGCGACGTGCGCCTGCGCGGCGAAGCAGCGACTGCGACGTGCCATGGTTCGGCGCGCTACGTCACCAAAATCGGCAGCCGCGATCCGCGCATCGAGCCGCGGGTCTGGAACTTCACACTGCGCAAGGCCGGCAGCGACTGGAAGATTGATTCGGCTCGCGCCGAACGATAGACGCTGCGGTCCTTGCGGTCTCGGCGGTAAACAACACCCGCTGCTGACGTCGGACGTCACCGTCCGAGAGCGTAATCCAACCCGACAAACGGCGTGAACGGCGCGGTCAGGCCGCCGGTCGTCAGCGGGATGCTGACGTTGGCGGCCAGCACCCACGTGTCCGTCAGGTTCCACTTCACCCCGGGCACGAGCGTGACGAGATGGAGGGTGGAGGCGTCAGGCGTCAGCCGGATCGTCTCGACGCCGCTCAAGCTGGGATGCGCCGCCGTCACCGGCACGATGTGGCCCGGGCTGTTGATCCAGCGTCCGAGCAGCTCACCGACCAGCGACACGCGTCCCGACGCCGCAAAGCCGACCGCGCCGCCGTAGGTCAGTTCGCGCGCGAGGCCGCCGACGCTGACGCCCGAATTCGCGTGCGCCGAGAGGCGCCCCTGTTCGACCGATCCGATGGCCGAAAGCTTCAGCGACGCCGAGCCGGCACCGAGCAGATCCTGTTCACGTCCGGTCGGCAGCCGCAGATCGACGAGAGCCGCCAGCCCGGTGGCCTCATCGGCGATCACGGTGTACTTCGTGCGCACGACGAGATCGGCGAGGCCGACGGCGCGCGCGCTGCCGCTGGCCTGCGTGAACGTGCGGCCGCGATAGGTGTTGACGCGCGAGCCGTCGAGCGTCAGCGCGACGAACGGTACGGCGACGCCGACGTCGAGACGGTCGGTGATGCCGACGTTGCCGTAGAGCGTCGCGACGCTGGCGTCGATGTTGAGCGTCAGCTGGTCGATGTCGAACGGCACCGATTCGTCGGTGAACTGGTTCGCCGTCGTCACGAGCGATCCGTCGCGCAGATTGTGGCCATCGAGCGACGTGAAATGCAGCTGCTGCATCGTCAGGCCGAACGACGCCTGATGCCGGCCGGCGGTCGAGGCGCGCTCGGTGAAGAACGGCCCGAAGCTCTGCGTCGCGCGCTCGACCGTGCCGAGCTCCGGGTTGAAGCGGTAGACGAATGCGCCGGATGACGAGGTCACCGGCAGGGTCGCGAGGTTGGCGGCGAGCGCGCGCGAGATGGTGACGCTCGTCGCCTGCGCCGCCGCCCGGTCGCGCTCGACGCTGCCGGTCGACACCGACTGGTTGGTGACGAGGAATCCGAGCACGTCGGTCACCGTCTGCGCCGATGCGCGGCGACCGGCGATCGTCAGGCCCACGATCGCCAGCGTCACCGCGCGTACCTTAGTCGTCATGTTTCTTCACCTGAATCTGCGTCGCTTTGATGGTTCCGTTCGGTTGCATGACCCCTTCTCCCGACGCCGAGCGGCCGTTGCGGAGCTCCTCGCAGTCGGTTTTCTTGAAGTCGGTCGCTCCGTCGGCGACGATCGTCGTGCCGCCGACCGTGAACGATATGGCTGGACAGCGGCCGGCCAGGCTGTCGATCGTGCCGTCGAATTCCACCGAGCGCGGCGCTGGTGAAGGTGGCGGCACTGGTGACGGTGGCGGCGCGGGTGTCGGCTTCGGCGTTGGCGCTGGTGTAGGCTGCGGCGCCGGCTGAGGTGCCGGAGCGGGCGTTGGAGCGGGAGCAGGTGGCGGCGTGGGGGAGGGTGGAGGCGTCGGTGGCGGTGGCGTCGGCGGCGGCCCGAGAACGGGCGCTCCACTTTGATTGATCGTGTAAATCTGGCCGCCAGCGTTCACGTGCCCGACACGCGCGGTACCGGGATTCTCCGCGACGGACACTGATACGGTTCCGCTGGCCGCCCCGCTTTGTCCCGACGCGATCGCGATCCAGCCCGCATCGCTCGCGGCGGTCCACGCGCAGCCGGTCAGCGTCGCCACGTCCACCGTCAGCCGGCCGCCGGTGTACGCCACGCTATCCGCGCCGCGGCTCAGGGTGAACTGGCACGCGGCGGCCGCCTGGTTCACCGACAGCGTCTGCGATGCGACGACCAGCGTCGCTGATCGCGCCGAGGGCAGCGGATTCGGCGCCACCGCATAGGGAATCGATGCCTCGCCCTGCCCGGCGCGGTCGCCGCCGATCGTCACCCAACCCGCCGCCGTGGTGATGGACCACGTGCAGTCGCGCGCGGTCGTGATCGCGAGAGAGCCCTGGCCGCCGCCTGCGGCGAACGCAGACGGCGAGCTGCTCGCGCTCACCTGGCACTTGTCAGCCGAGGGCGCGTTGAGTGATGTCTGGGTAGAGCTGCACGCCGCCGCCAGGCAGGCCAGCGCCGCGGCAATGACGCGAAGTCGGCAACACATCAGGTTCACCTGATGTGCTCTTCGCAATTGCCTCGCCAGTACTCGGCACCTGGAACAGGTAGCTCGCTTTGAGAAAAAAACCGTCGTTTGTACGTCGGAGATTGCCGAATGCAGGGCCTGCGGTTCCGTCGGGAAGCGGCTGTAGCCGGCGAACAACACCGTGCCCGGGATCCGCGCGAACGGTGGCGTGCCGGGTGTACACGTAGGCTGCGTGGTGGGTTCGCGATCATGGGCATCTGAAGCCGACGCGAACCACGGTACAATTTCGCGCGATGCAGTTCGACGAGGCGCAAAGCCTCGCGTCCCGTTTGCGAAAGGAGCTGGGACGCGCGATCATCGGTCAGGACGCGGTCGTCGAGGAAATCCTGACGGCGTTCTTCGCCGGCGGCCACGTGCTGCTGCGCGGCGTGCCCGGGCTCGCCAAGACCCTCTTGATCAAGTCGCTGGCCCAGGCGATTCATCTGAAATTCAACCGGATTCAGTTCACGCCCGATCTGATGCCCTCCGACATCATCGGCACCGAAGTGATCGAGGAAGACAGGGTCAGCGGCCGACGCGAGATCCGCTTCATTCCGGGGCCGATCTTCGCCAATGTGATCCTCGCCGACGAGATCAACCGGACGCCGCCGAAGACACAGGCGGCGCTGCTCGAAGCGATGCAGGAATATCAGGTGACGGTCAATGGCGTCCGCTATGCGCTCGATCGTCCGCTGTTCGTGCTCGCGACGCAGAATCCGATCGAACAGGAAGGCACCTACCCGCTCCCTGAAGCGCAGCTCGATCGCTTCATGTTCAACGTCGTCATCGACTATCCATCGAAGGCGGACGAGCACGGCATCCTGTCGTTGACGACCGGCGATCAGGAGCCGGTGATGACGCCGGTTGCCGCGGCCGCCGACATCGAGGCCATGCGTCATCTCGTCCGTGACATTCCGGCGGCGTCGAACGTGATCGACTATGCGCTGCGGCTCGTGCGCGCGAGCCGGCCGGGCGGTGATGCCGCCGACGGGGTGCCGGCGCCGGTACGGCAGTGGGTCAAGTGGGGCGCGGGGCCTCGGGCGGGACAGGCGCTCGTGCTCGGCGCCAAGTCGCGTGCCCTGCTCGACGGCCGCAGCGTCGCGTCGCCGGAGGACATCCGCGCGGTCGCGCTGCCCGTCCTGCGGCACCGCATCCTGCTGAATTTTCAGGCCGAGGCCGACGGTATCGACGCCGATCAGATCGTCGCGCGGCTGCTCGAAGCGGTTCCGGCGTGAGACTTGATCCCCCGACCGCCTGTCCTCCCGAGGTGCTGGCCGGCATCGCCGACCTCGAGCTGGTCGCGCGGATCATTGTGGAGGGGCTCGTGTCGGGGCTGCACCGCAGCCCGTTCCACGGCTACAGCGCCGAGTTCAGTCAGTACCGGCACTACCGGCCGGGGGACGATCTCAAGTACGTCGACTGGAAGCTCGTGGCACGAACCGATCGCGTCTATACCAAGCAGTTCCGCGAGACCACGAACATGGCGTCGGCGATCGTGCTCGACGCGAGCGGGTCGATGGATTTCCCCGCCTCGCTGACAAAATTCCGTTACGCGGTGATCGTCGCGGCGGCGCTGGCGCATCTGATTTCCGGACAAGGCGACGCCATCGGCCTGCTCGCCGGCGATCGATTTCTCGCGCCGCGATCGGGGCGGCCGCACCTCCGCGGCCTGCTGGCGGCTCTGGCGACGCTGACGCCGGGCGGCGGCGGCGGCGCGGCCGACAACGTCCGGCGCGCGTCGGAGCGGTTGAAGCGGCGCGGCCTGCTGTTCGTGCTGTCCGATTTCTACGACGAGGAAGAGCGCACCCTGACCGAATTGCGCCGGGCGGCGCGTATGGGGCATGAGGTTGTGCTCCTTCACATCCTCAGCCGAGACGAGATCGATCTGCCCTACCGCCGGGATCTCGAGTTCGCGGATCTCGAGAGCGGGCGGACGCTGGCGATCAACGCCGGGCTCGCCAGACGCGACTATACGGAAGCGGTGGCGGCCTTTCTGGAGCGCTGGCACGCGCGGGCCGGCGGCGAAGGCTTTCAGTATTCGCTGATCGTCACCGACACGCCGCCGGCGCGCGCGCTGCGCAATTGCCTGCTCGCGCGGGTGGCGACCTAGCGCGGGCCCCGAGCCCTGGCCGAGACGCGCCATGCTTTGGCTGAACCCTGCGGCCCTGTTTGCGCTGACGGCGATCGCCGCGCCGATCCTGATCCATATCCTCATCCAGCGACGGGCGGAGCGGTTTCCATTTCCGACGCTGCGCTTTCTGCGGCCGACCCGCCTCGCGGCGATCCGCCGGCATGTGGTCGAAGAGCTGCCGCTCCTGTGCGTTCGCGCCCTATTGATCGCCGCCGCGGTCGCCGCCATCGCCGGACCGTTGCTGCTCACCGCGGCGCGCGCGCGCGCGTGGGATCGCCGGGTCGTCCGGGCGGTGGTCAGGGACCGGGCCCGGGCGGACCGTGCCTCGAACATCTTCGCAGGCGCCTCGCTCGCCGACGGAATACGCCGGGCGATTCTGTGGCTCGAGACTGCGCCGCCGGCGCGCCGCGAGATCGTGATCCAGTCGCCGCTGCCGATTGGATCGATCTCCGCGGCCGATGTCGCGCAGATTCCAGCGGACGTCGGCGTCATCTTCGAGCGGACGGACACACTGCCGGCGGCGCGAACGGTTGCGGCCGGCCGCGTGTTGACGGCTGATGGCGTGCGCGCGCGCGAGGTCACCTTCGACGCGGATCGCACCACGGTGCGCGACGCCGCGACCTCCGATCCCATCACCTGGCCGATCGACGTTGTCTCGTCAGCAGCCGGGAAACCGCTGGTGGAGGCGGCAATCGCCGCCGTGCTGTCGCAGCGCGTCTGGGCCGGGCCGCCCGATCGCCGTGCGCGGTTGGTGTTGCTTTCTGCATCGGCGCTGGACCTGAAGGTCCGCACTACATCCGAAGTGACGCAGGCCCTCACGCCTGCCGTGATCCAGCAGCCCTGGATGGCCGACGCCGTCGTGCGGATCACGCGGGATCCCGACCTGCGCGACGCCGCTGCGCGGCTGGGCCCCGGGCTTTCCGATCAGGCGTTCGCCGCGGCGCCGTGGCAGACGCTGGTGTCTGCTGCCGACGGCCGCCCGCTCGTCGTCGCGGCCGGCTCCCCGGACCGGCTCCTCGTCGCCAGCGGCGCGCCGGCCTCGGACATCGTCACCCCCGTGCTGCTGCGCGCGATCGCCAACGCGATCGTCGTCTCTCCGGATCTGCAGCGCGCCGAGGTGACGCCGATCGCCGATGCCGTCCTGCAGCAGTGGTCGCGGCCGGCGGCGCCGCTGCCGAAGCTGCGGATCGAAACGCTCGATCGTGACGATCGACGGTGGTTGTGGCTCGCCGTGCTGGGACTGCTCGCGCTCGAGGGGTGGATGCGGCGCCCGCGCGCCGCCGAGGCTGCGCGCGACGCGCATGAGGAAAAGGCACGTGTCGCCTGATCAGGCGGCGGAACGGATCGTGTCCAGCGCCATCGCATCCGCGGTCCGGCGGGCGCGGCTGCTCGCCATCGCCGAGGCGGTGGGGTGCGGATTCGCCGCCGCCGCCTTGTCGGTACTCGCTGGCGCACTTGTCGCGCTTGGTGTCGCCGCGTGGCGGTGGCGTGCTGCGTCGCGCGGGTCCATCATCCGCACACTCGAGCGCACGGGTCCGGACGCGGGCAACCTGTTCGTCACCGCCGACGAGATCGCCCGCGATGCCTTGACGGTCAAGCCGCTCGTCCGCGCGCGCGTCTTCGCCGATGCCGCGTCGACCGTCCAGCGTGTCGACGTCGGAGCCGTGCTGCCGATTGCGCCGGTGGTTCGCGCCGCGCTGCTCGCGGCCGCGGCATGGGCGGTGGTCGGCGCGGCTCACCTCTGGCGCGGCCCGGTCTCGCGCACGGCCTCGACGATCGCGGCGCGGTCTGCGTCCCCTGCGGCCGCCGCAACCGCGTCGCGGCTGCAGGTCCGCGTCGCGGTGCAGCCGCCGCCCTACACCGGCATCACGCAGACGACGATGGTCGATCCCGAACAGCTTCAGGTGATCGAAGGCAGCGTGCTCCTGCTGTCGATCGACGCTTCCGCCTCCCGCGTCAGCGTCGATCACGACGGCCGGGTCGAGGCCCTCGCCCGCGGCGGCGACGGCCGGTTCGCCGATCGGTTGGCGGTGACGAGAACCGGGTACGTGCTGGTGACCACCGACGAAGCGGCGCGCCGGGCGATTCCGGTTGTGGTATCGCCCGACGCATTACCCGCGGTGCGGCTGACGGCACCAGGACGCGACCTCGTGTACGCGGGCGGCAACCCGCGAATCGTGTTCGATGCCCGCGCGACCGACGATTACGGCTTGCGCTCGCTCGTCCTGCGCTACACCAAAGTCACCGGCTCCGGCGAAAACTACGCGTTCAAGGAGGGCGAAATCCCGCTGACCGTCACGCCTGCGAGCGGGCGCGACTGGAGCGGTACGGCGTCACGCTCGCTCGCCGAGCTGGACCTCGCGGACGGCGACATGCTCGTGTATCGCGCCGTCGCGGCCGATGCGCGGCCCGGCAACGGCACGGCCACATCGGACGCGTTCTTCATCGAGATGTCGAAGCTCGGCGTCGCGGCGGGCGACGCCTTCACGCTGCCGGAGCAGGAATCGAAGTACGCGCTCAGCCAGCAGATGCTGATCGTGAAGACCGAGCGTCTGCACCAGCGGCGCGCCGCGCTCGCGGCCGGCGAATTCACCGAGCAGGCGCTGAACCTCGCGGTCGAGCAGCGGATGATCCGCGCCGAGTTCGTCTTCATGCTGGGCGGCGAGATCGACGACGAGGAGGTCGAGGCCGAGCAGTCGGTGGAGCTGCAGGCGGGGCGTCTGCAGAACCGCGGTCAACGCGACCTGCGCGCGGCGACCATCGCGATGAGCGGGGCGCAGAAGCTGTTGACCGCGGCCGACACCGCCGCCGCGCTGATTGCCGAACGCGCGGCGGTCACCGCGCTGCAGCGCGCGTTCTCGCGCGATCGCTACATCCTGCGCGCGATGGCGACGCGCAGCCAGCTGGATCCGGCACGGCGGCTGACCGGCGCCCTCGGCGATGCGGCCGGCTGGCGTCGTATCGTCCCGGATGTGCCGGCGAACCGCCGCACCGCGCTGCTTCAGGATCTGCTGCGCGGCATCGCGGACCTGATGGCGCGCGCCGACGGGTTCCGCGAGCGCGCGCTCGTCTCCGCGGAGGAAGCCCTGCGGATCGACGCCTCCTCCGCCTCGCTGCGTGAGGCGGCGGCTGAACTGCAGCGCGCGGCCGCGGCGTCCGA
>JAOBWF010000335.1 GCA_025463215.1 Acidobacteriota bacterium | reverse complement strand
CCGCTAAAGCGCGCGAATTGTCCATCTGACCTCCTGCATTCCACGGGAGGTTACAAGTTGTGTGCCACGGACGAGGAGGCGACTAGCGAGGAGCCGAGTCGAAGGGCTCGTGCACGGTGTGCGTGCACGAGCTAACGAGGGAAGGTTAGGTCGCGGCGGGCGTGGGGGTCGACGGCGACGCCGCGGAGTTGCGCGCCGATTTCCCGGCGTCACGAATCTCGTGCTTCTTCATCTTCGAATAGAGCGTCGGACGATAGAGGCCGAGTATCTGCGCCGCCTCCTGCTTGTTCCAGTTGGTGCGCTGCAGCGTCTGGAGGATCGCCATCTTCTCGATCTCGGCCAGCGTGCGGTGCGGCGGGATGACGAAATCGGCAGCGGTCGTCGACTCTTCCCGAATCGTTTCCGGCAGATCGGTGACCGCGATCTCCCCGCCCTTGCCGACCAGCACCGCCCGCTCGATCGCGTTCTCCAGCTCGCGCACGTTCCCCGGCCAGCGGTTGCGGATCAACAGGTGGTACACCGACGGCGCCAGCGTCTTGACGTTCTTCTGGTACCGCTGCCGGAACTTGTCGAGGAAGTAGTCGCACAGCAGCGGGATGTCTTCGGTGCGCTCACGCAGCGGCGGCACGCGCAAGGTGATGGTGTTGATCCGGAAATAGAGATCCTCCCGCAGCCGGCCGTCGCGCAGCGCCGCATCGAGATCGATGTTGGTGGCGCAGATGAGACGGAAGTCGACGTGGACGATCCGGTCGCTGCCGATCGGCCGGTACTCGCGCTCCTGGAGGACGCGGAGCAGCTTGGTCTGCAGGTACGGCGGCATTTCGCCGATTTCGTCCAGCAGCAGCGAGCCCCCCTCGGCCATCTCGAACAGGCCTTCCTTGTCCATTGTCGCGCCGGTGAACGCGCCCTTCTTGTAGCCGAACAGCTCGGACTCGATCAGGTCCTTCGGGATCGCCGCGCAGTTGATCTTGATGAACGGGCCCTTGCTCCGCTTGCTGTTGTAGTGGATCGCGTTGGCGATCAGCTCCTTGCCGGTGCCGTTCTCGCCCTGGATCAGGATGTTCGCCTCGCTGGCGGCGACGCTCTCCACCAGGTCGAACAGCTCCTGCATCTTCTTGCTCTTGCCGATGACGTTCTGGAACTTGTAGCGATCCTGCAGCTTGGCTTTGAGATGCTCGTTCTCATCGATCAGCGTCTTCTGCTTGATCGCCTTCTCGAGCTTGTCGAGCAGGCGCTCGGCGTCGATCGGCTTCTCGAGAAAATCGAACGCGCCGGCCTTGACCGCCTCGACCGACCGCGGGATATTTCCCTGACCGGTGACGACGATGATCTCGGCTTCAGGATCGAGCTGCTTGAACTTGCGCACGAGCTCGATGCCGTCGACGTCGGGCAGCATCATGTCGGTCACGACCGCGTCGGGACGCCACGTTTTGAAGAGCTCCTCGCCGCGGGTGCCGATCAACGCCGTGCGCACTTCGTAGCCGGCGTGTTCGAGCAGGATCTTCAACCACTCGGTCATCGCCGGCTCGTCGTCTATCGCAAGTACACGCTTCTTACGTTTGAGACTCATACGAAACAGAATGTAGTAAAACAGCGCAATATGTCAATACACGAATTGTAAATTCGATGGTTATCTATACATACAGCAGCGCTGGTTAATACCGCTGAGTTGGCCAATAAATCACGTCGGTTCGCGAGCTTACGGCTGTGGCGGCCCCCGTAAGTAATTCGGGACGCCCATGCCATAATTTGCGCAATGGCCGATGCCGACGCGCCCCGACCCCTTCCCCGGCCGATTACTCCACTCAAGTCGGCGCTCACGACGCCGCCGGCCGGCGAGGCCAAGACGCTGTGCGAACGCTGCGGCGCGGAGATGTACCGGATGCACGCGGTGTGGCGCTGCTCCGCCTGCGGCTTCAAGACTGATTGCTGCGGATGGTAACGCTCGACTCCCACGTCGACCCTGCCGAGGCGACTTTCACGGCGAATCGTGAACGCATGGCGCAGCTCGTCGCCGAGCTGCGCGACCGATTGAGCCGCGCGCGCGAGGGCGGCGGCGCGAAATATGTCGAGCGTCATCGCGCGCAAGGCAAGCTGCCGGTCCGCGACCGCATCGAACGGCTGCTCGATCCGGGTTCGCCGTTTCTCGAGCTGTCGCCGCTCGCCGCCGACGGCATGTACGACGGTGATGCGCCGGCCGCGGGCATCGTCACCGGCATCGGCCGCGTCTCGGGACGCGAGGTGATGATCATCGCGAACGACGCCACCGTCAAAGGCGGGACCTATTTCCCGATGACGGTGAAAAAACATCTGCGCGCGCAGGAGATCGCGTGGCAGAACCGGCTGTCGTGCGTCTACCTCGTCGATTCGGGCGGCGCCTATCTCCCGCTGCAGGCGGACGTCTTTCCCGACCGCGATCACTTCGGCCGGATCTTCTTCAATCAGGCAAGGATGTCGGCCGAGCGGATTCCGCAGATCGCGTCGGTGATGGGGTCGTGCACCGCCGGCGGCGCCTACGTGCCGGCGATGTCGGACGAGACGATCATCGTCAAAGGCACCGGCACCATTTTTCTCGGTGGTCCCCCGCTGGTGAAGGCGGCGACCGGCGAAGAGGTGACCGCGGAAGAGTTGGGCGGCGCCGACGTGCACACGCGGCTCTCCGGCGTCGCCGACTATTTCGCGGAAGACGACGAACAGGCGCTCGAGATCTGCCGCACCGTCGTCTCGACGCTCAACACCGCCAAGACGCTGCCGGCCGACATGACGCCGCCCGAGGAGCCGCTCTACGACGCCGCGGAGATCGACGGCATCGTGAGCGCCGATCCGCGCAAGCCGTACGACGTCCGCGAGATCATCGCGCGCCTGGTCGACGGCTCCCGCTTCGACGAATTCAAGGAGCGCTACGGGACGACCCTGGTCACCGGCTTCGCGCGGCTGCACGGGTTCCTCGTCGGCATCGTCGCCAACAACGGCGTGCTGTTCTCCGAGTCGGCGCTCAAGGCGACGCACTTCATCGAGCTCTGCAACCTGCGCGGCATCCCGCTCATTTTTCTCCAGAACATCACCGGCTTCATCGTCGGCAGCAAATACGAGCGCGCCGGCATCGCGAAGGACGGCGCCAAGCTGGTCCATGCGGTGGCGAACTCGGTGGTGCCGAAATTCACGGTGATCATCGGCGGCTCGTTCGGCGCCGGCAACTACGGCATGTGCGGCCGCGCCTACGAACCGCGCCTGTTGTGGATGTGGCCCAACGCGCGGATCTCGGTGATGGGCGCGGCGCAGGCGGCGTCGGTACTGACCACGGTGAAGCGGGATCAGCTGACGCGAGAGGGCCAGACATTCTCCGCGGAGGAAGAAGCGGCGATCCGGCAGCCGATCCTCGACAAGTACGAGCATGAAGGCTCGCCCTACTACTCCACCGCGCGGCTGTGGGACGATGGCGTGATCGAGCCGGCGCAGACGCGTCAGATGCTGGCGCTCGGCCTGTCGGCCGCGTTCAACGCGCCGATTCCGCCGCCGAAGTTCGGGGTTTTCAGAATGTGATTCACCACCAGTCCTTGGTGGCCCCTGTGTTGACCCGGCGAGCCTATGAACTATCAGCACCTGACATCGCGGCGCGACGGGGTGGTCGAGCGGCTCACGCTCAATCGACCCGACGTGCGCAATGCCTTCAACGAGCATGTGATCGCGGAGCTCACGGCGTGGGCGGCGGAGACGCGCGCCGCGGCGGAGCGGCACGACATCCGCGCGGTGGTGATTGCCGGCGCCGGCACGGTGTTTTGCGCCGGCGCTGACGTCACGTGGATGTCGAAAACGGTCCACTACACCGAAGAGGAGAACCTGCGCGACGCGATGGCGATGTCGCGCATGTTCGCGGCGATCAACGAACTGCCGGTGGCGGTCATCGGCCGCATCCAAGGGGCGGCGCTCGGCGGCGGCGCCGGCCTCGCCGCGGTCTGCGACATCGTCGTCGCCGACCAGGCGGCGCTGTTCGGGTTCACGGAAACGAAGCTCGGGATCCTGCCGGCGGTCATCTCGCCGTTTGCGCTCGCGAAGATCGGGCCCGCGGCGGCACGCGAACTGTTTCTGACCGGCGCCCGTTTTTCGGCGGCCCGCGCGAAGGAAATTGGTCTGGTCCACGCGGTGACGACTGCCGCGGAGCTCGACCCGGCGGTCGGCCGCTACGTGCAGGAACTGCTGACGGCCGGTCCCGAAGCGGTCGCCGCGGCCAAGGCGCTGATTCCGCATGTCTGGGGACGGCCGATCGCCGAGGCGATGCCGATCACCGCCGCCGCGATCGCGGCGCGCCGGGTTTCGCCGGAAGGCCAGGAGGGCTTGCGGGCCTTTCTCGAGAAACGGACGGCACGCTGGATCAACGACAAGGACACAAAGGGGACAAAGGACACAAAGCAATGACGGTCGGTTTCGTCTTTGTGTCCTTTGTCACCTTTGTGCCCTCTGTGCGCGAGGAGCGCACGTGATTCAGAAGCTTCTCGTGGCGAACCGCGGCGAGATTGCCGTCCGGATCATCCGCGCCTGTTCGGAACTCGGGATCGAGAGCGTCGCGGTCTATTCCGCCGCGGATGCGAAGGCGCCGCACGTGTCCGCCGCGGATCAGTCGATCGCGATCGGACCGGCGCCGGCGCACGACAGTTATCTGTCGATCCCCAAGCTGCTCGACGCCGCGCGATCCTCGGGCGCCGACGCGGTCCATCCCGGGTACGGGTTTCTGTCCGAGAACGCGGCGTTCGCCGAGGCCTGCGCCGGTGCCGGCCTGATCTTCGTCGGACCGCCGGCGGCCGTCATCGCGCAGATGGGTTCGAAGATCAACGCGCGGCAGCTGGTCTCTGCCGCTGGTGTGCCGGTGGTCCCGGGCGACACGCCCGCGGATCAATCCGACGCCGGCATTCGCCAGGCGATCGAACGGATTGGCCTGCCCGCGCTGATCAAGGCCTCCGCGGGCGGCGGCGGCAAGGGGATGCGCCACATCCATGATGCCGGCGACATCGCCGCCTCGATTCAGGCGGCGCGCCGCGAGGCGACCGCCGCGTTCGGCGACGGCACTCTGTATGTCGAACGCCTGGTCGCGCACCCGCGCCACGTCGAGGTGCAGGTCTTTGCCGACGACCACGGTCACGTGCTGCACCTGTTCGAGCGGGACTGCTCGACCCAGCGGCGTCATCAGAAAGTGATCGAGGAAAGTCCATCGCCCGCGGTGACGCCGGGCTTGCGCGCGCGCATGACCGACGCCGCGGTCGCGGCGGCGCGCGCCGCCGGCTACCGCAACGCCGGCACGATCGAGTTTCTCGTCGACGGCGACGCCTTCTACTTTCTCGAGATGAACACGCGGCTCCAGGTCGAGCATCCCGTGACCGAACAGGTGACCGGCCTCGACCTGGTGCGGGCGCAGCTGCTCGTCGCCGCCGGCGAGCCGCTGCCGTGGACGCAGCAGGAGGTCGCCCAGCGCGGCCACGCGATCGAAGCGCGGCTCTACGCCGAGGATCCGGCGCAGGGGTTCATTCCGCAGGCCGGCCCGCTCACCCGCTATCGCGAGCCGCGCCGCCCGGGGATTCGGGTGGACGCAGGTGTCGTCGAAGGCGGCGACGTCTCCGTCTACTACGACCCGATGATCGCCAAGGTGATCGCGACCGCCGAAACGCGACCGCTCGCGATCGCCCGGCTGTCGGCCGCGCTGCGCGAGTTCGAGATCGGCGGCATCAAGACCAACCGCGCCTTCCTGATCGCGATTCTCGAATCGAACGCCTTCCGCGACGCCGCGATCGACACCGCCTATCTCGATCGGGAAGGGGGCGCGATCGCGCAGTCATCGGTCGTCGGTCCTCAGTCGCCCGTCGACAGTGATCAGTGGTCAGTCGAGCCAGCGCCCAGCCGCGAGCTCCTCGCCGCTTCTGCGTTTGACCCGTGGGACGGCGGCGGCGCGCGGGTTGCGCGCGCGTCCACCGCGCCGGTGGCGAGCCGCCGCCGCTCGTCTTCGGCCGCGCAAACGGTCACCGCGCCGATGCCGGCGACGGTGATCAAGGTTCACGTCACGCCGGGCGACGCCGTGAAGAAAGGCGACATCGTCGTCGTGCTCGAAGCGATGAAGATGGAGTTGCCGGTGCGCGCCCTCGGCGACGGCGTGGTCGCCAGCGTCCGCTGCCGCGAAGGCGACCTGGTGCAGGCGGACGCCATCCTCGTGGAGTTCGCATGACACCGCGCCGAGTGACCGTTGTCGAAGTCGGCCCTCGCGACGGCCTGCAGAACGAGCAGGTGATCGTGTCGACCGCCGACAAGATCGACTTCATCAACCGCCTCTCGGCCGCGCATCTGCCGGTGATCGAGGTCGGAGCGTTCGTCAGCCCGAAATGGGTGCCGCAGATGGCGGATGCGGCGGCGCTGTTCGCCGGCATCACGCGCGCGCCCGGCGTTCGCTACACCGCGCTGGTCCCGAACCTCGCCGGTCTGGACCGCGCGATCGCCGCCGGCGTCACCGAGATCGCGATCTTCGCCTCGTCGACCGAAACCTTCAGCCGCAAGAACATCAACCAGAGCATCGACGACTCGCTGACGGCC
Organism: Acidobacteriota bacterium; assembly: GCA_025463215.1. GTDB lineage: Bacteria > Acidobacteriota > Vicinamibacteria > Vicinamibacterales > CAVVIG01 > CAVQFC01. The sequence goes on along the minus strand of JAOBWF010000335.1, from coordinate 9,024 downwards.
TACAAAGCGGTGTGCGAGCGGGCGATCGCCGCCGGTCTGCGGGTCCGCGGGTATCTCTCGACCGCGTTCGGCTGTCCGTTCGAGGGGGCCGTGGCACCGGAGCAGGTCGCAACCGTCGCCGCGCGGCTCGGGGATCTCGGCGTCTTCGAGGTGGTGATCAGCGACACGATCGGCATCGCCCATCCGGGCCAGGTGCCGTCGGTGCTGGACGCGGTGCTCCGCCGGCTGCCGGCGGATCGCGTCGCGCTGCACTTCCACGACACCCGCGGCACCGCGCTCGCCAACGTTCTCGCGTCCCTGCCCTTCGGCATCACGACGTTCGACGCCTCGGCCGGAGGCCTCGGCGGCTGCCCGTACGCGCCGGGCGCCGCCGGCAACCTGGCGACCGACGATCTGATTTACATGCTGGACGGGCTGGGGATCGAAACAGGAGTGTCGCTGGCGGCGGTGAGCGAGGCGTCGCGCTTCATCGCGACGAAAATCGACCACCGCATTCCGTCGCGGTACGCTCAGGCTTGGGAAGTTCGAAACTCTACTTCTAACTTCTAACTTCCACTTTCTCACTTGTCAGAGTCTTCAGCACGTCTTCCCAAGGCATCATGTTGATCGCATCGTAGTCCGCCGGGCAGCCGAACTCGCGCTGCTGAGGCGCCGTCGGGTTGCCGAGCGTGACGCAGAGGCCGCAGCCGATGCAGAGATCCGCGCGCACCGCGCACACCATCCGGCCGTCACGATCCGGCTCCTCGACGATGCAGCCGGCCACCGGGCAGGCGGCCTGGCAGATCGAGCACGCGAACGCGCCGAAACAGCTGTCCGGATCGATTACCGCGATTGTCTTCGGGGCCTTCTTGCGCGGCCCGGACATCATCTTGGTCCACATGGACCGGAATTATAGCTGAATCACCGGACGATCATCTGCCCCGCGGGCGGCGGTCCGGTCTCGGGCATCGTCGCGAACAGCGACGCGGTGTGCTCGAAGATGATGTTGCTCGCGTTGGTCCCGAAAAACCGCGCATTCGTCGGTTCGAGCGGATCGGCCGCGGCGCTGAACCCCTGTCCGGCGAGACCGACGCCGAGGCCGTTGCACGAACCGGGCGAGCCGGGATACGGCGCCGCCGCGAGTTGAATCAGGTAGCCGCTCTTGGTCACGGAATCGGCGGCGCCGAGTCCGGCGCCGATGAACGCCTCGCGGCTGCCCGGAGGGGCCGTGCCCAGCGTCGTCAGCGTCGGCGCGTAGAAGCCGGCGCCGCAGGTCAGCGCGTATGTGAGCTGGGCGCTGTTGATGATGCGCATCGAGCCGACGGCCGATGCGGCGCCCGCCATCTGCCGGGCGAGGAACATGCGCGGGAGGGCGATGCTGCACAGCACGCCAATCACGCCGCAGACGAAAATCAGGTCGATGAGCGCGAAGCCGCGCTGGTTGGAGGTCGGCAACTGATCAGTTCTCGGCCGCTCATTCTGCAGAGCCTGTGCCGCGCCAGCCGAGATGAGGAAGCTCTTTGTAATCAGTGACTTATCCGATCTGACCGCCTGGAATCATGACAAATAACGTCATGAGCCAAGCGGCCTGACAAATGTTGACACTGATATTTCGGCCGGAGCGCCGGCCCGCTACAGTTAGCCGGCCCGCATCAGGCGCTCGCTCAACCCGGCGACCAGATCGCGCTCGCTCTTCGGGAGATCGTCATTGAAGCAGTTGATGGCTTCGACGATGACCCGCCACTGGGCCAGGCCAGTGACGGCGCTCAACGCATTCAGTCGCGCCTTGAATTCCAGCGGCACCCGGATGCTGAGCTGTGGGTAATCTTTTACCTTTTCGCCCTCCTTGGCGCCCGCGGGCGGACGGCCGACGGGACGACGGTCTTTTACTTTCGGTTCGCGATTGTCGGGCATGGTCGTGGTCTCACTGCCCAACAATTAGCAAAACGAGCGCCACTATTATTTCTTGGACAAATCCGGGGCGTCCTCATTCAGGGCGGTGGCGAGATCGACGAGGTGTTCCTGTTCCTGGCGCAGAATTTCCCGAATGTCCTCGGCGATGGCAAATTCGGACAACGCCTCACACTCGCCAAGACGCTCACGGTAGGCGCGGATCGTGTCGCTCTCGTTCTGGAGATCGGCGCGCAGCATTTCCTCCGCCTTCTCCGTGAGTTTGACCGGCTTCGGCGTGTTGGTCGGCATGCCTCCGAGGTAGTCGATATTCTTGGCGATGGTCAAGGCGTGCTGGAGCTCCTCGCCGGCGTGTTTTTCGAGCTCCTTCGCGATGCTCATATACTGCGCGCCCTTGAGCGCCTGCGAGTACACGACGTAGGCGATGATCGCCTGGTACTCCCTCGACAGATCCTCGTTCAGCTTGTCGATCAATTGTTCACGCGTCACGCTCGGTTTGTCAGCCATCGTCGTCTCCTGGTCGTAGTCTAGCGAATCGCGGGGCAAAACCAGCTCGACCGAAGCCGAACTTTCAGGATCCTTATTTGCAGCAGCACAGCTTATGATCAGACCGACCTTCCTTCCTTCGCGTGCGGCATTCGTCGTCGCGTCCGTGCTCGCCGCGGCCACGCTCGTCAGCGGACAGACCCGCATCGTGGCGCCGGACAACACCTACACGCCGGCGCAGGATGTGGAGATGGGACGCCAGGCGGCGGCCGAGGCGCGTAAGACGCTACCGCTGATGCGCGACGACAACGTGACGTCGTTCGTCGAGGACGTCGGCCGCCGCCTGGTCGCGGCGATTCCGCCGCCGCTGCGGCACCCCGAATTTCAGTACACGTTCGAAGTCGTCAACGTCAAAGAGATCAACGCATTCGCGCTGCCCGGCGGGCCGATGTTCGTGAACCGCGGCATGATCGAGGCGGCGCACACCGACGGCGAGGTCGCGGGCGTGATGGCCCACGAGCTCAGTCACGTGCTGCTGCGTCACGGCACGGCGCAGGCGAGCAAGGCGACGAAGTACGAAGTCGGACAGGTCGCCGGCGCGGTGCTGGGCGCGATCATCGGCGGCGGCTGGGGGCAGGTGATCTCGCAGGGCACGCAGTTCGGTCTCGGCACCGCCTTCCTGCGTTTCAGCCGCGAGTACGAGCGGCAGGCGGACATCGAAGGCGCGCAGGTGATGGCGGCCGCCGGGTACGACCCGAACGACATGGCCAACATGTTCAAGACGATTCAGAAGCAGGGCGGATCCGGCGGCCCGCAGTGGCTCAGCGATCACCCCGATCCGGGCGACCGTTCGGCCTACATCTCCCGCGAGGCGCAGGCGCTGCGCGTGGCGAACCCGATTCGCGGCACCCGTGAGTTCGCCCAGGTGCAGTCGCATCTGCGGCAGCTGTCCCCCGCGATGACCACCGAGCAGGCCACCAAGAACGCGGGACGGAACGGCAACACCGGCAATACGGGCGCCGCTGGCCGCACTGGCCCGCCGAGCGGACGCGTCGACGCGCCGGACGCCAGCTTCCAGACCTACACCGAAGGCAACCTGTTCCGGGTCAGCGTGCCGGCGAACTGGCGCGAGCTGCCGGGTACCAGCGCGGTCACGTTTGCGCCCGAAGGGGCCTACGGCGGCGACGCCAACGGCCAGGGCATGTTCACGCATGGCGTCGAGATCGGCGCCTCGCGCAACGAGTCGCACGATCTGCAGACCGCGACCAACGAGCTGCTCGCGTCGCTGGCACAGGGGAACCCCGGCCTGAGCCGGCCGTCACGCTACGATCGCGTCAAGGTCGGCGGCCGCCAGGGGCTGCGCGCCGTGCTGACCAACACTTCGTCGGCCGGCCAGCCCGAGAACATCGTCATGTTCACGAGCCAGCTGCGCGACGGCTCGTTGTTCTACGCGGTCGCGGTCGCGCCGCAGCGCGACTTCCCCACCTACAGCCGCATCTTCGATCGCGTGATCGCCTCGATCCAGTTGATCGACTAGGCAAAACGCTCTAGAAGCGCAGCGTAACCCCCGCGCTGGCGCGCCAGAAGTCCAGCTGATCGTTGCTGAACAGACCGAGGGTGACGTCCTGCAGCGTATGCAGGTGCCGGACGTCCCCTCTGATCCCGATGGCATGCCCGAGAAAGAGGTTGATGCCGCCGCCGATGTCGTAGCCCAGCGCGTTCTTGTCGAGCGCGAGGCTGACCGCGTCGAACTGCACGTGCGGCCGGATTAACCCCAGGCCGACGACGGCATAGGGTTGGATCGGGCCAGCGGGGACGACCAGCATCAGGTTGCTCATGACCGTCAGCACGGCGTTGCTGCCGCCCGGCGTCTTGCCGAAAAAGTCGGGCGCGTACGCGATGTCTTCCTCGAATCCGAAGATCCCGTGCGTCGTGCCGATCGACACGCCGACGTTCAGCCGCTTCTCCTCGCAGTTCTGCAGGCTGGCGCAGTTGGCGGAGTCGCCGCCGAAGTTGTAGCCCGCATAGGGCGAGATGAACCCCTGCGCGCGCGCCGGCGGCGCGACGGTGACGAGAAGAGTCATGAGCAAGGCGACATGAGCCAGTGATCGCATTTCTGTATTTTAACCGGCAGCTGACATCAGCGAACTCTTTCGGCACGCGCACCGCTCACGGCGCGGATGCGCGCGCAAAGTAATGTAGAATCGCCGCGTTCCCAAGTGACACGACATCTCGGCACTGGTCGGGTCAGCGACAGCCCGCTGGACTGGAAGTACCGCGCGCACTCGCCGCTCGTGCGCCGGCTCTCCGCTGTCGTGGACCTTCGCCGCCACTGCCCGCCGGTGCACGACCAGCGTCATTTGAACAGCTGCCCGGCGAACGTCATCGCCGCGGCGCTGCGCGATGACGAGACCAAGGAGGGGCGCCCGGACGTGCCATCGCCGTCGCGACTGTTCATCTACTGCAACGCGCGCGTGCTGTCGGGCGTGGCCGGCACGAAGCGTCCCGTGTCGCGGCGCGACGGCGATCGGACGGTGACCGATGCGGGCATCTGTCCCGACGCGATCTGGCCGGACCTCCTGCGCCGCGTCCGCCGCGCGCCGGCGCTGGCGTGCTTCCGTGCGGCGCCCGATCTGACCTGGGACTCCTGGACCATGCGGCGGGTTTCGTAACACTGCGCCGTGCCACTCCCCCCCGGGCTGCAGATCGTCGGCCGCTTCGAAATCATCGCCCCGCTGGGCGCCGGCAGCATGGGCGAGGTGTATCAGGCGCACGATCTCAAGCTGCGCCGCGACGTCGCGCTCAAGCTGTTGTCGACCGCGCTCGCCGGCTCGGAAGAGCACCTGATGCGGTTCGAGCGCGAAGCGCGCGCCGCCTCGGCGCTCAACCATCCGCACATCTGCACGATCTACGACGTCGGCCAGGCGCCTGAAGCCGACGGCCGGCCGTATCTCGTCATGGAACTGCTGCGCGGCAACACGCTCTACGAGGCGATGGCGACTGGACCGCTGTCGGTGTCGACGGTGATCGGCCTCGGCGTCCAGATCGCCGACGCGCTCGACGTCGCGCATGGCGCCGGCATCATCCATCGCGATCTCAAGCCGGCCAACATTTTCGTGACCTCCCGCGGCGACGCCAAGCTGCTCGACTTCGGCCTGGCCGCGATGATCGCGCCGACCCCCGATCCGGCGGCGTCGAACGAGTATCCGCCGGGGGCGCTCACGAGCCTCGGCACCGCGGTCGGTACGGTCCTGTACATGTCCCCCGAGCAGGCGCTCGGCGACCCGCTCGATCCGCGGACCGACATCTTCTCGCTCGGCCTCGTGCTCTACGAGATGCTGACCGGCCGCCGCGCGTTCGAGGGGCGCTCGACGACCGCGATCGTCGACGCGATCCTCCACGCGGCGCCGCAAGGACTCGACATCGCCGATGCGTCGACGCTGCCGAGCGAACTGCGCCGTCTGCTCGGGCGCATGCTCGAGAAAGAGCGCGATCGCCGTCCGGCGACGGCGGCCGAAATCGCGGCCCGTCTGCGCGCCGTGCAGAGCGGATCGATGGCGGGGCGCGAATATGCCGGGATCGGCAGCACCACCGGATCGAAGCCCCTGGTCGTCGGCTCCGGGGTCAACCGGCAGACGCCGGCGTACGCGCCGCAGCCGGGTTCCTCGTCGGGGCTCGGCGCCGCGCTCGCCGCCGGCAGCATCCGCGACGTCCTTACCGCTGCGGTCCTGGCGGTGCTCCTTGCCGTCTCTGGATACGCGGCGTACTCGTGGTATCGCGGTCCGGCGCCGCCGCCCGGCCCGCGCGAGCCGCTGCTGCTCGCGGATTTCTCGAACACGACCGGCGAGGCGGTGTTCGACGGCGCGCTCAAGGACGCGCTCGAGATTCAGCTGCAGCAGTCGCCGTACGTGAGGGTGCTGCCGCAGTCGCAGGTCCGCTCCGCGCTCCAGCTGATGGCGCGCTCGCCGAACGAACCGCTGACCGCCGCCGTTGCGCGCGATCTCTGCGAGCGCCTCGGCGTCAAGGCGATCCTGCTTGGCTCGATCGCGCCGCTCGGGCCCGCCTACGTCATCACCCTCGAAGCGCAGGCCTGCCACACGGGCGACACCCTGGCCCGCGATCAGGTCCAGGCGCCGGCCAAAACCGACGTGCTCGCCACCGTCGGACTCGCCGCCGCCCGCATCCGCGAGCGGCTCGGCGAGTCGATCGGCTCGATTCAGAAGTACAACGTCCCGGCGCAGAACGCGACGACGCCGTCGCTCGAAGCGCTCAAGGCGTACAGCATCGGCATCGCGACGCGGCTCAAGACGGGCGACGTCCAGGCGATCCCGTTCTTCGAACACGCGCTGGAGCTCGATCCGAACTTCGCCCTCGCCGCCGCCCGGCTCGGCGCCATTTATGCGAACCTGCGCGACCTCGATCAGGCGCAGACCTTCATGAAGCGCGCCTTCGCGCGCAGTGAGTCGCTGAGCGAACCGGAGCGGCTGCTGATCAAGTCGAGCTATCACTTCATCGTCAGCGGCCGGCTCGACGAGGTGGTCGCGACCTACCGCATGTGGATCGCGACCTATCCGGACGACTGGGCGCCGCACAACAATCTGTCGACGACCTACGCGCGGTTGAACCAGTACGACAACGCGCTCGAAGAGAGCCGCGCCGCCGTCAAGCTCGCACCCAACTCGGTAATCGCGTATCAGCAGCTGACCCGGGCTCTGCTTGCGCTCGATCGCCTCGACGAGGCGAGGCAGGCGATCAGGGACGCGGCCGGCAAGGGGCTCGACTCGTCGACGATGCGCGCGTTCGCATTCGACCTGGCGTTCATCGACAAGGACGAGGCCGCGATGGAGACGCACCTCCGGGCCGCGTCGCAGCGGCCCGACGGCTATCTCGTCGTCGCCGAAGCGGCGCGGGCGGCGTACGCCACCGGCGACGTCGACGGCGGCCACGCGCTCTACGCACAGGCGATCACCGCCGCGCGCGCGGCGCGCATCACCGACTACGTCGGCAGCCTGCTTGCGGAGCAGGCGCTGGCCGACGCCCTGCTCGGCAATCTCGAGCGCGCCCGCACCGAACTGCAGTCGGCGGTCGGCGTCAGCCGCGGATCGGAAACGACCTGGCCTGCCTCGCTTGCGGCGTCGTTCTCGGGGCACGTGGCGCAGGGCGCCGAGCTCGCGCGCGCCTTCCGGGTGCAGCAGCCGCCGGCGCCCGACGTCGTCAACGTCCAGGTGCCGATGCTCGAGGCCGCCGTGGCGATCGCGGCGGGCGACCCGGCGGCGGCGCGCGCGACCCTGACCAACGCGTCCTCCTTCGACGTCGTCGCCGGCCCCTGGCTACCCTACTTGCGCGGGGTGGCCAGCGCGTCGGCCGGCGATTACCCGCAGGCCGTCGACGATTTCCGCCGCGCCGTCGCGCACCCCGCGAACCAGCCGACGACGCTGATCCGGACCCTCGCCCAGCTGCAGCTGGCGCGGGCCTCTCGCGAGGCCGGCGACGCGCCGCAGGCGCGCCAGGCGTACGCCGCCTTCGCCGCCGCCATGCGCCATGCGAATCCCGGGCAGCCGCTGGTGGCCGCGGCGGCGCGCGAGGCTGCGGCACTGACGGCGCCCCCACGATGACCACACCGACCGACGTTCTTCTCGTCTCGATGCCGTTCGGTCCGCTGCTGTCGCCGTCGCTCGGGCTCAGCCTGCTGCAGCCGCAGGTGGCGGCGCGGGGCCTGACCTGCCGGTGCCAGTACTTCACGCTCGGCTTCGGCGAGGTGATCGGCGAGGCGCTCTACTCGAAGATCACCAGCGAGAACCGCGCGATGTCGCGCTCGTTCGTCGGCGAGTGGATCTTCTCGCACGCGCTCTACGACTGGGACGAGGCGCACGACGAGCGCTACGTGTCCGAGGTCCTGCTGAAGCCGCCGTCGTGGCTCGGCCGCAACACCACGCGGCCGCCGACCAAGGGTGAGGTCCGCGCCCTGTTCGCCGCGCGCGACGCCGCCCGCGGCTTCGTCGACGCGTGCGCCGACACCATCGTCGCCGCGCAGCCGACGATCGTCGGCTTCACCAGCGTCTTCCAGCAGCACCTCGCCTCGCTTGCGCTCGCGAGGCGCGTGAAGGAGCGCCTGCCGGGCGTCTTCATCGTGATGGGCGGCGCCAACTGCGAAGCGACGATGGGGGTGGAGACGGTGCGGCAGTTCGCCTACGTCGACGCGGTGGTGTCGGGCGAAGCCGATCACGTGTTCGCGGATCTCGCGGCGCGCGTCGCCGCGGGGCAGCCGTTCGAGGGGATCCCGGGCGTGATTACGCGCGCGTCCGTGGCCGGGCCCGCGGGGCTCGGGCCCGCGCCGACGGCGCCGGCGGTCACGGATCTCGACGGCCTGCCCTACCCCGACTTCTCCGACTTCTTCGCGCAGTTCGAGCGCAGCAAATTCGGTAAGGAGTGGCAGCCGAGCGTGTTCGTCGAAACCTCGCGCGGCTGCTGGTGGGGCGAGCGCATGCACTGCACGTTCTGCGGCCTGAACGGCGCGACGATGGCGTTTCGATCCAAGTCGGCGCCGCGGGCGCTCGCCGAGCTGACCCACCTGGCCACCGTCTACCCCGGTTGCGACATCCAGGTGGTGGACAACATCCTCGATTTGAATTACTTCAAGACGATGCT
>JAOBWF010000326.1 GCA_025463215.1 Acidobacteriota bacterium | reverse complement strand
GCCGTGCAGGTGATGACCCTCGTCTCGCCGGCGTGGCCCGACGGCGGCCGGATTCCGGAGAAGCACACGCAGGCAGGCGTCGAAGTCTCGCCGGCACTGAGCTGGAGCGGCATGCCCGAGGGGGCGGCGAGCTTCGTCCTGATCGTGCACGACGCCGACGCGCCGGTCGGCACCGGCACCGACGACCTCCTGCACTGGATGCTGTGGAATATTCCGGCCTCGGCGACCGGCCTGTCCGAAGCCGTGATCGGCGGCGCGCAGCTACCGGACGGCACCCGGCAGATCAGCGCAACCGGTCCCAATTACCGCGGTCCCGGCGCGCCGGCGAGCGGTCCGGCGCACCACTACGTGTTCGAGCTGTTCGCGCTCGACACGATGCTCGACGTGCCGGCCGTCGGCGCCTCGCCGCCGGCCACGCGCGCCGCCGTTGTCGCCGCGATGGTCGGCCACATCCGCGGCAAGGCGACTTACATCGGGCGGTTCAACCGTCGATGACGCGATCGCCGCACGCATCGCTCACGCGTGCCCCGAACGTCGCCGGTCTGATTACGCCGAAATCTGGGACGACATCTTCGCGCGCCAAGTTCACGATCGTCCTGCCGGTGCGCGCGTCGCCCGTCCGCTAGCTCGCGGTCCGCTCTTTCGGCCACGCCGCATCGATCGGCTTCTTCGGATCGGCAGTGATCTGAATCGTCGCGCAGTGGTGATAGGTGTAGAGACCGGGATTGTTCGCGCCGTGCTGCTCCATGAACTGGATCACCTGCAGCGTGCAGCGCTTGCAGCTGATGTTCGGCAGCATGACGTCGGTCTCGAGCGGCGCGTCCAGCTTTGCCTGGTGGGGGAACAGTCCGTCCGCGAGCACCGGCATCTGCACCGGGTTCATGACCTCGCCCGACAGCGAGCGCGGCTGGCCGTTCGGACCGGTTTCGGTCGTCGCCTTCGGATCGACCGGGAGCTCCGCGGGGGAATTCACCGCGAGCGCGACGCGGTAATGGCCCGGGTGATAGATCGTTTCCTGCACTTTCAGGTGGAGCGTCGATCCGCCGGCCGCCTGCGTCACCGCGTAGGTCGGCTTGCCGTAATCGGTGTTCGACCCGCCGCACGGAAACCCTTTCTGCGGATCGCCGCGATCGTCCTCGACGATCCATGACGCCGGCTCGACCAGCTTGAAGTGCGCGTGGGTGACGACGGGGATCGCGGCGAGGCTGACGGCGAACGCGATGCGAGTGGCGGCAGTCATATGCGCTCCTGATGTTCCGGGGTCAGATCGCGATTTTCGCACGTCCGACACAGTGCGCGAGCAAATCCAGATCCGGCCCGGTTACAGATAGGGCTTCGCCCACGCCAGGCCATCGAGCGTGCCGCCCTGCGGGACGTACTCGCAGCCGATCCAGCCGTCATAGGCGAGTCGATCGACGAGCGCGAATAACGCGGCGAAGTCGACCTGTCCGGTGCCGGGCTCGTGCCGCCCCGGGACGTCGGCGAGCTGCATGTGCGCGATCCGCGGCAGGTAGCGTTCGATCGCCTGCGCCGCGTCCCCTTCCATGATCTGCATGTGGTAGATGTCGTACTGCAGCCAGAGGTTGTCCGATCCGACCGCGTCGATGATCTCGATCGCCTGTCGGGTCCCGCTCAGAAAGAAGCCGGGAATGTCGCGCGTGTTGATCGGCTCGATCAGCAGCGTGATGCCCGCCGCGTCGAGCAGCGGTGCCGCGTAGCGCAGGTTCTGCACGAAGGTCTGGCGCGCGGTCGCGGCGTCCAGTGCCGGCGGCGGGATCCCGGCAAGGCAGTTGACCCGGTCGCAGTCGAGCGCCGTCGCGTACTTGATCGCCTGCGCGACGCCCGCTTTGAACTCGTCGACACGGTCCGGCAGACAGGCGATGCCGCGTTCGCCGGCGGCCCAGTTGCCCGCCGGCAGGTTGTGGAGCACCTGCTCCAGCCGGTGGGCGCCCAGCCGTTCCTTCAGGGTCTGCGCGTCGTAGGCATAGGGAAACAGGAACTCGACGCCCCGAAAGCCGGCCTCGGCGGCCGCCTCGAACCGGTCGAGGAAGTCCATCTCGCCGAACAGCATGGTCAGGTTGGCTGCAAGCTTGGGCATGGCGGATCCATACTACAATTGGGCCGCCCCATGATCGTGTCACGCCCGACCGAAGTCCGGTTGAGCCTCGCGCCGCAGCGCCGATTCGAGGCTATCGACGTCAACCGGCGCATCGCCGCCGAGGCGGGAGACGTCCTTCGCCGCCACAAGCGCGCGCTCTACTGCTCGCTGCACACCACCGCCGGCTATCTCGATCAGAGCGTCTCGGCGCGTCTGCGCCACGACGAAGATCGGCTCGGTCAGTTCATCGGCTCCTTTCACAACGTCTTCCCGCAGGGCGCCGCGTATCACCACGATCGGATGGAGCTGCGCACCGAGCTCACCGAGGCGCAGAAGGCGGTCGAGCCGCGCAACGCCGACTCGCACCTGACCTTCATCGGCGCCGGGCTGCGCAACTGCGTCACCTACGACGTCCGTCCCGACGCCCCGGTCTACTTTGTCGAACTGGACGGCGCCTACAAGGACGCGCGCCGCACGCGCACGACCGCCGTGCTCGCCTACGACGAAGAGCGCGTCGTGCTGAAGACGTCGGTGCGCATTCCGGTGTCGAAGCATCCGATCGACTCGGTCAACCTCGCCGATCCGCGCGTCGGCCTGATCGAACAGCTCAACGAGCTGCTCGCGGTCGCCGGCCTGGAGCGCGCCCGCGTCGACGTCGCGCTCGAGCCGTGCGAGCGCCACGTCGGGTTGACGGTCAACGAATACGAGACGCTGCTGATGCAGAACGATCTCGTCGACGTGCTGAAGAACCCGCTGCGCTTCGCGAAGATGAAGGCGCAGGCAATGCTCGACGATCCGCGCGCCATTCCCGGCAAGACCCTCAGCTACGCGAAGTACGACGTCGTCCGGGTGATGAACCTGCTGATGGAGGCCTTCGGCCTCGATCAGTCCTCCCTCGAGCGGCTGGTCGCGAAGGTGATGGCGGTCCCGGCGCGCCGGTTCATGCGCACGCGCCGCGTCAGCTTCCTCGCCGGCCCGGACGGCAGCCATGCCGCGGCCCGCGTCATCCGCGGCACCTATCAGAGCCCGATCCTGGTGCAGTGGCAGGCCGCCGAACGCCAGGAACGCCGGCTCGACATCTCGATCGTCCATCTCTCCTAAGGCCCCTTCCCCCCGGTTATAGCGCGGCCTTCAGGCCTGCACGGCACGGCGTGAACACGTGCCGAACGCCCTGCCTCACGTTTTCTCGAAAGGCGATGACCGCCGCGGGTGTACCGCGCCGCCGCACGCCAATGCAGGTAAGGCGCCGCGAGCGCTCGTTCTCAAAACGTCGTAGTAACTTGCATGATGATAGTTACTGTGCTAGGCTCCGCTCTACGTTCGAGGAGCCAGGCCTATGTGGATTGTTCGCGTCGCGCTCAACCGGCCGTATACGTTCGTTGTCCTCGCGCTGCTCGTCTTCCTCCTCAGCCCGGTCGTCATCTCGAAGACACCGACCGACATCTTTCCGAACGTCGACATCCCCGTGGTGTCCGTCGCCTGGTCCTACACCGGCCTCAATGCCGAGGAGCTCAGCGGACGGCTGACGACGCCCTATCAGCGCGCGATCACCACACTCGTCGACAACATCGAGCACCTCGAATCGACGACGGTGAACGGCTGGTCGATCGTGAAGATCTTCCTGCAGCCCGGTGCATCGCTCGACACGGCCAACGCCCAGGTCGGCAGCGCCTCGCAGTGGACGCTGCGCTTCATGCCCGCCGGCGTGCTGCCGCCGGAGATCATCAACTACAGCGCGTCGAGCGTGCCGGTGCTGCAGCTCGGCGTCTCGGGCAACGGTCTGTCGGAGCAGGAGCTGAACGATCTGTCGTTCAACTTTCTCCGCACCCAGCTGATCACGGTGCCCGGCGCGGTCGTCCCGCTGCCGTACGGCGGCAAGCAGCGCCAGGTCAACATCAACCTCGATCCGCGGCTGCTGCAGTCGAAGGGCCTGGCGCCGCAGGACGTGCTCAACGCGGTGGCGCTGCAGACGCCGATCCTGCCGTCGGGCGGCGCCAAGATCGGCCAGTTCGAGTACGACGTCCGCCTGCGCGCCAGCCCGCAGACCGCCGACGCCTACAACGATCTCCCGATCCGGCTGTCGGGCGGCGCGCCGATTTATGTCAGGGACGTCGCCCATGTCAGCGACGGCTTCGCGCCCCAGACCAACATCGTCCGCCAGGACGGCCATCGCGGCGTGCTGATGAGCGTGCTCAAGGCGGGGAGCGCGTCGACGCTGACCGTGGTGAACGGCATCCGTCAGATCCTGCCGCGCGCCGCGCAGATTCTGCCGCCGCAGCTGGTGACGCAGCCGCTGGCCGACCAGTCGGTGTTCGTCCGCGCGGCGATCGGCTCCGTCCTGCGCGAGGCGCTGATTGCGGCGTGCCTCACGGCCCTGATGATCTGGCTCTTCATCGGCAGCTGGCGCAGCACCGTCATCATCGCGGTGTCGATTCCGCTGTCGATCCTGACGTCGATCCTGATCCTCAGCGCGCTGCACGAGACGATCAACATCATGACGCTCGGCGGGCTGGCGCTCGCGGTCGGCATCCTGGTCGACGATGCGACGGTGGAGGTGGAGAACATCAACCGCAACCTGGCCATGGGCAAGGCGCTGCTGCCGGCGATTCTCGACGGCGCGCAGCAGATCGCGGTACCGGCCTTCGTCTCGACGCTCGCGATCTGCGTCGTGTTCCTGCCGATGTTCTTCCTCGGCGGCGTCGCGCGCTACCTGTTCGTGCCGCTCGCCGAAGCGGTCGTCTTCGCGATGCTGGCGTCGTACTTCTGGTCGCGGACGATTGTGCCGACGCTCGCGAAATATCTCCTCACGAGCGAGACCACGGACCCTGCCCCCTCGCGCAATCCGCTGACGCGCCTGCAGCACGCCTTCGAGCGCGGCTTCCAGCGGGTCAGCGGCGGCTACGCGTCGGTGCTGGGCGCCGCCGTCCACCGCCGTGCCGTATTCATTCCGGCGTTCCTGGCGCTGTGCCTGTCGGCGGCGCTGCTGGTGCCCTTCGTCGGGCAGGACTTCTTTCCGTCGACCGACAGCGGCCAGTTCATCCTCCACGTGCGGGCGAAGACCGGCACGCGGATCGAGGAGACGGCGCGGCTCTGCGACGGCGTCGAGGCGCTGATCCGGCGGGCCATCCCGGCGCGCGAAACCGATCACATCCTCGACAACATCGGCCTGCCGGGCAGCCCGATGAACTTCATGCACAGCACGTCGGGTGCGATCGGCGCCGGCGACGCCGACATCATGGTGTCGCTGACCCCCGGCCACCGGCCGACCGCGGACTATGTCCGCGACCTGCGCGCGGCGCTGCCGCGGGCGTTTCCCGGCGTCGTCTTCTATTTCCTGCCGGCCGATATCGTCACGCAGGTGCTGAACTTCGGCACGCCGGCGGCGATCGACGTCCAGATCGAAGGCAGCGATTTGCGCGGCAACCGCCAGGTCGCCGAGACCATTCTCGCGCAGCTCCGCCACGTCCCCGGGCTGGTCGACGCCCACATCCACCAGGCCTTCGATTATCCCAACCTCGACGTCGAGGTCGATCGAACGAAGGCGATCCAGAGCGGGTTCACCGAACGCGAGGTGGCGAACAGCCTGCTCAACTCGCTGAGCGGCAGTTTCCAAACCGCGCCGCTGTTCTTCCTCAACCCGCAGAACGGCATCAGCTACAACATGGTCGCCAAGACGGCGCAGTACCGCGTCCAGTCGCTGCAGGACCTGGAGAACACGCCGATCGGAGCAGCGGCCGGATCGCGGCCAGCGATCCTCGCCAACGTCGCCTCGATCACGCGGTCCGCGGGACTGGCGGTCGTCAACGACTACAACATCCGGCGCGTCGTCGACATCTACGGGTCGGTGCAGGATCGGGATCTGGGTGCGGTCGGCCGCGACATCACGCGCGTCGTCGACGCCAGCCGCCGCCTGCTGCCGCGCGGCAGCTTCCTCAACGTCCGCGGCCAGCTGCAGACGATGCAGACGTCGTATCGGGGATCGCTGATCGGCCTTGGCTTCGCGATCGTCCTGGTCTATCTGCTGATCGTCGTCAACTTCCAGTCGTGGCTCGATCCGCTGATCATCATCTCGGCGCTGCCGGCGGCGCTCGCCGGGATCGTGCTCTGCCTGTTCGTGACGCACACGACGCTGAGCGTGCCGGCGCTGATGGGCACGATCATGTGCATGGGGGTCGTCACCGCCAACAGCATCCTGGTGGTGTCGTTCGCGAAGGAGCGCCTGGTCGAGCACGGCGACCCGGTCGCGGCGGCGATCGACGCGGGCGTGACGCGGTTCCGTCCCGTGCTGATGACGGCGCTGGCGATGATCATCGGCATGGTGCCGATGGCGCTGTCGCTCGGCGAGGGCGGCGAGCAGAACGCGCCGCTGGGACGGGCGGTGATCGGCGGCCTCGTCTGCGCGACCGCCGCGACCCTCGTGTTCGTGCCCGCCGTGTTCAGCCTGCTCCACGTCAAGCGGCCAGCTGGAGAAGGACGATGACTAAACTGAGTGTCCCTGTCGCCGCCGTGCTCGTGCTCGGCGCGGTGATCTACTACGGCATCCATTCGCGCACCGCGGCGGCGTCGCGGCTGATCGCCTCGACCGACGCGGCGGCGGTCACGATTGTCGACGTCACCCATCCGAACCCGGACGCGCCGGCGGCGGAATTGATCCTGCCGGGCAACACCGAGGCCTTCACCAGCGCGCCGATCTTTGCGCGCACCAGCGGCTACCTGACGCGCTGGTACGTCGACATCGGGGCGCGTGTGACGCAGGGGCAGCTGCTCGCCGAGCTCGAGACACCGGAGCTCGATCAGCAGCTGCGCCAGGCCCGCGCCGATCTGGCGACCGTGGAGTCGATGCACACGCTCGCGGAGATCACGGCCACCCGCAGCCAGACGCTGCTGGCGACGCACTCGGTCTCGACGCAGGAGCGCGACAACGCGGTGCACGGCCAGGCGGCGTCGCTGTCGACGGTGGAATCGCACCGCGCCAACGTCGCGCGGCTCGAGCAGCTCCAGTCGTTCGGACGGATCCGGGCGCCGTTCGCGGGCGTGATCACGGCGCGCAACACCGACGTCGGCGCGCTCGTGGACGCCGGCGCCAGCGCGCGCCAGGGGCTGTTCCGCCTCGGCGCCATCGACAGGCTGCGCGTCTATGTCCCGGTTCCCGAGCAGCGATCGCGCGCCGCGGCGACCGGATTGAGCGTCGACCTCACGCTCGACGAGTTTCCGGGCCGCCGCTTTCCCGGCAAGGTTGCGCGCAATGCGGGGGCGATCGACACGGCGGCACACACCCTGCTGGTCGAAGTGGACGTCGACAACCCCGGCGCAGTGCTGCTGCCAGGCGCCTACGTGCAGGTGCACTTTCCGCTGCACTCAACCAGCCGGTCGGTCACCGTTCCCGCGAACGCGCTGCTGTTCCGCGCCGAGGGCCTGCGCGTCGGCGTCGTCCGTGATGGCCGGGTGAAGCTGGTCGCGATCGTGATCGGCCACGACTACGGCAACACGCTCGAGGTGGTCTCCGGCCTCGACGCGAACGATGCGGTGGTCCTCGATCCGCCGGATTCGCTCGCCGACGGCGCGGTGGTGGACGTGCGCCCTGCGGCGGCTGGAGTGTCGCGATGAAAACGATCGCGCTCGGCTTGTGCGCGATCGCTGTGGTCGCGTCCACGGCGTGCGCGGTCGGGCCGAGATACACGCGGCCCGCGGCACCGGCCGCGGGGGGCGACACGTTCAAAGAAGTCGCCGGGTGGAAGACCGCGCAGCCGAACGACGAGGGCGCCCGCGGTGCGTGGTGGGACATATTCGGCGACCAGCGGTTGAATGCGCTCGAAGCGCAGCTGTTGGCGTCGAACCAGGATCTCGCGGCCGCCGACGCACGGTTTCGCGAGGCGCGCGCGCTCATCGGCGTCAGCCGTGCAGCGCAGTCGCCGGCACTGGCGCTCGCGCCGGCGGCGGCGTTCGTGCGCAACTCCGGTAACACGCCCCTGTCGGCGTCGACGCTCGACACTCGAGCGACCGGTGTCTACACGCTGCCGCTCGATCTGTCGTACGAAGTCGACGTCTGGGGACGCATTCGACGAGGTGTCGCGGCGGCATGGGATCGTGCGCAGGCGAGTGCCGGCGATCGCGCAGCCGTCCTTCTCAGTCTGCAGGCCGAACTCGCCCTCGATTATTTCGAGCTGCGCAGCGCCGACGCACAGCGACGCCTGCTCGACGCCGCGGTCGCGGCGTTCACCGAGGCGCTGCAGCTGACGACGAATCGCTTCGACGGCGGCGCGGCGGCGCGGTCCGACGTCGCGCAGGCCAAGACGCAGCTCGAGGCGACGCGCGTGCAGGCGACCGACGTCGCGGTTCACCGCGCGCGGTTCGAGCATGCGATCGCGGTCCTCGCCGGCGTGCCGCCCGCGTCGCTGCATCTGGCGCCGTCGCCGCTCGACGCGACGCCGCCGGATATCCCCCCCGGATTGCCGTCGCAGCTGCTCGAACGGCGCCCCGATATCGCCGCGGCCGAGCGGCGCGCCGCCGAAGCGAACGAGCGCGTCGGAATCGCGCGCGCCTCGTTCTTCCCGGCCGTAATCCTGAACGCCGCCGGCGGTGTCGAGGGGAACTCGCTCGCCAACTGGTTCGCCTGGCCGAGCCGGTTCTGGGCGATCGGGCCGGCCGCGGTCCAGACGCTGCTCGACGGCGGCAGGCGGCGGGCGATTTCCGAAGCGGCGGTTGCCGGCTACGACGCCACCGTCGCCGAGTACCGTCAGACGACGCTCACCGCGTTCCAGCAGGTCGAAGACAGCCTCGCCGCCCTGCGCGCGCTCGAACAGGAGGCGCTGCAGCAGGATGCCGCGACGACGTCGGCGAAGGAGTCGCTGCGGATCTCGAACGATCGCTATCTCGCCGGCGCGGATCCGTATCTCCAGGTGCTCACGGCGCAGACCATCGCGCTCACCAACGAACGAAACGACGAGGACATCAGCCGCAGGCGCATGGCCGCGACCCTCCTGCTGATCAAAGCGCTCGGCGGCGGCTGGACCACGGCCGAGTTGCCGGTGTTCGGCGCGGCCGCGCAACGTTTCCCATAAACTGTGAACATGGAGCGCAAAAGCTTCGGCCGCATGCAGTGTCCGATCGCGCGCAGCCTCGAGCGCGTCGGCGAGTGGTGGAGCATTCTCATTCTCCGCGACGCGTTCGCCGGCCTGACCCGCTTCGACCAGTTCCAGACCAGCCTCGATATCGCACCGAACATGCTCACCCGGCGTCTGAAGAGCCTGGTGGACGCGGGCCTGCTCGAGCGGCGCCGCTACAGCGAGCACCCGCCGCGCTACGAATACGTGCTGACCGATCGCGGCATCGATTTCCGGCCGGTGGTGGTGGCGCTCTACGCCTGGGGCAACAAGCACTTCGCGCCGGAAGGAGCCGCGATCGTGCTGATGGATACCGATACCGGCAAGCGCGCCGATCCGGTCCTCGTCGATCGGCCGACCGGCACGCCGATCGATCTGAGGCGCCATGTGTTCGTCGCCGGCCCCGCGGCCAACGAGCGAACCAGGAAGCGCATGGACGTCAAAGCCCGCGCGCGGCTCTCACTCAATAGATAGATCTGGAGGACAGCGTCGCAACAATGCGCAGCGTGCAGGTCGCTCGGCCCAAAGGGGACTTCGAGCTGGTCGAGCGAGACGTTCCCGAACCGGCGGCCGGTACCGTCCGGATCAAGGTCCAGGCCTGCGGGATCTGTCACAGCGATTCGTTCACGAAGGAAGGCACATTTCCCGGCATTCAGTATCCGCGGGTACCGGGTCATGAAGTGGCCGGCGTCATCGACGCGCTCGGCGCCGGCGTCCGCGGCTGGACGGCGGGGCAGCGGGTCGGCGTCGGCTGGCACGGCGGCCACTGCGGCTACTGCGATTCGTGCCGCCGCGGCGACTTTGTCACGTGCCGTACCGCCGCGCAGGTGCCCGGCATTACCTACGACGGCGGCTACGCCGACTACATGATCGCGCCGGCCGAGGCGCTCGCGTCGATCCCCGACGATCTCTCGGCGGTCGAGGCCGGTCCATTGATGTGCGCCGGCATCACCACCTTCAACGCGCTGCGCCACAGCGGCGCGCGCCCCGGCGATCTCGTCGCGATCCTCGGCATCGGCGGGCTCGGCCATCTCGGCGTGCAGTTCGCGGCGAAGATGGGCTTCCACACCGTCGCGATCGCGCGCGGCGCCGGCAAAGCGGCGCTGGCGACGCAGCTCGGCGCCCGGCACTACATCGACAGCGAGGTGCAGAATCCGGCCGACGCGCTGCTCGCGCTTGGTGGTGCGGCGGTGATTCTCGCGACGGCGACGAGCGGCAAAGCGTTCGCCGCGGCCCTCGGCGGTCTCGCGATCGGCGGCACGATGATCATCGTCGGCGCAGCCGATCCGCTCGAGGTCTCACCGCTGCAGCTGATCGGCGGACGCCGCTCCATCGTCGGCTGGCCGTCGGGCCGATCGATCGACTCGCAGGACACGCTGCGCTTCAGCGCGCTGACCGGCGTCCGATCGATGAACGAAGTATTCCCGCTCGAGCGCGCCGCCGAGGCCTACGACCGGATGATGAGCGGCAAGGCGCGCTTCCGCGTCGTCCTCACCACGGGAGGAACGTAACTTCTAACTTCTTACTTCTTACTTCTTACTTCTTACTTCCGCGAAGCGGCAGAGTAAGCCTTGGCCTGCGCGCCGACGACGTCGAGCAGGTTGCCCATCGCCAGGTTGACGTCGATCAGGTGCAGCCCCCAGTTGGCGAGCACGTTGTTGCCGATGCCGATGTCGCCGACGATGTCGTCGACGCGCGGATCGTTGGGGTTGCCATTGACCGTGACCTCGAGATAGCCGGACGCATTGTCGTTCGAGGCGCATTTCGCCGTCAGTAACCCCGGGACGCTGACCCACGGCGTGTCGATCGGCGCTTCCGGCACGACCCACGGCTTCGGCTTCGTCGTCCCGGTGATCGTGCGGCCGTCGCTCGACAGATACGCGTGCAGCTCGCCGCTGCCGCCCGCGAGCGCTGCCGGGTTGACGCACGCCGCCACCATGTTCGGATCCGGCACCCGGCCGAACAGGGTGTTCGCGGGCGGCGCCATCGTCGATCGGAACGACGCGAAGGTGATCAGACAGCCGATCTGCGACGCGCTGTGGCACAGCGGAATGTGCTGGAACGCGCCGCCGACGTCCTTGCCCTTCGGTACCGGCACGACCGTTCCCATCAGGATGGCCGATACCAGCTTCGACTGCATCGGTTTGCCGTCGATCTCGCGCCTGATCAGATCGGTCAGGATGAACGAACCCTGCGAGTGCCCGACCAGCACGACGCCGCGTCCCTTGTTGTCGTTCTTCAGGTAGTAGTTCCAGGCATCGCGCACATCGTCGTACTGGACGCCTTCGCCGAAGGCGGGCACCGCATTCGGCGACGCGAGCATCTTGCGCAGGCCGGTGAGCGTGATCTGCCGATAGAGCGGGGCGTACGGCCGGCACTTCGATGCGAAGCGCGCGAACTGCTGCTTGATCACGTTGATCTCCGCCGGGTCGGCGGTCATGTCGCTGTTCTGGCCCGGATCGGTCGAGATCGTCGGGTAGACGTAGAAGCAGTCGATCGCCGCGCCGGGATCGGCCTGCCATGTTTCCCTGGTCAGCTTGCCGTCGGCCGCGACGACCGTTGCGGTTTCGTCGATGTCGCACGCGTCGTGCGCGCCCGGCCGGCACAGCCACGTCTTGGGATCGGCGTAGTTATTCGGCTTGGGCGCCTCCGCCGCCGGCTGCGCCGCGGGAGTGGTCTGAGCCCGGGCCGGACCGGCGGAGGCCAGGCCCGCGAGTAGCGCGCTACCGACGACAAGCTGTTTGAGCACTGAGCCTCCTCTGGCTGCAGCCGGATGCTAGGTCCGGCCGGGTCCTCTGTCAATATTTCCGCGCCCAATTCCGAGATCTCGCTGCGGCCACTGCGCAACGCGTCGAAACCGTCGCGGCCGCCTGATATACCATTCGGCGCATGAGAACACTGTCCTCGATCGCCCTCGCGGCCATGCTGGCGCTGGCGGCCCCGGCGGCGGGACCACCCGCGATCTCCGCGGAGCGCCTGGTGCGCATCGACACGGTGCTGCAGCAGTACGTCGACGAGAACCGCATCGGCGGCGCGGTCGGCTACGTCCTCCAGGACGGCAAGCCGGTTTACGTACGCGCGGTCGGCTGGGCCGACAAGGAAGCCGGCACGCGGATGGCGCCGAACACGATTTTCCGCATCGCATCTCAGACCAAGGCGATTACCAGCGTCGCGGTCCTGTCGCTGATGGAGGAAGGAAAGCTGAGCCTGACCGATCCGGTCAGCCGCTACATCCCGTCGTTCGCCGCGTCGAAGGTCGCGGTGCGCACCGGCGCCGCCGTCGACATCGTGCCGGCCAAGCGCGGCATCACGATTCGCGATCTGCTGACGCACACCGCCGGCATCTCGTATGGCACCGACGCGGCCGTCGCCGCGATGTACGAAGCGAAGGGATTGGGACCCGCCGCCGGCTACGGCTGGTTCACCGCCGACAAGGACGAGCCGATCTGCGCGACGATGGAACGGCTGGGGACGCTGCCGTTCGTCTCGCAGCCCGGTGAGGCGTGGGTCTACGGCTACAACACCGACGTGCTCGGCTGCGTGGTCGAAAAGGTGAGCGCGATGCCACTCGACGAGTTCATCAGGACGCGGATCACCGGGCCGCTCGGGATGAAGGACACGCAGTTCTTCCTGCCGCCGTCGCAGCGCGCGCGGCTCGCGGCGGTGTATTCCAGCGCCGCCGACGGCACCATCCAGCGCGCCCCGGACGGTCCGCGCGGCCAGGGTGCCTACGTCGACGGCCCGCGCAGAAGCTTCGCCGGCGGCGCCGGCCTGCTGTCGACCGCGCAGGATTACGCGCGGTTCCTGGAGATGATCCGCCGCGGCGGCGCGCTCGACGGCGTGCGCATCCTGTCGCCGCGGACAGTCGCGCTGATGACGACGAACCAGGTCGGCACGCTGCACTCGCCGAACGGCCTCGGCTACGGTCTCGGATTCGAAACAACCGATCGGTTCGGCGCCAACGGCCTCGACTCGGCGGGCGCGTTCGGATGGGCCGGTGCCTACAGCTCCACGTACCGCGTCGATCCGGAGTCGCACCTGGTGATCTGCTTCATGGTGCAGATGCTGCCGAACACCACCGACCTCGGGCGCAAGTTCCCGACGCTGGTCTACCAGGCGCTGGAACCATAGCGATGCGCCCACGCGTCGCTCTCGCCGTCGCCGGCGTGCTGCTGCTCGCCTCGACGCTGTCGTTCGCGCAGGCGCGGACCCACGAGCTCAAACTGCTGCCCGAGAACGTTCACTGGGGCTACTACGACGCCGCGCTGAAGCCGGTGCTGCGGATCGCATCCGGCGACACCGTGCGGGTCGAGACGATGATCGCGCGCGGGCTGCCGCGGCTGCGCGCGGCCGGCGTCAAGGACGACGAGATCCCGGAATCGCTGAAGGTCGTCGAGCGGACCATCACCGAGCGCGGGCCCGGCGCGCATCCGATGACCGGGCCGATCTTCGTCGAGGGGGCGGAGCCGGGCGACGTGCTCGAGGTGAAGATCGTCGCCTTCGAGTTCCTCCACCCGTACGGCGTCAGCGGCTTCATCCCCGGCAGCGGCACGCTGCCCGACGAATTCCCCTACGTGAAGTTTCACCTCGTGCGGTTCGACGAGCGTGCCGGGACGGCGCAGTTCGCGCCGGGTGTGACGCTGAAGCTGGCGCCATTTTTCGGATCGATCGGCGTCGCACCGGATCCGCTGGTCGGCCGCATTTCGAGCGGGCCGCCGGGACCGCACGCCGGCAATCTGGATAACAAGGAACTGGTCGCCGGCTCGACGCTCTCCATCCCGGTTGCGGTGCCCGGTGCGCTGGTGTCGTTCGGCGACGGCCACGCGATGCAGGGGGACGGCGAAGCGACGCTGACCGCGCTCGAAACCTCGCTACGCGGCACGGTGCAGATCACCGTCCGCAAGGGACTGCACCTGAAATGGCCGCGCGGCGAGACGCCGACCCATTACATCGCGATGGGGCTGCACACGGATCTCGACGAGGCGGCGAAGCTGGCGGTCAAGGAAATGATCGACTTCCTCGTCACCGACAAAAAGATGAACCGCGACGACGCCTACATCCTCTGTTCGGTCGCGGTCGATCTGCACGTCACGCAACTGGTGGACGGCACCAAGGGGGTCCACGCGATGCTCGCGAAGTCGATGTTCGCGCGCTGATTCGAACGTTGCTGCGGCTTCGGTGGACACGGCACAGTTACCGCATGGACCGGGCGCACGAGGTCCGCATTGTCCATGCTGCGCAAGATAAGTCGTAACGCGATCGCCTTTTTGTGGAAACCTTTTCCGTCGACACGCATTACGTCACGGATCGCGCCGGCGTTGGTCGTCTTGGCCGCGGCCGAGGCGATGTTCGCGATCGCCCATCCGGCGGTCGCCCAAGCGCCGGCTGTCCCCGCGGTCCGGGTCGAGCGTAATTTTCAGCTCGGCGGCCGCGTCTGGCCGGTCGATCTCAACAGCGACGGGATCACCGACCTCGTATCGACGAGCTCTGACGGACGGGTGCAAGTATCGATTGGCAAGGGCGACGGCACGTTCAACGCCCCGGTCGCGTCGGCTTTTCAGGGCGAAGCCCTGGCCACGGGCGACTTCAACGGCGACAAGCGGCCCGACGTGGTCGCGTCGCGCCGCTCCGGCGCCGCGACCGACTTCGTCATCCTCCCCGGAACCGGGACGGCAACGCTTGGCGCGGCGGTGACCGTCGTCTCCTCGCCGACCCCCGATTTTACGTTTGCGCTCTCCGCCGACTTCAACGGCGACGGCAAGCGCGATCTGGTGCTGCCGAGCGCATCCGGCGCGGACATCTATCCCGGACACGGTGATTTCTCATTCGCAGCGCCGGTCCGGTTCGCGACCTCCGGCACGCCCCTCGACGGCATCGCCGCTGACCTCAACCATGACGGCCGCACCGATCTGGTGACCGCCAGCGGTGAGGGGGGCACGATTTCGATCTTCATCAACCGTGGCGGCTTTGTGTTCACCGCGTCCGATATGTTCCTGGGCTTTGCGAGCAACGACGTGACGGTCGCCGATCTCGATCGGGACGGATCGCTCGACCTCGTGATCGCCGCCGGCCGCACGGAGACCGACTCCTCCCAAGGTGACGGCTACGCGCTCATCCTGCACGGCAACGGCGACGGCACCTTCGGCGCGTTGACGCGGTACGATGTCGCGCGCGGCGCGATGCAGATCGTCGTCGGCGACTTCAACCGCGACGGCGTGCTCGACGTCGTCACCGGCAACCGGTCGAGCATCGCCCGCGACGACTGCGCGACGACGTTCAAGACGTGGGACAGCGTGTCGGTGCTGGCCGGCCTGCCCAACGGCACCCTGGCGGCGGCGAGAAACTTCTCGATTGGCGATCAGAGCCTGATGGACCCCACCGCCGGGGAGGTCGACCGCTATCGCGACACACTCCTGTCGTTGAACACGTCCGATCTGAACGGCGACGGCGCCACCGACCTGATTGCGTCGTACGGCGCAATCCTGTTCAACATTCCGGCGGTCGCGAACCGGCCGCCGACGGCCGATTTCGGTCCGGATCGAGTGCTGCTCAACGATCACGGGGCCATCTTCCGGCCGGCGGCGTCGGATCCGGACAACGACGTGCTCACCTACGACATTCGCGATGCGGCCGGGAACTTCCACGCGTCCTATCCCAACGCCTGCTTCGAATCGGTATTCAGTGACGGCGATAATACGGTGACGGTCACGGTGAACGACGGCCACGGCCATTCCGCATCCGACTCGGTGGTGTACACCGTCAGCTCGAGCAGCGACGACACCGGAAATTTCGCCACCCGGAGCGACATCGGCGGTGTCGGCGCCGTCGGGAGCGACAGCTTCGACAGCAGCAGCGGCGTCTACACCGTTCGCGGCAGCGGCAGCGACATCTGGGGCACGGCCGACGAGTTCCACTACGTCTGGACGCAGTGGGGCGGCGACTTCGACATCACCACCCGCGTCGACGCGGTGCAGAACATCAACGCCTGGACCAAGGCCGGGATCATGATCCGCGGCAATCTCAACCCCGGCAGTCTCCACGCCTCGTTGTTCGCCACGCCGGGAAAGGGCGTCGCGTTCCAGCGCCGCGCCGTGGAGAACGGCGTCAGCGTGAATACCGACGGTCCGGCGACGACGGCGCCGGTGTGGCTGAAGCTGCATCGCGATGGCGCGGTCATCACCGCGTACTACCGGAAGGCGACGACCGACGCCTGGACCACGATCGGCCGGCAGACGATCGCGGGTCTTCCGGACACTCCGCTCGTCGGCCTGGCGGTGAGCAGTCATGCCGACGGCAAAGTGGCGACCGCCTCGTTCTCGAACGTGACGCTGCGCCGCACCTCGCCGCTGAGCGGCACCGCCATCGGCACCGGTTCCGGCTCGCTCACCAGCGACGGCGTGAGCTACACGGTCACCGGCAACGGCGCCGACATCTGGGGCACCGCCGACGCCTTCTACTACGTGTCGATGCCCCGGTCGGACGACGTGACGATCACAGCGCGCGTCCGCAGTCTTGCGGCGACACACGATTCGGCCAAGGCGGGCGTGATGATCCGCGAGGATCTCACCGCGGGATCGCGTCAGGTGATGACGGTCGTGATGCCGGGCAAAGGCGTGGCGATGCAGTATCGCGCCACGCCGCGCGCCGCCAGCGTGCAGGCCGCCGCCGCCGCCGGACACGCGCCCGGATGGGTCCGGCTGACATTATCGCGCAGCAGCGCCACGTTCACGTCGTCGTGGTCGAGCGATGGCGAACACTGGACGGTGATCGGGACGGTGCACCTGTCCTTCGCTGCCTCGACGTTCTACGTCGGGTTGCCCGTCAGCAGCCACACCACCTCGACGTCGACGACCGCGGTCTTCGATGACGTCGCGGTGGAGTTCTGAGTGCTTATTTCTCCGAAACCGCCTCGAGGCCGATGCGCTGCGCCAGCTGATTGAAGCGTGGCAGGTAGGTGCCGATCGCCGTCTGCAGGCGATCGGTTTCCGCCTTCAGCTCCTTCTGCAGCTCGTTGAAGATCGGCTCGGCGTTGCCGATCGGCCGCCCTTCGCCGGTGCTGACGACGCGGAGCAGCGAGGCCAGGCGGTTGTTCGTCTTGATCGGGAAGTTCAGCGGATCCTGGTTGCTCTGGTTCCGCACCTGATACACATCTTCCTCGACCGCGGTCAGCTCCTTCGTGAACTGCTCGGCGATCGCCTTGGCGTCCGCGCTGTTGGTCTTGTCGGTGCGGTCCTTCAGCTGCGTCTTGATCCGCCGGATCTGGATGATCGCGTTGTTCGCCTCGTTGACCTTGTCGCGGATCTTGCTCGCGAGCTCGAACTGCGCGCGCATGTCGGCGTCGCTGATGGTGTAGAGCGGGTGCTTCTTGACCGTGATCGGCTCGGTCAACACCTCGCCGTCGACCGTCAGCCGCGCCTGATACTGGCCGGGCAGCGCGAGCGGACCGTTGGTGGTCGCGCCCCACAGCACCATTCCCTGGAACGGCGTCACCGGCGCGTACTGCAGGTCCCAGGTGAAGTGCTGCACACCGGCAGCCATCGAAATCGTCGGCGGCCCGCCGCGCCCACGCCCGCCGCCCTCTTCTTCGTCAGCCGGCGGATCAGCATTCGGATTGGCCGGCCCCTCCACAGCCGCGGCACCCTGAGCACCGCCAACACCTTGAGCACCGGCAGCACCCTGAGCACCCTGAGAACCCCGAGCACCTTGAGCACCCTGAGCACCCCGAGAACCCTGAGAACCCCGAGAACCCTCCCCCCCCCTCCCCGCATTCGGCGCCGCGCCATTGAACGTCCGCACCACTTGTCCCGCGCTGTCGAGAATCTCGAGCGTCGCCTTCTGCGCCGGCTTCTTCAGCCAGTACGTGATCTTCGCCGGGTAGGCCGACCGGGTCGCGTCCGACGGCTTGAACAGAAACGCGTTGGCCGCCGTGGTCGCCGGCGCCCCGTACTGCCGCAGCGGCGCCACGTCGTCGAGGATGTAGAAGCCGCGTCCGTGCGTGGCGATCGCGACGTCCGCCGCTTCGATCCAGATGTCGTGCACCGGCGTGTCCGGCAACCCGTTTTTCAGCGGCTGCCAGCGATCGCCGTCGTCGAGCGAGACGTAGAAGCCGTGCTGCGTGCCGGCGTAGAGCAGGCCGCGGCGCGCCGGGTCTTCGCGGATGACATGCGTGTAGTCGCTGGCGGGAATGCCGGACACGATCTTCGTCCACGTGCGCCCGAAGTCGTGGGTGCGGAACAGGTACGGTGAGAAGTCTTCGAGCAGTGGCTTCTTCACCGCGATGTACGCGGTGCCGGGGTCGATCGACGAGGCGTCGATCTGGCTGACGCGTCCGAGATCCGGCATCTCTTTCGGCGTGATGTTCGTCCAGTTCTTGCCGCCGTCGCGCGTGAGGTGGACCAGGCCGTCGTCGGAGCCGGCCCAGATGATGTTGATGTCCGTCTTGCCGGGCGCCAGCGAGAACACGGTCGCGTAGATCTCCGGGCTGTTCATGTCGTGCGTGATCGGGCCGCCCGAGTCCTGCATCGTTTTCGGATCATGGCGGGTGAGGTCGCCGCTGATTTTTTCCCACGTCTGCCCCTGGTTCGTCGTCTTCCACACGTGCTGCGACGACGTGTAGAGGACGCTGGCGTCGACCGGCGAGAACACGATCGGGAACGTCCACTGCCAGCGCTCGACGACGGACGCCGAGTTCTCGCCGGAGAAGAAGCGCGGGTACGGGTTGACCTCGCGCAGCTCGCCGGTGCGCCGGTTGAGGCGCGTGATGAAGCTGCCGTTGTTCGAGCCGGAGAAGAAGATGTCCGTGTCCTTCGGATCCGGCGCGATGTAGCCGTCTTCGTTGCCGCCGACCGGATAGAACGGCTCGATCTGCCGCTGGCCGCCGCGGCCGACCAGCCCGTTGGTGCTCGGCACGCACAGCGTGCTGTTGTCCTGCTGCGCGCCGCAGAGGTGATACGGGACGTGCTTGGTCGTGATGACGTGATAGAACTGCTCGGTCGGGAAGTCCTGGGCCGACCAGCTGCGCTGCTGGCCCGCGCCGACGTTGAAGGTCACCGCGCCGCCGCCGTCGTTGCCGAGCACGACGTGCTGCGGGTCGTCGGGATCGATCCACAGATCGTGGTGATCGCCGTGGGTGCCGTTGCCCATGTTCACGAACGTCTTGCCGCCGTCGACCGACCGGAACGCGCTGGTGTTCAGGGCGTACACGATGTCCTTGTTGGCGTGGTCGGCGAAGACGTGCGTGTAGTAGAAGGCGCGCTGGCGGATGTTGCGCCCTTCGTTGATCATCTTCCACGTCGCGCCGGCATCGTCCGAGCTGTAGAGGCCGCCCTTGTCATTCTCGACCAGCGCATAGATGCGGTTGGAGTCGGCCGCCGTGAGTGCGATCCCGATCTTGCCGATCAGGCCGGGCGGCAGACCGGGGCGCCGCGTGATCTCGGTCCAGGTGTCGCCGCCGTCGGTCGACTTGAAGAAGCCGCTGCCCGGGCCGCCGCTCGACATCTGATACTCGACGCGGTAGGCCTCCCACAGCGCGGCGTACATCACGCTCGGGTTCTTGCGATCGATCGCGACGTCGACCGCGCCGGTCTTGCCGTTGCGGAACAGCACCTTCTTCCAGCTCTTGCCGCCGTCGGTCGTCTTGAACACGCCGCGCTCGTCGCTGTCCTTGCCGTAGCGGCCGAAGTCGGCGACGAAGACGATGTCCGGGTTGGTCGGGTGGATGCGGATCTTCGAGATCGCGTCGGAGTCCCTGAAGCCGACGTTCGTCCAGGTTTTGCCGGCGTCGATCGACTTGTAGACGCCGTCGCCCGCCATGATGTTGCCGCGGATGCAGGCTTCGCCCATGCCGATGAAGACGATGTCGGGATTCGACTCGGCGACCGCGACCGCGCCGACCGACGAGCTCGTCAGCTGGCCGTCGGTGATCGGCGCCCATTTCGCGCCGCCGTCGCTGGTCTTCCAGAGGCCGCCGCCGACCGCGCCGAAGTATGCCTCTTTCGGCCGCCCCTTGACGCCGGAGACGGCAATCGATCGGCCGCCGCGATCCGGACCGACGCTGCGCCACTTGAAGGCGCTGACCAGCGCGGGATCGAGCGTGCCGTCGGCAGCCGCCGATTGCGCCGCGAGCCCGGGGCGCGGCGCGAACGTCCAGCCGGCCGAGAGCGCCAGCATGCCGGCGAAGACGACAAACGAGCGAATTCTGGAAAAGCCGATCATGACGCGCAGCCTCCTCGGAAAGGAACGAGTGTACACTCGCGGCCGCCGGTGCCGAAAATTCTGATCAAAATTGTCGTGGCGGTCGCCGTGCTCGGCGGCCTCGGATGGCTGTTCGTGCGCTCGGCGCAGAACGTGCGGTCGGAACCGTACGAGATCGCGCGCGGGCGCCTGAGCGGGTGGACGCTGGCGGTCGACGCGGCGCCGAACGCGTCGGGCATCCTGCTCGGGCTTCAGCCCGACAAGACGACGGCGGCGACGTTGTTCAACCAGGTGTTCTCGCGGACCGGAGAATCGTTGAGCGGGCCGGTGCCGGCCGCGATTCCGCTGGTGCTGCAGCGCGAGTTCGATGCCGCGACTGCCGGAACATTCACTGCCGACGCGCTGCTCGCTTCGGCGCGCGCCGCCGGCCTGGAGTCGTCACCCGTCGAGCCGCGCTGCATGGCGCATCGCCGGATCAGTGAGCCCGGTGTGACGCGGCAGGTCTACTTCATCCGCTTCGATTGGCCGGCGCTCGCCTCCTTTCGCCAGCAGACGATGCAGCAGATGCGCGCCGCGGGTGGTCGCGGACTCGACCCCTCGGCGCTCACGCCGATCCTGATTGTGGCGGCGACCGACGCGGCGTTCGCCCGCTGGCTGCCGCTGACGCCGGAATCTGCCGACGACTGCCTGGCGCCGATGGCGGTGAAGTAGGTGCTCGCGCCGCGGCCATCCCCCGGATGTTGGTGGAATACCGAGGGTTTGCCAGAACGGACGACGGGGGTATAGATTCAGCGCCTCAACGGAGGTGGAAACGATGTCATTCCGTACCGCCAGCCTCATCGGCGTGCTTCTGCTCAGCGTCGCACCGGCCCTCGCCCAGCCCGTCGCGGGCCCGGCCAAAGCGAAGGCCACGACCCCCGAGATTCCGTTCGACACCGTCCCGAATTTCTTCAAGATGCCGGCCGGCCTCTATATGGGGGAGGGCGTCGGCGTCGCGACGAATTCGAAAGGGCACGTGTTCGTCTACTCGCGCAGCGGCGAGACGCGGCTCTTCGAATTCGATCAGAACGGCACCTTCGTCAAGGAGTTCGGCGTCGGCAGCTACGGCTTCTCCTTTGCGCACGCGGTCCGGGTCGACAAGGACGACAACGTGTGGGCCGCGGACGAAGGCACCAATGTCATCCAGAAATTCAGCCCGGACGGCAAGCTCCTGATGGTGCTGGGCAAGCGGCCGGATCCGCTGGAGCAGCTGTCGCTGGCGCCCGGGGCCGGCCAGTACTCGGGCGCCAACAAGCCGTACTCGTTCCATCGCGAAACCGATGTCGCGTGGGATCCGGAGGGCAACATCTTCGTGTCCGATGGCTACGGCGACTCGCGCGTCGTCAAATACGACAAGAATGGCCGGTTCATCAAGTCGGTCGGGACCCGCGGCAGCGGTCCGATGCAGTTCAGCACGCCGCACGCGATCGCGGTCGACGCCAAAGGCCTCGTCTACGTCGCCGATCGGGGCAATTCGCGCATCCACGTTTTGAACAACGATCTCACGCCCAAGGCGATGTACGACAACGTCGGCGCGCCGTGGGCGGTGTGCATTTCGGCGGGACCGCACCAGTATCTGTACAGCTCGAACTCGTTTCCGACCGGCAACAATTTCGATCAGGCGGCGATCACCGGCGAGATCTACAAGATGGAACTCGACGGCACGGTGCTCGGGCGGTTCGGCAAGGCGGGGCACGGCGTCAAGGAATTCAGCAGCATCCACCAGATGGACTGCCGCAACCCCGACGAGATCTACGTCGCGGAAATCACCGCGTTCCGCGTGCAGAAGGTCATCGTCAAGCCGCAGACCCTCCGTCCCTCGAGCGGACGATAGGAGGCCATCATGAATCGCATCGCGCGCTCCACCGTGCTCGTCGTCTTCGCCGTCGCGTGTGCCGCCGGCGCGCCACTGATCGCGCAGTCCGCCAGGGAGATCGCCTTCGACGCGAACGCCGACTTCGTGACGCTGCCCTCCTTCGGTGAAGTCGCCGGGGTCGCCACCAACTCGAAGGGGCAGCTCTTCGTCTACGCGCGCACCGGCCACGCGGTCGCCACGCTCGGCGACGAGCGGACGTTCTATCACGGCGGCTCCCGCCTCTTCCAGTTCGATCAGAGTGGGAAGTACGTCAAGGAGATCGGCCAGGGCGTCTACTCCGTCAACTTCGCCCAGCAGGTGCGCGTCGATCCGCAGGACAACATCTGGATCGTCGATGCGGGCTCGAACCAAGTGGTGAAGTTCGACAGCGACGGACGATTCCAGCTGGTGCTCGGCAGAAAGCCCGAGAACATCAACGTGCGACCCGGCGCCGGCGTGCCGGCAAGCGGCGGACTGCCCGCCGATAGCGCCTCGGGCGGCC
>JAOBWF010000324.1 GCA_025463215.1 Acidobacteriota bacterium | reverse complement strand
TGGCGCTGGCCGGTCCGCTGCGATGGGGTGTGCTGGCGGTGGCGCTGCTCGCATCGGTCACGGCCGTTCTCCGAGCGCGGTACCTGGCCGGCGGTCTGCCGATGCCGGGCCGCCGCACCGTGTTCGTCGTGAGCCTGGCGCTGTATCTGTTCTTCGGGTTGTCGTCGGCGGCCAAGGTCGGACCTGGTGCGGACGAGCCGCACTATCTCGTGATTACGCAGAGCCTGCTGCGGGATCATGATCTCGCGATCGAGAACAACCACGTCCGCGGCGACTACCGCGAGTACTTCAACGACGAGCTGCATCCCGACTTCCTCCGGCGCGGCCTCAACGAGGTGATCTACTCGATCCACGCGCCGGGCCTGCCGGCGCTGCTGGTGCCGGCGTATGCGGCCGCCGGCTATCGCGGGGCCGTCGTCATGCTCGCGATCGCCGGCGCGGTCGCCGCGTTGGCGGTCTTCGATCTCGCGGCGCTGCTTGCCGGTCCGGGCGCGGCGCTGGCGACGTGGGCGGCGGTGTGCCTGACCGTCCCGTTCGTGCCGCATGCGTGGCTGATTTTTCCCGAAATGCCCGGCGCGCTGCTGACGGCCTGGGCAGCGCTGTGGCTGTACGCGCCGTTGCCGGGTCGAACACGGACGTGGATCTGGCGCGGCGTGGCGCTCGCGATCCTGCCGTGGCTGCACACCAAGTTCATCATCCTGCTGGCGGCCGCGGTCGGCGCGCTTGCATTGCGGCTGTGGCGGACGCCGAAGGCCGCGGCGGCGCTGGCGGCGCCGGCGGCGATCTCCGTCGCGCTCTGGCTGCTGCTGTTTCTTCGCCTGTACGGCTCGCTCGATCCACAGGTGCCGTACGGCGATTTCGCGAAACTCTACGTCGTCGCCGCCAACATTCCCCGGGGTATCCTCGGCCTGCTGTTCGATCAGAAGTTCGGCCTGTTGATGTACGCGCCTGTGTATCTCGCGGCGATCGCCGGCGGGTGGATGATGCTGCGGCGGGCGGAGCTGCGCCTGTTCGGGCTGGCGCTGATCGCGACCGTCGCCGCGTTCGCCGCGAGCACGACGCGGATGTACATGTGGTGGGGCGGATCGAGCGCGCCGGCGCGATTCCTGGTGCCCATCGTTCCGCTGCTCGCGCCGCTCATCGCGGTCGCGTTCGGCTCGGCGCGCGCCGCGGTGCGCGCGGCCTTCGTACTCATGTTGTGCGCCAGCCTGGCGATCGCGGCGGTCGGTGTGGCATCGCCGCAGCGATCGCTGCTGTTCAGCGCCCCGCACGGCGTCGCCAACATGGCCGAAGCGGTCCAAGGGAGCGCGCCGCTGTCGTTTCTGCTGCCGACGTTCACGGAAGAGGAGATGCGGCGGCCGTTCGTGCTGCTGGCCCCGTGGGTGATCGCCGCGCTGCTCGCGGCGGCTGTCGTCGTGCTGACGTCACGCGTGGCATGGCCCGAAGGCGCCGGCGCCGCAAGTGGCCTCGTCGTATTCGCGCTCGCCGGGTCACTGCTGGCAGGCTCGCCCCAGCCCGCATCGGAGCGGACCAAAACCACGTTGCGCGGCCGCCTCGCTCTGATGCGAGGATTCGACGGTCGGTCGCTCCGGGTGGTCGACTACGGCCGTCGCGCCCGGCTCGACGAAGGACAGATGCTGAGGCGCAGCGCGCTCAGCGTGTCCAGAGCCGAAGGCGGGCTCGGCGACGATCCCCGTCATCTTGCGGGGCCTTTTCTGCTGCCGCCGGGGCGCTATGTGGCGCGGATTGTTTCGGCCGGAGGCTCCGCCGTTGGCGGCACCGGGACGGTGATGCTCGGTGAACATCTCGAAATCGGCCGAGGTCCTGTCGGCCCCGGTGCGCCGCCGTTGACCTTCGACGTACCGATCGAGACCGCCGTCTCGATCGGCGTGTCCGGCGCCGCGCTGGCGCGGTCGGTCACGCAGGTCAGCCTCGCCGCCGACACCATCGTTCCGCGCAGCGCGCGTCCGGACGTCGACGTGCACGCGATCGAACCGATCGAAGGACGTCCCGGCGCCTTCATCGTCTACGCGGACGAAGACACTTATCGGGAAGG
Organism: Acidobacteriota bacterium; assembly: GCA_025463215.1. Lineage (GTDB taxonomy): Bacteria > Acidobacteriota > Vicinamibacteria > Vicinamibacterales > CAVVIG01 > CAVQFC01. The sequence goes on along the minus strand of JAOBWF010000324.1, from coordinate 17,573 downwards.
CGGCGACTACTGGACGCGCGGCACGAGCGCCGGCAGGATCTTCGTCGCGCCCGGCGGGGCCTCGACCGTGATGCTCACGCTCCACGTCGGACCGACCGGCGGAACCATCCGCGTGTCCGTGGACGGCCGCGATCAGACGGTGACGCTGGCGGGCAACGACACCACGCAGATCGACGTCCCGCTGACGCCTGGCGCGCGCCTCATCCCGGTCGTGATTCAGTCGGCGGGGGAGTTCCGGCCATCGGATCACGAGCCGGGGTCGACCGATCACCGCTGGCTCGGCTGCCAGGTTCGCGTCCGATTGCGATGAAGAGAGCCGCTGCCTTCGCCACGCTCCTGCTGCTGGCGCTCGCCGCCGGCGACAGGCTCAATCCAGTCCGCACCGGACTGAACGGCGCCTATTACGCCAACGCGACCTGGTCCAATCCGGCGGTCGTCACGACGCGGGATCCGCAACCGACGGACGCACGCGTCCGCGCCGCGTGGCGCGACACGCCGCCGCCGCAGTTCAGCGTCGCGTGGTCCGGCTCGTTTCTCGCGATGCACGACGGTCCGTACGCGCTCGCCACGGTATCGGACGATGGCTCGGTCGTGTACGTGGACGGCCAGGCCGTGGTCGACAACAGCGGTGCGCGCGTGTGGCCGCGCGGCGCGACCGGTGTGGTGACGCTGACGCGCGGCGTCCATGCGATCCATGTCCGCTATGCACAGGAAGGCGGGGCGTTTCATTTCGAGCTGTTATGGGCGCGAGCGGGCGAGCCGCTCGAACCGGTGCCGGCGTGGGCGATGACGCCGCGGCGCGTCAGTTTCGCGGCGTTCGCATTCAGTGCGGGGCTGCGACAAACGCTCGCCGCCGCCGAGTGGCTCTGGGTCGCCGTCCTCGTGGTCTGGGCGCTGCGCGTCGTGTGGTCGGTGATCGCGCGCGAGAAGGCGTGGCTCGAACGCGAGCAGGTCTGGCCCGCGATGCGCTGGATCCTCGGTGCATCGCTGGTGCTCAATCTCGCCGGCATCTGGTGGGGACTGCCCGGCGGAAGCTGGGCGGCGGACGAGTTGTCGCCGGTGCAGGTGCTGGGCGCCGCCGCACAGCACTTCGGCCACGGCTGGTTCGATCGCTATCCGCCGCTGCACTACTACATCCTGACCGCGGCGTTCAGTCCATTGCTGGTGCTCGAGAAGTTCGGCCGCGTCGACCTGAGCACCACCGCGCCGTACGCGGTGCTGGCGTTCGTCGGCCGCCTGGTCAGCGTCGCCGCCGCGGCCGGCATTCTGCTCGCGGCCTACGCGTGCGGCGCCCGCGCGTTCAGCAGGCGTGCCGGACTGTTCGCCGCCGCGATGATGTCGGTCGTCACACCGTTCGTGTACTACGCGAAGACCGCGAACCTCGACGTGCCGTACCTCTTCTGGTTCGCGCTCGCGCTCGTCTTCTACCTGCGCGTCCTGGATAACCTCGCACTGCGCGACTTCCTCGGCTTCGCCGCCTGCGCGACGCTGTCGATCTGCACCAAGGACCAGGCGTACGGCCTGTTCCTCCCGGCCCCCTTCGCGTTCGTCTACCGTCTATGGCAGGTCAATCGCGCGACGGGCACGCGGCGTCCGCTGGCGCGCGCGCTGTTCGATGCGCGTCTCTGGTGGGCGGCGGCGGTCGCGGTGGTGCTGTTCGCGGCGGGGCACAACGTGATGTTCAACGCCAGCGGGTTCGTCGAGCACGTGCGCTTCATTACCGGCCCGGCGAGCGTGTCGTACCGCGACTTCGAGGCGACGCTCGCGGGGAGGATGGCGCTGCTGCGTCTCTCAATCGATATCGTGCGCATGGCGTGGGGCTGGCCGATGTTCCTGGTCGCGGTCGCCGGCGTCGTGCTCGCGGTGCAGACGCCGGCCCATCGACGCGCCGCCCTGTGGCTCGCACTACCGGCCGTGTCGTATTACGCGAGCTTCGTGAACGTCGTCCTCTACAACTACGACCGGTTCATGCTCCCGGTCTGCCTGATCCTCTCGGTGTTCGGCGGCTTCGCGTTCGACTGGTGGCTGTCGGACGATCGCCGCGGCCGGCCGTGGCGCGCGGCGGTCGCCGGCGGCGTGTTCGCCTGCACGATGCTGTACGCCGCCACCGTCGATCTCGTCATGATCCGCGACTCGCGCTATACGGTCGAGCAGTGGCTGGCCGGGCATGTCGCCCGGACGGAGACCGTCGCCTATGTCTTTCCACTGCAGTACTACCCGCGCATCGAACGGTTCAACAACGCCGGCATCGTCAACATCGCGCAACTGAAGGAGGCGCAGCCGTCGTATTACGTGTTGAACGCCGATTACGCGCGTGCCGAGCCGCCCCGCACCGAGACGGGACAGCTGATCGCCGGCCTCCAAAACGGTGATCTCGGTTACGTTCTCGTATTTCGATATCGCGAGCCGGTACCCTGGCCGTGGCTGCCTGGAGCGCCCCGGGATCTCGTTGGAGACCGGAACGAGCGGCCGATCACGTCGGTCCTGCGCCATATCAATCCCTGGTACGAAGTTTTCAAGAGGGGCGGCTAGCCCCGTTTCAGCGCGAGCCGTTTCCTAAAGTTCCCGGATCGTCGTTCCGATAGGCATTAGTGCGCACCTCTGCGCCCGTGCCCCTGCGCGTTCAACATGTCTCTGTGGTGAAGGTGATGTCCCGAACTCCCGCGATCCTCGGCGTCCTGCTGACGGCCGTGTCGCTGACGGCGTGTTCCGCCAGCAAGAGCGCGACGCCGTTGAGCCCGACCGTCGCTGGACCGATTCCCGGCATCGAGATTTCGACGCCGAAGATGCTCGAGCCGTCATCGGGCACCAAGATTTCGGTCGAGAAGCAGCCGGTGACCCTCCTGGTCGAGAACGCCGGCAGCAACGGACCGCGCCCGTTGAACTATTCCTTCGACATCGCGACCGACACCGGGTTCGCCAATCTCGTATTCTCGCGCGAGGGCATTCCGCAGGGCGACGGCGGACGCACCAGTCTCCGGATGACAGATACGCTCGCGACCGGCCACACGTATTACTGGCGCGTGCGCGCGCAGGACGGGGCCAACACCGGTGCGTACGCGACCCCCGCCGCGTTCACGATTTTCACCCCGATCGTCATCGACGTCCCCGGGCTGTCCGCGCCGGCGCCGAACGCGACCGTGCTCACACTTCGGCCGACCTTCACGATCGCCAACTCGGCGCGCTCGGGCCCCGTCGGCGGGATCAACTACCTGATTGAGCTCGCCGACAGCGACTCATTCGCGAACAAGGTCGCGACCTGGAGCGTAGCCGAGACGTCGAATGCGACGACGACGCCGTCGCCCGCCGACCTCAGCTACGGAAAGATCTACTACTGGCATGTCAGGGCCTATGACCCGACGACGGTCGGGCCGTGGTCGAACACGCAGGCGTTCCAGATGCTTGCGGAACCGGCCCCGGTGTACACGCCCAGCCCGTCGCCGAGCGGACCGGCGCCGAACGATGCGATCAACCTCGGCACCGCGGCGATCCACAATTCGCCCGCCGACGTGGCCAGTTGGCCCGTGACGACGACGATCACGCGTCTGAACCTGATGCCGAGCGGCGCCCACGTGGAATTCGGCAAGCAAGCGTCGTGGCCCGAAGTGATTCCGCCGGGCTGGAGCGGTGGTCTGCAGTACACCGTCTGGATCGTGCTCAACATCAACGGCCAGTGGCACGCGTCGGGATGCATCGAATACTGGAGGGGCCTGTACGAAAGCGGCGGGCCGGTGACGGGCTACTCGCGCGACTGGTACTACGATCCCATCCGTTGGGGCGCGATGGCCGGACATCAGCCCGCGCCCGGCGAGCAGGTCGGATTCCTGGTGACCTCAGGCGATGCGCGCAACAACGGGCCGAGCAGCATTCGCGAACGATCCAACGTGGTCGTGGTGCCGTTTCCGTCGGCGTCGGGCCAGAGTTTCGTGTTTTAATGAAGGCACATGTTGACATTGAGTTCGCGCCTGGCTGCCGTGGCAGCTGCATGTCTCGCCGTTTCGGCCTGCTCGAAGAGCAACTCTCCCACGCAACCTACCGCCGCCGCTACAGCCGTCGCTGATGGCGCGGCGGCGACCGCATCCGTGACGGTGCCGCGGCCGCTCTCGCCCGCGGCCGGCGCCGCCATCCGCAACGTCGATCAACCGGTCACGCTCGTCGTCGCCAACGCGGTGCTGACGCAGTCGGCCGGGGCGACGTACACCTTCGAGGTGTCGACCGATTCGACCTTCGGGACCAAGGTGTATGCGAAGAGCGGCGTGGCCGCCGGATCGACGGGGCAGACCAGCCTGACGATCGACAAGATCGCGGCCGGCACCAGCTATTTCTGGCGCGCACGCGCCGAGGGCGGCGGCACGACCGGACCGTTCAGCGCGCCGCGCGCATTCGCCATCGGGCCGGCGATCGTGATCGACTCGGCGACGCTGGTCAGTCCGATCACCGGCGCCGGCACCAGTGCGCGACCGACGTTCACGGTGACCAACGCGACGCGTTCAGGTCCGATCGGCGCGCTGACCTACAAGTTCGAGGTCGCCGCCAACGCGGCGTTCAGTCCGGTGCTGATCAGCGGCACGGTCGCCGAAGGCGTGGGGCGGACCTCCTTCACGCCGTCGACGGATCTGCCGGCCGAAACGACGCTGTTCTGGCGCGTCACCGTGAGCGATATCGGCAACGGCGTCACCGGCCCGACGACGCTCGCCGCGTCGTTCGTGACGACGTTTGCGATCGACCTGAAGAAGGTCGTCTACCTGAATAGCCCCGACGTCTCGGGCTGGCCGCAGACGGCAGTGTTGTCGCTCGTCGAGCAGGACGGCGGCGGCGATGGCCCGGTTTGCATGAGTTATACGGATCCCGGGTGGCCCGATTCGCATTGGCCGTTCGGCGGCGAGGATCCGAACTTCGGCGTCTACGCCAACCAGTGGTATTTCGCGCGCATCGGCGGCACGTGGTACGGCGGCGCCGGCGAGTGGATCTATCGCGGCGCTTCGTCGTGCAAGGCCGGACAAGGCACCCGCACGATCGGTCCCGACGCCGGCTTCGGCCCGCCGTTCAACACCTGGGTCCCGCAGGTCGGCGAACTGGTCGGCTTCATGGTGTCCTCGGTCGCGAGAAACGGTCCGGTGAAGCGGACGGTCGACGAGCGTTCCAACGTGATCGTGCAGCCATGGCGCGACTCGAGCCTCGGTTCACGAGCGCTGGGACGGATCCAGTGAGCGGCCGCACCACCCTGCGGTCGGCGGTCGTTCTCACGCTGACGCTGACAACGGCCGCCGCGGCGGGCGCCCAGACCGCTGCCGCGACGACGCCCGACCGCGGGTATGTCGAGGCGGTGGCGCAGTCGGCGTTCGGCCACGTCACCAGCCAGTCGTTCGGCGCCGAAGTCGGCGTCACCGTCAGGCCGCAGCTGCAGGTGTTCGGATCGTTCGGCAGGATCCGCGACGTCGCGACCACCGAGATCGGCGCGTCGGCGCAGACGATCGCGGCGGCGCTGGCACAGCTCCAGAGCGGGGCGGTCAGCTACTCGGTCAAGGAGCCGGCGACCTTCTTCGTGGGCGGCGTGCGCTATCGGATTCCGACCGCGTCGACCATGCTGAAGCCCTACGTGCTCGGCGGCCTCGGCATCGCGCGCGTCAACAAGGACGTCACATTCCTGATCGGCGGCGTCGACGCCGCGAGCACGCTGTCGCAATATGTCACGCTCGGATCCGACGTCTCGGGCAGTGAGTCGAAGGTGATGTTCACGCTCGGCGCCGGCGTCGTGTGGCCGGCCTGGCGTCAGCTGATCGTCGATCTGCAGTATCAGTACGGGCGGATCTCGACGGAGACCGCGATCACCGTCAATCGCGCCGGCGTCGGTCTCGGCGTGCGGTTCTAGTTCCGCGCGCCGCGCTCCCCTTCAGGGCTGCCCGCGCCTCGTCGCCTCGACATACAGATTCGTGCGCCAACCCACCGGCAGCCGGTCCGGGTTGGCGAGCGACACCAGCAGCACGCCGGGCCAGCCCAGGTGGCGGCGCACTTTCTCCCTGAAGAATTCGTTGACGACCGGCACGTCGAAGAAGCGCGCGCGAAAGCCGTGCGCTTCGAGCCGCCGCCGCAGTTGTCCGGGCGTGTGCAGCGCGCAGTGATCGTCGCGCCAGCGCGTGACGCTCTTCCAGCGGATCGTTTCGAACACGGTGTTCGGCCACTTGCTCGGTGTCTGCACCAGATAGCGGCCGCCAGGCCGCAGCACCCGGGCGACCTCGCGCAGATGCGCATCGCTGTCGCGAATGTGCTCGAAGACGTCGAAGCTGAGGACGAGATCGAAGGATGCGTCAGGAAAGGGCAGGGAGACGCCGGTCACGCGCACGATCGGCAGATCACCGAACCAGCGGCGCGACTCGGCGATCAGCGCCTCGTTGATCTCCACCCCTTGCGCGCGAACGCCGCGCTGGAGCAGCGCGTGCAGCATCCCGCCGGTGCCGGTGCCGATCTCGAGGACATCGACGCCTGCCGTCAGCGCTCCCGTCGCGTCGAGGAAGCGCTGGTTCGCCTCGGCGTTGCCGAACTGCTGCGGTCCCGCCGATCCGTTCCGCGTCGTCATCGCAGCAGCTTCAGCACGGCAAACGCGAGTACCCAGACGAGCGCCAGCGGCAGCAGGCTGGGCAGGCCGCGAAGGCCCGCGATCTCGCCGAGGTTCCACGCCGCGTGCGGATCACCGCCGCCGCGCAGGTGCTCGACGTCGACGCTGTTGTGCACGAAGGTCTGCGGGTTGAGCGACAGATCGCCGTCGCGGAACGCCGGCCACAGCAGCTCGGTGACCGGCGCCTTGAACGAGGCCGGCGGCTGCGGCGTCGTCGAGACGCCGATCAGCGTCAGCGCCGCGCCCCAGATCCAGCCGGCCGCGAGCAGCGCGCGTCCTTCGGTGCGCGCCAGATCCCAGAGCGGCGCGAGAGCGAGCGCCAGAAAGGGCAGCGCGGCGGTGATCTGGCGCGGGCCGAATGCCCAGCCGCCTTCCCAATAGAAATACGACGCGTTCAGCAGGAGATAGTAGAGGCCGGTGCCGGCGCACACCAGCGTCGCCCCTCGGCGCCCGCTCCGCCACAACACGACGAGGCCGAGCGGCACGACGCCCATCAGCGGCGACAGCGGCAGCAGGCCGCGATAGCTGCCGACGAGCAGCTCGCGAATCGTCGACAGCCGCGGGTAGGTGATGCCGAAGAACCCGGAGTGCAGCTCGGCGAAGCCTTCCTCGCTCGCGTAGCCGATGTGCAGCGGGGATCCGAATGCGAGCACGTTGTAGACGAGCAGCGGCACCGCCGCGATCGTGACGCCGATCGCGATGCGCGAGACGACCGCCGCGCTGCGGCTGTTGGCGATGGCCAGCAGACCGATCAGCACGGCTGGAATCGCCGCCTGAAATTCGGTGACCACGGCCCAGCCGCCGGCAAGGCCGATGATCCACGCCATCCGCAGGCGCTGCGCTGGGCTGTCGGCGGCATCGAGCGCATCCGCCGCGACAAACGCGATCATCAGGCAGCCTGCCGTCTGGCCATGCCCCATGAACATCGTCGCATACGCCCACGCGGGCGTGGCGACGCCGTAGGCCGACGCCGCGAACAGGGCCGCCGCGTCGCTCGCGCCCCAGCGCAGCGCCAGGCGGAAGACGCAGAGCGCGGCGATCACCGTGAACAGACCCGACGTGACGACCGCGGCGATGTAGGATGTCCACGCGATCCCGGGAAACGATGCCGGGTCGACCCCGGCCGCGCGCGAGAGTATCCGCGCCGCCTCGACCGGCAGCAGCGCCAGCAGTGACGCGCCCGGCGCCTTGTCGGTGTAATAGTGCCCCTGCCACAGCGCGCGATCGCCGGTGTGCAGCTGATAGGCGTCGATCTGCAGGGTGTGGCGCTCGAGGATCGCGCGGATCAGCGCGAAGCGCGAGTTCTGGTTCCAGCCGCCCGCCTCGTAGAAATACGCGTACGTGACGAACAACGCCGCGCCGAGCACGGCCGCCATGCGCGTCTGGCGGGAGGTCATGCTAGGCGTGCGGCCCGGCGGTCCGCAGCCGCCGTTCCACTTGAACCCAGAGGAAGCTGACGGTGATCGCTTCGGCGATGACGGTGGCCCACGCCGCGCCGGTGATGCCGAAGCGCGGGATGCAGACGATGTTGAGGACGATGTTCGCGGTCAGCCCGATCGCCGTGGTCGCGACCAGCCGGCGATCGAGGTTCATCGCAATCGCCGCCGAATGCAGAATCCAGGTGCAGAAGACGAAGATCGATCCGCCGGCAAGCACCTGCAGCGGCGCAACCGCGGGCTCGTAGTTCGGGCCATAAAACAGCAGCATCATCGGCCGCGCGATCATCACGGCGACGCCGCCGACGACGAGCGCCATCGCCGCCGATGCGAGGAGCGAGCGCCGGAACAGCGTGAGTAGACGGCGGCGATCGTCGACGAACAGCTGCGAGAGCCGCGGCGTCAGCACGGTCGAGAATGCCGACGGCGCGTACATCAGCCCTTCGTAGACCCGATAGGCCGCCGCGTACCAGCCGGTCTCCGCGTCGCTGCGCATGATGCCGAGTATAACGGTGTCGACGTAGGTGTAGAGCGTCAGCGTGATCAGGAAGAAGCCGAGCGGCAGCGCCGCGGTCTGCAACTCGATCCATACCGCCCGATCGTAGGTCGGCATCGCGGAGCCGGTGACGCGCTTCACGATCACCGTGACGACGAGGAACATCAGCACCCGCGCGGCCACGAAGGCGATCGACACGCCGAGCAGGCCGAAGCCGTTGACGAGCACGAGCGTGCCGAGCCCGAGCAGCAGGCCGCGGTCGGCGACGACGATGATGGTCTCGAGATCGAAGCGGTTCAGCCCCTGCAGCAATCCGCGCGCGCTGAGGACGTAGGAGCGGATGGCGGACGAAATCCCCATCAGGTAACAGGCGCGGATCACCGTCGGATCGTGGCGCAGGATCGGGGCGGCGACGACCAGCACCACGAGACCGAAGGCGCCCCACGCGATCTTGAGGCCCAGGACATGTCGGAACAGCGTCCCGGCACCCGCGCCGTCGCGGGCGACGGTGCGGACGGTGACCGGCCCGAGGCCGATGTCCATCAGCGTCTCGACGATGGTCGCGAGCGCGATCGCGAAGGAGAGCTTGCCGTATTCCGAGGCCGGCATCCAGCGCCCCGCGATCATCGTCAGGGCGACGAGCAGGACCGCGCTGCCCGCCGTCGCCGTCGCATAGCTGCTGCTTTTGAGGAAGGACAGCCGGCCGCCCGCCGCAGCGCTCACCGCGTCGCCGCCAGGCGATCGAAGAGGGCGCGCATCCGGCCGAACACCGCCTGCTCGTCGTAGTCCTGCAGCACCGACGCGCGCGCACGCGCGGCGAGGCGCGCGCGGGCGCCGGCGTCGGTCAGCAGCGGGCCAATCGCCGCCGCCAGCGCCGCCGGATCCCGGGGCGGGCACAGCCGCCCATTTTCGCCGTCGACCACGAAGTCGAGCAGGCCGCCGACCGCCGAGGCGACTAGCGGCACGCCGCAGGCGAGCGCTTCGATCGCCGACAGACCGAGCGCTTCGAAATGCGACGGCTGGATGACGAGGTCGGACGCCTTGATCGCCGGTGCGACGTCGGCGAGCGGTCCGACGAACCGCACGGTCTGCTGCAGCTGGTGCCGCTCGACGAAGGCGCGGCCGGGCGCGCCCGCGTCCCAGGCATGTCCGGTCATGTCGGGACCGGCGACGACGAGAAGCGCGCTGGTCGGCTGAAGCAGGCGCCACGCCTCGAGCAGCTCGAGGACGCCCTTTTCCCGGCTCAGGCGGCCGACGAACAGACAGACGACCTGCTCGAGTGGAAGTCCGAGCTGCACGCGAAGGCGATCGCGCTCACCAGGGCCTGCCGGCTGGAAATGGGTCATGTCGATCGCATTCGGCAGATACCACACGCGCGCAGACGGCACACCCGACGCGAGCGTCTCCCGCTCGATGTCGCGCGAGATCGAGGCGAACGCATCGGCGCTCCCGTACAGGACGCCGACCGGCCGCTTGATCAGGCGCGCCAGCGGGCCGGTCGGGTCGATGCCGGCGCGCTTCAGCAGCGGATCGACGTTGTCGCCGGAGAGGACGCCGGTCGTTTGCGCCTGAAACACTACAGGGCGGTGCGTGACCCGCCGGGCGAGCAGCGCGGCCACTCCGGTGGCGCGGTAATCGACGCAGCACACGACGTCGTACTCGGCCGCGTGTCCGACGAGCCAGCGTACGATGGCCGGCGTCATCAGCCATTTGCCGACCGAGGAGCGCTCACCGCCTGGCCCGATGCGCCGGATGGCGATCCCGTCGCGGTCCTCTTGGTCCGGCAAGCCACGGCCGATGCGCTTGGTCAGCACCTGCACGGGCACATGATTGGCGACGAGATAGCGGGCGAGCCGTTCGGCATTGCTTTCGACGCCGCCGATGATCGGGTAGAAGTACGGGGTGAGGATCAGCACGCCGCGCGCCTGCCTCGAGCCGATCGCGCGGGTCATCCGGCGAGCACCGTGTGCCGCAGCAGGCTCCAGTACGCGGCGAGCAGTCCGTCATACAGCCCCTTGCCGATGCGCGCCAGCGGCGTCATCAAATCCTCGCGCACGATCAGCCGATCGCTGCCCAGCAGCCGGCCGTCCGGCAGCGCACGGAACCGGGCCACCTCCGCGCGATCGCGCGCCAGCTCGGGCAGCATCGCGATCAGCCCGCGCACCGCTTTCCAATAGGTGCCGCCATGTCCCTTCAGGTGCAGCACGATCAACTGCAGCGGCTCGTGCACGGCGAGGCACGGCGCGATCGCGATCAGCGTGCGCCACTGGTAGTTCTTCAGCATGAAGTGCCAGCGGTTGCGCAGCTGGTAGTAGAACAGCCAGTCGCTGCGCGGCCGGCTGCCGTGCAACACCAACGCGTCGGGCACTTCGCGGATCCGATAACCGCCGATCCGCATGCGATGGGTGAAGTCCCCATCGTCCTTGCCCATGAAGTAGCGCACATCGAACAGGCCGACGGCGAACGCCGCATCGCGATCGAGCAGCAGGCCATTGCCGGAGGCTACGCCGACGTCAGCGGGCGCAGGACCGCGCGCCGCCAGTGGCCGGTTCATCCACGGATTACTCGCCTCGCAGATGAAGTGCAGGCTGCCGCCGGCGTACTGAATCGTGCCGGGAGCGCCCGCGTGCACGACGATGGGGCTGCCGATGCCGATGGTGCGATCGCCATCGACCGCGGCGCGCAGCCGCTGGATCGTGTCCGGCTGGACCTGGACGTCGGCATCCATCAGGAACACGTAGGGCTGCGGCGTCTCGCGAATGCCGATGTTACGCCCGGGGTTCGGCCCCGCGTTGGTCGCCAGGACGACGACGCGAACGCGCGGATATTCGGTCCGCAGCCAGTCGGCGGTGCCGTCGGTGCTGCCGCCATCGACCACCAGAACGCGCTCGTGTGGACAGGCCGCGGCCTCGAGCGACCCGAGGGTCGCGCCGAGGGTGGGACGATTGTTGTGGCAGACGATGGCGACGCCGACGTCCTCGGGAAAACCGGACGTCATGAAAACCAGTACTGACGGCCGTGGCCAGGCAGACGGGTGATGTAGTGGTTCGGCAGCCGCTTCAGCCAGTACGGGTCGTCGCCGGCATGGACAGCATGCTGGCCGCGAAGCCGGTTGGCGAACGCGGTGCGATAGCCGGTGCGCTCGAGCATCGCCTCCGTGCGCCGGCCCGAGATCCCCCACGGCAGGCAGATGTGCGCGACCGATGCGGTCTTGAGCCGCTGATTGAGGATCGATCGGCTGCGCGCGAGCTCGTCCTCGATCGTCCGCTGCTGATCATCGGCGGATTCAATCGCCGGCGCCGGCGACTCCGCCGCGACCGCCGCGAGCGTCTGCCGCCAATTCGGTCGCGCAAAGAAGGCGGCGCCCCCCTCGCGCTCGACCAGCGCGACGCAGCGATCATGCGCACCACTCGAGACGAGCGCCCGCGGCGCATCGGACATCCGCGAGCGCATCGCATAGAGCGGTGCGCCAAGGTCGGCCGGCGTGACGAAGGCGAGCGCCGGCACCGCGGAGCGTTGCGGCCGGTTGAGCAACGGGGTCGCGTCGTATCCGGGCTGCACGAAGTCCTCGATCTCGGCGGACGTGAAGATGCGCGAATGCGATTCGGTGTGCGACTGGACGTCGATCACACCGGAGGCGTGGAGGGCGGTGAGCTCCGGCCAGGTCACGAACGGCGATCCGCTCCCGTCGTCTTCGGTAATCCGCGCCGGGATCGCGTAGGCGATCGCGGTCTGGCCGTACTGTTTCAGCAACGGCGCCGCGACCGTGGCCAGGCTCTTCCACGCGTCGTCGAAGCAGAGAGCGACCGATCGCGCCGGCAGTGTGATCCGGCCGCGTACGTAGCCGGCGATATCGTCAGAGGTGACGGTGCGGTAGCCGTTGTCGGCGAGATGACGCAGCTTGGGTTCGAGGTCGTCGCGCGTGACCTCGTGGAAATGAAAAACCGGCAGCAGCGCACCGAGGCGTCCGCCGAAGACAAAGGCAGGAAAGCGGCCGCTGACGAGGTCGAGACAGCCGCGGGCTTTGCCGCCTCGCTCTGAAAACGGTACGGTGGACAAGGAACGCGTTCAGAATACCCCATTCCGGTCGCGATATGATGCACGGGAATGAAAGTCGGGTCAGTCCTGCTCGTTATCGCGCTGGCGGCAGCCCTGTCCGTCGACGTCGTCAAGACCGGTTTCGGGCTCAAGGGGGACGAGGCGACCTACGTGTCGATGGCGCTGAGCCTGGCGTACGACCACGATCTGACGTACGAGCGCCGCGACCTCGATCGCTTCTTCGGCTTGTATCGCTCGGGGCCGGACGGGATCTTCCTCAAGAAAGGCAAACACCTGCGCGTGCGCGCGGACGCGCAGCCGCCGTTCGTCCACACGATCAAGAGCGCCGACAACCAGCCCGGTCGCCTCTATTTCGCCAAGGCGCTGCTGTACCCGATCGTGGCGGCGCCGTTCGTCCGGCTGCTCGGCCTGAACGGCTTCCTGGTGCTGCACGTGCTGCTGCTGTTCGGCGTCTGCGTCTGCGGCTACAAGTTCCTGGCCGCACGATCGCAGCCGGCGCCGGCGCTGATCTTCACGCTGGCGTTCGTCGGCGCGACCTGTGTGCCGGTCTACACGGTGTTTCTCGCCCCCGAGATCCTGCACTTCTCGTTGATCTTCTTCGCCTATTTTCTCTGGCTTTACAAAGAGGTGAAGCCGGACGCTCCGTCGTGGCTGCGCGGGCGGGGGAGCGACATCGCGGCGGCGATGCTGCTGGGCGCGGCGACGTATTCGAAGCCGCCGAACCACGCGCTGCTCGTGGCCCCGCTCGTGCTCTGGCTGATGTGGCGGCGCAAGTGGCTCGACGGATTGCTCGTCGGCGCGGTGAGCGTGGCCGTCGCCTGCCTGTTCTTCGGTGTGACCGCGATCAACGCGGGGGAGTTCAACTACCAGGGCGGCGACCGCAAGACGTTCTACACGGCATTCCCGTTCGATGGATCGAAAGACAGCGTCTGGGATCGCAAAGGGACCGAGATGAGCACGAACGACTCCGACGCGGAGAACGTGCTTCAGGATTTCCCGAACCGGTTCGCCCACAACGTCGAGTATTTTCTCGTCGGCCGCCACTTCGGCTTCGTCCCGTATTTCTTTCCCGGCGTGGTCGCGATCACTTTGTGGCTCTGTTCGTCCGAGCGACGACGGCCGTGGCGCGTGCTGATTGCGCTCGCCGTGCTGGGATCGGCGGTGGGGCTGCTGATCCTGGCGCCGTACTCCTGGAGCGGCGGGGGGGGGCCGACCGGGAACCGCTACATCATCGGCGCCTACGCGGCGTTGTTCTTCCTGACGCCGCCGATGACCTCATCCGCCGCCGCCATCCTGGCCTGGGTCGGCGGCGCCCTGTTCACCGCGAAGATGCTGGTCAATCCGTTCGTCGCGGCGAAGTCGCCGTACCTGACGACGGAACGCGGATTCGCCCGCTACCTGCCGGTCGAGATCACGATGGCGAATGACCTGCCGGTGATGCTGATCGAGGGGCCGCGCGCGCACGCGTGGTTCAACGACGTGCTGCTGTACTTCCTCGACGAGCACGCGTATCCTCCCGAGCAGATCGACGCGGCCGGACACACCGGCGTCTGGATTGCGGGCGACGGCCGCGCCGACATCATCATGCGCAGCGACTGGGCAATCGACCATCTGCGGATGACGGTCGAGTCGCCGGTGGCGACTGTCTTCATCGCGTCGGCCGGCGGCCGCCAGATGCGGCTGCCGCTGACGCCGGGCACGCCGGCGACCTTCGATCTGCCGGCGGTCGGTGTGCGCGACGCGACGAGCTGGGCGTATCTGCTGTCGGCGCGCTCGACCGAGGGGTTCACCGAGCACCTGCGGAACCCCGAGTCCAAGGACTACCGGAACCTCGGCGCGCTGATGCGGTTCACCGCGGCACCGGCCGTGAAATGAGGGCACGCGAGCTCGCATTCGTGCTCCTGGCGAGCGCGATGCTGACCGCGGTGCTGACGTATCCGGTCGCCTTCAAGCTCGGGAGCGTCGGCCGCGTCGACAACGGGGACGGCAAGCTGTCGATCTGGAACGTCGCGTGGGTGGCACGCACGCTGGTGGTCGATCCGCTGCACGTGTTCGACGCCAACATCTTCCACCCGCACCGCGGCACGCTGGCGTACTCCGAAAACAACCTGGGTGCCGGCGCGCTCGCGATCCCGGCGTACTGGCTGACCCGCAATCCGTACGCGGCGCTGAACTCCGCGATGCTGCTGGCGTTCGTGCTCAGCGCGACCGGCATGTACTGCCTCGTGCGGTACCTCACCGGCGACCCTCGCGCGGGAGCGATTGGCGCCATCGGCTTCGCGTTCTGTCCGTTCGTCTTCGCCCACACCGCGCACATCCAGCTGCTGATGACCGCGGGGTTGCCGTTCGCGCTGCTGGCGTTTCATCGCCTCGCCGACCGGCCGACCCCGGGGCGCGGCGCCGCGCTCGGCGGCGCGATGGCGGCGCAGGCGATCTGCTGCGGCTACTACGGCGTCTTCGTCTGCCTGATGATCGGCTTCGCCATCATCGTCATCGCCAGCACGCGCCGAATGTGGACGGATCGGCGCTACTGGACGGCGGTCGCTGTCGCGGCTGTGGTCGCCATCGTGCTGGTGACGCCCGCTTTTCTGCCGTACGCCACGCTGCAGCACGGCGGCGGCTTCCGCCGCGAGCTGAAGGACGCGGTGCAGTACTCCGCCAACTGGAGCGACTACCTGGCGAGCTCAGCCTACGCCCACGCCTGGATACTGAGCCACCTGCCCGCATGGTCGGAGGTGTCCTTCCCTGGCGTCGTGACGCTGACCTTCGGCGTGTCGGGCGCGTGGGTGGTGACACGCGACCGGCGCCACGAGCTCCTCTGGCTGTACGGCGGCCTCGCGGTGCTGGCGTTCTGGGCGTCATTCGGGCCGGCGGGTCTGTTGTACTCGGCGCTCTACACGGTCATTCCGATGTTCGCGTGGCTCCGCGCCCCGGCCCGCTTCGGACTGGTCGTCGGGTTCGCCCTGTCGGTGCTCGCCGGGATCGCGGTCGCCGCGCTGCTGCGCCGGGTGAAGCAGCCGTCGCTCGTGACCGCGGCGCTCATCGTGATCGCGGCAGGGGAGCTGATGGTCCCGCTGCACATGCCAGACGTGCCGCCGGTCGAGCCGGTCTATCGCACGCTCGCGACGCTGCCGCGCGGCCCGGTCATCGAGATGCCGTTCTTCTATCCCTCGGTGGGCCTCTTCCAGCACACCAAATACATGCTCGCGTCCACGGCGCACTGGATGCCGCTCGTCAACGGCTACAGCGATTACATCCCGCCAGATTTCTACGAGCACGTGATGCTGCTCGCGCCCTTCCCGAGCCGCGACGCCTTCAAGATTCTCGAGCCCAATCGGGTGCGCTACGCCGTCTTCCACATGAACGGCTACAACGCCGAGAACCGGCAGGACGTCGAGACGCGGCTGAAGGAGTTCGCACCGTTTCTGCGTCCGCTCTACGCGGACGAGACGACGAGGCTGTACGAGATCGTCGGGTTTCCACCGTAGCCCGTCAGGGCTGCGGCGCGGACGGAAGGCCGGGCTGTGGCTACGCTAGGCGAGTGGGGCCGGGATCGGATGCCGGCTGCGCCAGACGTAGGTGGCGAGGCCGCTGAGTGAGAAGATCATCAACAGCGCCGTGGCCACCAGCGACAGCAGCACCGCGTCTTCGATCGGCTGGCCGATCCGGTGGAAATAGTACGAGAAGAACGCCTCGCGCACGCCGAACCCGCCGACCGACACCGGCAGCAGCTGGACGACGAACGACATCGGAATGACGACTGCGAGATCCCAGAACGCGATGTCGAGGTGCAGCGCGTACGCGACCGCGAAGTAATACAGCACCAGTGTGGCCTGAACGACGATGGCGCCGGCGAAGGCGGCGAGCAGCGCGCCCGGTTCCTCGCGGAAGCGCGCCAGCGCGGCGGTCAGCGTCGTGATCCGGCCGCCGACCCATTCAGGGTGAAACACCGTCAGGGGACGGAGAAGCCGGCCGAACCCTGCGGGCGCGAACACCGCTGGCGTCGTGGCGGCGGCGCCGGCGAAAAAGCCGACCCACAGCCAGACCGGCCAGATCGGCGCGGCGGTGTGATGCAGCCGGCCGATCACCGTGGCGCCGAGCGCGGCGACGAACACCAGCGCAATCAGGCCGAGGATCCGATCCATCAGGACGACGGTCGTCGCCAGCGTCTTGGAGTTGGCGTGGCGCCCCGTGTCGCCAATCCGGATCACGTCGCCGCCGATGTTGCTCGGCAGAAAATTATTGAAGTAGGTCGCCACCAGGAACGTGCCCAGCAGCGACTGGAACGTGATCTCGAGGCGCTGGGTTTTCAGCAGCAGATTCCAGCGCCACACCGCGACGACGGTGCTCAACGCGAAGACGGCGACGGCGGCGCACAGCCAGGGCACCGACGCCAGCTTCGCCGTCTGCCAGAGCTGCGCGACGTCGATCTTCGCAAACAGGACGACCAGGAGGATGATGCTGACCGACAGTTTGATCGCCAGCAGGGCGTAGCGGCGCACGGGGGACGATTGGGGTTGATCCTGGGACATTCTGCGAAGGGAAGCCACATTCTACCGTCAATTCGTGCGAAAATCATCGGAACCGTGCGCATCCTGATGATCGCGCCCGAGCCGTTCTTCGAGCCGCGCGGCACGCCGTTCAGCGAGTTCCACCGCATCCGCGCCCTCACCGCGCTCGGCCATCACGTCGATCTCGTGACCTATCCCTTCGGCCAGAGCGTGTCGATGCCGGGGCTTCGTGTCTTTCGCAGCCTCCGCCCGCCGTTCGTGCGCGACGTGAAGATCGGTCCGTCGCTGGCGAAGATCCCGCTCGACGCGCTGCTCGCCGTCACCGCGCTGCGCCGCGCGCTGTCGGCGCGCTACGACGTGGTGCACTCGCATGAAGAAGGCGGGCTGATCGGGGCGCTGCTCGCGATGATGCTGCGCGTGCCGCACCTCTACGACATGCACTCGAGCCTGCCGCA
>JAOBWF010000319.1 GCA_025463215.1 Acidobacteriota bacterium | reverse complement strand
GGATCTCGGCGGCGTGCAGGTACGTATCGCTGTCGCGGATCAGCAGCGCGCCGCCTTCGCCGCACACGAGGTCTTTCGTCTCGTGAAACGACAACCCGCCAAGCGCGCCCACGGTACCCAGGGGGCGCCCGCCGACCGTGGCGTTGATCGCGTGCGCGGCATCTTCGATCACGATCAGGCCGTGCGCCGACGCGAGCGCCATCAGCGCGGCCATGTCACACGCCATTCCGGCGTAGTGCACCGGCAGGATGGCGCGGGTCTTCAGCGTAATGCGGCGCGCGACGTCCTCGGGATCGAGGCCCAGGGTGATCGGATCGATGTCGGCGAAGACCGGCCGGGCGCCCGCCAGGACGATCGCATTCGCGGTGGAGACGAACGTGAAGCTCGGCACGATCACCTCGTCGCCCGGACCGAGGCCGGCGACAGCGACGGCGATCTCGAGCGCCGCCGTGCAGGAGTTGAGCGCCAGCACCCCGCGCGCGCCGGTCGACTCGCGCAGGCGCTGTTCGAGCTCGCGGCCGTTCGGGCCGTCACCGGCCACGTGCGTCCCCGCGAGGACGCCGCGCACCGCCTCCTGTTCCCGCTCATCGAACCACGGCTTGTGCAGCGGCAGACGCACGGCGCGAACCGGCGTACCGCCGTCGAGCGCGAGGCGATCGCCCGACGTCATGGCGCCGCCTCCCCCGATCGGCCAGGGACGCCCGCGGCGACGCTGCGCCGCGGCAGGCGCAGGTAGGTCAGCCAGTCCGCCGGGCGGAGGCCGACGAGGCCGAGCGCGGTGCGCGCCGCGGCGAAGTGTCCGCGGCGGCAGTGACGATAAACGCCGCGCGCCTGGCTGAAAACGAAGTTGCGCTTCGCCAGCTCGCGCCCGGCGCCCGAGAGAGGGCACTGCGCGTCGTTGAGCATGCGCCACGCCTCCGCCGCGGCGCGGGCATACGCCGCGGCGCTGGACGGCTTGACGAGCTCCTGCCCGGCGTGGGTGCGGTAATAAAACAGGTCCCCCGGCACGAGCAGCACGTTGGCCGTGGTGCAGGCGCGCAACCAGAAGAGATAGTCCCCCGCAAACGCGACCTCCGGAAATCCGCCGAGATCACGAAACGCGGCGGTGCGGAACAACGCCGATGCCGGCCCCTGCTGAAACAGGCCAAAGCCCAGGAACTCGCGCTCGTAGGCCAGACGCGGCGTCAGCAGCATGGGACAGGCGCCGCCCGGCCACGCCCTCGCGCCCGACAGCGCGAAGGCCGCGCGCGGTTCGGCCTCGAGCGGCTCCACCATCGCCTGTAGACAATGCCGGTACATGATGTCGTCTGAATCGTGGTACTTGAGGAATTCGCCGCGCGCCAGCCGGGCGATGTGGCGCCGGTTGCCGTAGTCGCCGAGGTTCCGCTGGTTGAGCGACACGCGGATGCGATCGTCGCGCCGCGCATAGTCGTCGATGATCGCCGCGGTGCGGTCGCTCGATTGATCGTCGCAGATGATCAGCTCGAAGTCGGTCACCGACTGCGCCAGCACGCTTTCAATCGCCGACGCGATGTATTCCTCGCGGTTGTAGGCGGTGAGCAGGACGCTGATGCGCGGTGCGTTATTCATGCGCGTCGGTATGGCTGCTCGTCTGCACTGCGAGGACGCGTCCGGTGATCGCGCCGGCGTGACGGGACACGAACCGGTGCAGGTCATAACGATCGAGCGGCGCGCCCCGTTCGAACCCGGAGGTCGGCGTGAACGGCGTGGTCCGGCGCAGGTTGGCCGATCGGGGCAACGCGCCGCCGCGCAGCAGGCAGCGCAGCGTCGCCGTCGCGCGCGGTCCCGGCGCACGTCTGATCACCGCAGGATTCGTCATGACGTGGCACTCGGCGCCGATCCCGTGCGGCGGAAGGCGGTCCGCATGAACCGGACGGCGGCGTTCGGCAGCCACGGCTGATCCAGGCGGCTGCCGTAGTCCAACGGAATATGCGCGGCGCGCGGTCGCTTCAGCTCGCGATAACGCGCATAGATCGCCTGATACGCCGCGGTGCAGGTGGTGGCGTCGAAGTGCCGCGCCACGTGCGCGCGCACGGCAGCGCTCATCGCCTCGAGCCGCGCGCGGTCGCCGGCGAGCCGCGCAACCGCCGCGGCAAACCCGGCGACATCACCAATCTCCGGACGAAAGCCGGTGATCCCAGGCGTCACGACGTCGGGAATGCCGCTCGGCAGATTGCTTATCACCGGCACGCACCCGGCAGCGCCGGCTTCGAGCAGAGACACCGGCAACCCTTCCGCGCGGCTCGGCATCACGAGGACGTCGTTGCTCCGGAACACCTCGAGGACCCGCGCCTTCGGCTGGTAGCCGTTCCACTGGACATCCGACCGGTGGCTCCAGCGCGCGCGCAGTTCGTCGCCGTGCGGACCGGCGCCCTGAATCGTCCACCGCACATCGACGCCGAGATCGATGAGCGCCCGATCGATCAGCGGCAGATCGTAGATCCCCTTGTCGTCCTTCAGCCGGCCGACGTAGGCGACGCGCAGCCGGCCCGGCGCCGCGGCGCGCGGCGCCGCCGGGATCTCGACCCCGAACGGCTGCAGCACAATCGAGGCGGCGCGCTCAGGAATCACCTGGAGCAGCCGGTCGCGAATCCGTGCGCTGATCGCGATGAACAGGTCGACGACGTCGCTGTGGCGCCGGGCGAGCTGGTAATACCAGTCCATGTCGCCGTGCGCGACCGCGACGACGGTCCGGCCGCTGTCGTGCACGGTGGCAGCGGCGAGCTCGATCCAGTCGTTGGCGACCAGCACGCCCGGCCCGGGCCGAATCGCCCGCGTGACGCGCCGCAGCACGCTGTACAGATTCTCGGGCGGCAGGCTGTAGCCAACGGTTGCGACCCTGTCCGCCGCAAACGGATCGCGCGTCCGCGTGTCGCTGACTTTGTCGTTCGCGGTGAGCACCGCCGCGTAGCGGAACGCATCCGCGCGCCGGTGCTCGAGCAGGTTGGCGGCAAAGCTGGCGACCCCGCCGAGCACGTCGGGCAGCACGTAGGTGACTTCCGGCGCGTCCCGCGGCGGCGTCACCGTTGCTCCGCCGCGGCGAAGGCGCGCAGCCCCTCGGCCAGCCCACGCGTCGGCCGCCAGCCGGTCAGCGCCGCAAGCCTCCCGACATCCGGGCGCAGCGAGTCGCGCTCGACCGGGCGCTGGAATTCTGAGACCGAGGTGACGCGCAGTGGCACGGCGAGCGCCGCGCCGATCGATTCGACCACCTCCTGCACGGTCCAGCCGCCGCCGGTGCCGACATTCACCACATCGGCGCCGGTTACGTCGCTCAACCGAATCAACGCGGCCGCGGCATCCTCGACATAGACGTAGTCGCGGACCGGCCAGAGATTCCCGAGCCGCAGCTCGCGGGCGCCGCCGCGCACCTGTCGCAGAATCGACGGGATCAGGTGATCGTTGCGATCGCCGCCGCCATAGACATTGAACATCCGGGCGATGGTCACCGCCGGCCCCCCGGCCTGACGCGCGATCGCGAGCGATCGCTCGCTCGTCAGCTTGGACAGGCCGTAGACGTTGAACGGCGCCAGCGTGTCGCTTTCGAGATGGGGTGAGACAGACGGCTGGTAAACGTCGCCGGTCGACATGAACAGAAATTGTTCGGCGCCGCACGCCCGCGCCGCGTCCCAGACACGCTCGGTGCCGACGACGTTGATGTCGTAGGTCCCGGCCGGATCGGCGGCGCATTCCGGGATGAAGTGGCGCGCGGCGAGATGAAACACTGCCGTCGGCTTCGCGGCGGTGGCACGCGCCACATCCATCGCCGAACGGACGTCCCCTCTGATGAACGTGAACCGCGGCGTGCCGAGCAGGTCGACGATCGCGGCTTCGCTGCCGCGCGAACAGTCGTCGAGGCCGATGACCTCGGCGCCGCGGGCGAGCAACTGCCGCACGAGCACGGAGCCGATGAAGCCGGCGCAGCCGGTGACCAGCGCCTTGCGCACGGGATCAGACATGGCGGATCCCGAAACCGACGCCGAAGCCGAGCTCGTCGTAGGCGAAGGGCGAGAGCGCCCCGGCGCTCGGCAGCGCCCGGTGCGAATCCCCGATTACGAACTCGAGCTGTCCGGTGAAGCCGGCCCGCGCGAGCTCGGACGTGACGAGCGGTGGACCGGGGGTGTCCATGCCGCCGTCGGCGTCGATGAACATGTCGCACGCCACGATCTGGCAGGACCGGCGCACCGAGGCGACCATCGCCAGACCGCGTCCGCGGTTGACGCCGATCTCGAGATAACTCTGCGGTTGCAGCCAGGCGGCGAGCCGCTGATTGAACGGGGCGATCAGCGTCTTGGTGGCGAGCGGCGGCGTCGGACGCGGGCCGCGGCCGATCGCGCCCAGCGCCTGCCCTCCGGCGCGTCGAAGCACCGTCATCATGTTTGCGGATCCAGCACGGCGCAGCTCCACGCCGCCTTGCGGCACAGCATGCCGCGCGTCAGGTGTAATTCGTACGGCCGCCACGGATGCTCCGGCGCCGTAATCTCGAACTCGAACGCGTCCGGGATCTCGTCGACGTGTTCGCGGTACGGCACGCCGAGGAACGCGTTCAGGCGATAACGTCCCGGAATGAAGGTCGGCCCGGACAGCCGCGCCGTCACGGTGCAGCCGGTCGCCGATGGCAGCTCCACCCCGTCATCGTCGACGTTCATCAGCGAGAGCAGCGGCTGCCCCTGATCGGAGCAGACGACCAGCTCGACGATCAGACCGCGAAGGCTGGCGCCCTGGGTCGCGGCGTTCAGCATCTCGAGATCGACTTCAAACGTCAGATCGCCGTCGGAGGCCGCCGCGGCGACCGATTCGCCCGATCGATTCAGGAGCCGGATGTCGCGAATCAGCGCCCAGCCGGTACCCGACCGTCCCCGCGCGTTGAGGCGGCCGACCGGCACCAGCGACTGTTCCGCACTGCGATACCGCGCCACGACCTGGTCGATCGGTCCGCCCGCGATCAGCCGGCCCTGATCCATCAGCAGCCCCCGCGTGCACAGCCGCTGGATCGCTTCCATGTTGTGGCTGATGAACAGCACGGTGCGGCCGTGCCGCGCGATGTCGTCCATCTTGCCGAGACACTTTTTCTGGAACTGCATGTCGCCGACCGCGAGCACCTCGTCGACGACGAGAATCTCGGTCTCGAGGTGGGCGGCGACGGCAAACGCCAGCCGCATGTACATCCCGCTCGAGTAGTGCTTGACCGGCGTATCGATGAAGCGATCGATCTCGGCGAAGGCCACGATCTCGTCGAACTTGCGATCGATCTCGGCCTTCGACATTCCGAGGATGGCGCCGTTGAGATAGGTGTTCTCCCGGCCGGTGAGATCTTCGTGGAACCCGGTGCCGACCTCGAGGAGCGACCCGACCCGGCCGGTCACGTCCACAAACCCTTCCGTCGGCTCGGTGATCTGCGAGATGACTTTCAAGAGCGTCGACTTCCCCGCCCCGTTGCGGCCGATGATTCCGACGACATCGCCGGCCTCGATCGCGAACGAGATGTCCTTCAAGGCCCAGAGTTCCTGGGACGGCGGCGGCGGCGTCCGTGCGCCGCGCACCGCGCGAACCAGGCCGCCGCCGACCGCGGCGATCGAGTCGCGCAGCGTCGACGGCCTGCGGCTGGCGCCGAGGACATATCGCTTCCCGATCCCGTGTGCGGCAATGGCGGCGGCAGGCATCAGATGACGTCGGCGAATGTGCCTTCGAGCCGGCGGAAATATGCGGAGCCGCCGACAATGAGGGCGGCGACGACGGCGGCCGAGACGAGCGTCAGCGCGCCGGGCGGCGGTCCGCCGGCAAGCGCCCAGCGAAAGCCCTCGATCACGCCAGCCATCGGGTTGAGAAAATAGACCGCGCGCCACCGGCCCGGCACCAGCGACGCGGGATACGCGACGGGGGTCGCGAACATCCAGAGCTGCAGCACGAAGGGAACGACGTAGCGGACGTCGCGATAGCGCACGTTCAACGCCGCGAGCCAGACGCCGACGCCGGCGGCGCTGGCGATCGCCAGGAGCAGGAACACCGGCAGCCAGACGATCGACGCCGACGGCGCAATCCCGTACCACGCCATCAGCAGCGCGAGGATGACGCAGCCGATCGCGAAGTCGACCAGCGGCGCGATCACCGCCGCCCAGGGCACGATCAGCCGCGGAAAATACACCTTCGAGATGATGTGCTGATAGCCGCTCAGCGAGGTACTGCACGCCGACAACGCCGCCGCGAAGTAGGTCCACGGCACCAGCGCCATCAGCGAGAACACCGGATAGGGCAGGCCGTCGGACGGCACCTTCGCGAGGCGGCCGAAGAAGATCGTGAACACCACCATCGACATCAGCGGCTGGATGATCGCCCAGCCGGCGCCGAGCAGCGTCT
Organism: Acidobacteriota bacterium; assembly: GCA_025463215.1. Lineage (GTDB taxonomy): Bacteria > Acidobacteriota > Vicinamibacteria > Vicinamibacterales > CAVVIG01 > CAVQFC01. Next base: position 6,571 of record JAOBWF010000319.1, on the reverse strand, counting down.
GTTTGTAGCGCACCTTGACGTCGCGCCAGACGAAGAAATACAGCAGCTCGCGGTACGCCCAGACGTCGGACAGGGTCCGGCCGCTCCAGCCGTCCGACGGCTGCAGCCGGCGCGTGATCGCGGGCGCCGCGTCCATCATGCGGCCGTCCTCCACGCCCGAACCGTCATCGACCACTGCAGCGCCTTGCCGGGAAACGGCGTGCCGCCGCCGGCGAGCGGCTCGCGCCACGGCAGCGGCACGAACTCGTCGATCGCGTAGGTGAAGCCGGCGGCCGACAGCCGCGCGAGCACGCCCGGTGCGCGCCGGTCGCCGGCGTCGAACTCGTGGAGATCGAGAATCAAGGCGCGGACGCGGTGAAGCTGCGGCTCGCAGTCGGCGAGCACCGGATCCTCAGCCCCTTCGATGTCGAGCTTGAGCAAATCGATCGGCTCGGCTTCGAGCAGGTCGCGCAGCCGTACCGACGGGACCACCGCGGCGCGGCCGTCGATCGCGCCGGGCAGCGACGCGATCATCCCGGAGTCGCTGCCCTCGCAGCAAAACGTCAGCTCGCCGGCCGTCGTCCATACCGCGGCGTGGACAGGCTCCGCGTCCTGTGCGCCGTTGCGGCGCAGGTTCCCGGCGGCGATCGCCGCGAGCGCCGGATCCGCCTCGTACGCCGTGATCCGCGCGCGCGGATAGCGCCGCTTGAAGTACAGGCTCGCCAGGCCGACGTTCGCGCCGCAGTCCAGAATGCGCGGCGCGTCGGTGGCGGCGGCAAAGTCGAGGCAGCGCTTCACGAAAATGTCCTGCCACTGGACGCACAAGGTCAGCAGGTCCGAGTACTGCAGATCGTAGTCGCGCATCTGGATGCGGCCCGGGGTGAATCTCGGCGTGAGCTCGGCCTGGTGCCAGGCGCGCTTCCAGGCTGCGGCGTCGGGCGACGGCCACAGCCAGCGCTGCATCGCCGCCGCCTTGCGCAGCGCACGCCGGGCGGTGCCTTGAATCATGCCTGCCTCAAGAACGCGCCGAGCACGCCAAGCGCCCACGGCCGGCTCCAGTGGGCGGCGCCGCGCTGCCATGCCAGCCACGTCGCATCGGGCACCGACGAAGCGATCCAGCCGCCCTCGACCAGCGACGCCATGCCGGCGCGGATGAACGGCTGGAGATCGGCGGCCATCCACTTGGCGAACGGCAGCGTGAACGTCTGCTTCGGACGATCCACCGCGGGGCGCGGCAACGGCCGCGTCAACGTCTCGTGCAGCAGGCGCTTGTTGCGCATCAGCGCCGGATGCGCGCCTAGATCCGGCCACACCGCGTCGAGCAGGACGTGATCGACAAACGGCACGCGCACTTCGAGGCCGTGGGCCATCGACATCACGTCGAGATCCCTGAGCAGCTGCGATCCGAGGTACACGCGCGTCTCGAGCCGCGCGACGTCCCCTTCGAGCGAGCTCGCGTCGCCGTCGAACAGCACCGCTTCCGCCGCCGCGACGCGTGCCTTCGCCGCGGTCCAGCGATCGCGCAGCGCCGGGCCGGCGACCTGCTCGAGCTCGGCCGGCATGTACAGGCCGCGCTGCGTCCGGTACGCAGCGGCCATGCGGCCGTTCCCCGACATGAAATGCTGCCAGCGCTGCGTCAGCCGCTTTGGCAACGCGGCGGACGCGACCGGCGTCATCGCCGCGGCGATCGGCTGCAGCCGCCGTTTCCAGCGCATCGCCGCGGGCAGCCGGCGGAACGACGGGTAGCCGCCGAACATCTCGTCGCCGCCCGATCCCGACAGCACCGCCTTGATGCCGGTCTCGGCCACCGCTGACGACACGTAGTACGCATTGACGGCGTCCAGCGTCGGCTGATCGAGGCGCGCCAGGATCGCCGGCAGGTCGGCGACGATCCGCGACGCATCGAGGACGAGCTCGTGATGGGTGGCGCCGAACGTCGTGGCGACCAGCTTGGCGTAGTCGTGCTCCGACGATCGATCATCGAAGCGGACGGTGTAGGTATTCAGGCCCGAGACGCCGGCGGCGGTGGCCGCCGAGAGAATCGCCGACGAGTCGATGCCGCCGGAGAGAAACACGCCGACCGGCACGTCCGCGATCAGGTGCGCCGCCACGCTGGCCTGGACCGCGGCGCCGGTGCGCGCGCGCAACTCGGGCGCACGGCAGCCGGAGTGCGGCCGCGCGTAGACGTCCGCGAGATCCGCGAATGACGCCTGCTCGCGCGTGCCGTCCTGTGACCAGCGCAGCCATGTCCCCGACGCGAGGCTCTCGATGCCGGCGACGTAGGTCAGCGTCGGCGGCACGGTGCCCCATGAGAGGAAGCCGAGCACGCCGGCCGGATCGATCGTCCGCGCCACGAGTCCGGACGAGACCAGCGCGTGGATCTCCGAGGCGAACGCGATCGACCGATCGGTGGTGGCGACGTACAAGGGCTTGATGCCGAAACGATCGCGCGCCACGACCAACGCACGTGTCGCGGCATCCCACCAGGCGAGCGCGAACATCCCGCGCACGCGCGCGAGCGCGGAGGGACCGTCGCGCGACAGCAGCCGCAGCAGGACTTCGGTGTCGCTCGCCGTCGTGAAGTGCTCGCCGCGCGCTTCGAGCGAGCGGCGCAGATCGCGGTAGTTGAACACCTCGCCGTTGTAGGCGATGTGGTGACGGCCGTCGGCCGTCGCCATCGGCTGCGCGCCGGACGGCCCCGGATCGATGATCGCGAGCCGCCTGTGCACGAGCAGCACGTCCCCGGCAGGCGCGCGCCAGACGCCGCCGCCGTCGGGGCCGCGGTGTGCGAGCGCCGCGCCGAGCGCCGCGGACGGGTCCGGCGCGATCGCGCCGTCGCGGCGCACCACGCCGGCAATGCCGCACATCAGAAGAACCGCGACCGAATCTTGATCTCGTCGTTCGGCATCACCTTGTCTTCGAGGTCCGCCGGAATGTCGACCGTCTTGCCGTCCTTGATCCGGAGAATCCGGATGCGGCGATCGGAGCCGCGGTCCGACAGCCCGCCCGCGAGAATGATCGCCTGGCCGACGGTGGTGCCAGGATCGAGCACGAGCGATCCCGGGTTCTTGACGAACCCGGAGATGTAAAACCGCTTCGCCACCGGGATGTTGACGATGTCGCCATCCTGCAGCGTGATGTCGCGGCCCACTTTCCCGAGCTCGAGATCCTTGCGATTGACGGTGATCGGTTCCGGCGCCTTCTCGCCCGGCTTCGGCGGATGCATGACGAGCACTTCGTTGCTCGCGTTCTGCGTCGGCGAGCCGGCCATCGCCAGCGCCTCGAGCAGCGACATGCTGGTGCCCGGCAGCGTCACCTTGCCCGGCGTCCGCACCTCGCCCATCACCATCACGTTGCGCGCCTTGAACTGGTCGACCTCGATGCGGACCTGCGGGTTGCGGAGGAACCCGGCCTTGAGCAGCGTCGTGAGCTTGTCCTGCGCGTCGGCGAGCGACAGCCCGGCAAGCGGCACCCGGCTCAGATACGGCATCGAGATCGTGCCGTCGGTGTCGACCCGATACTTGCCCGTCAGGTCGCTCTCGTCGGTGACGATGATCGACAGGTTGTCCTGCGGGCCGATGACGTAGCCCTCAGCCGGCGCACCGGGAGTCGCGACGTCGCTCTTCGGCGGGCCTGGGGTGTCCGTCGGGATCTCGAACTCCGGCTTGTAGGTCGTCGGCGGCGGCACCTGCGCCGGCGCCGGCTTCGCTGGCGGCCGCGGCGTTTGCGCGCCGGCCGGTCCGCTCACGAGAACGGCGAGGACGACGGTGGTAACGAAACAATTCGTGCGCATGATCTGGTTCCGTGATTACTCGCAAACGCGGACGAGCGGGATGCCGAGCTGTCGCGCTTTCCTGTACAGATTCGGACGCTGGATGCCGAGCGCCTGGGCGGCCGGCGCCATCCGCCAGGCGTGGTGCTGCAGCACCGAGGCGATGTAGTCGCGCTCGAACCGCAGCCGCGCTTCGCGCAGACTGCCCGACGGGACGAACGGCGCGTGGGCGCGGTGCAGCTGCAGCGCCGGCAGGATCTGTTCGATCTGAATGACCTCCTGCACACCGTCGTTGACGATGCGCTCGACGGCGGTACGAAGCTCGTCGAGATTGCCCGGCCAGGTCAGCGCGCCGAACAACGCGAGCGCGGCCTGCGTGAAGGTCCCCGGCGCGCGGCCGCAGGCCGCACACGCGTCTTCCAGCAGCCGCACCGCCAGCGCCGGCACATCGTCGGGCCGATCGCGCAGCGGCGGCAGATCGATGCGGACCGCGGACAGGCGGCGGTAGAGATCGCTGCGGAACCGGTGCGCGTGGACGTCGGCGTCGACGCCCGGCTGCGCGCTCGCAATGAAGCGCAGCGAGGTCGCGACCGGGACGCCGTCGATGCGCACTTCGCCGTCGCGCGCGATGCGCGCCAGCTGCGCCTGCGCCGAGGCGCGCAGCTCGGTGACGTGGTGCAGGTAGAGGGTGCCGCCGCGTGCAGAGGCGATGGCGCTGTCGGCCGCGACCGGTTCGAGATCGGTGACGGCATCGGGAGCGGGGTGGCCAAACAACAGCCTGTCGACGCTCGCGGCGTCTGCGACATCGCAGTGGACCGCGACGAACGGCGCCGACGGCCGGCCGCGCTGGTGCAGCTCACGCGCGACCGCCTCGACGCCGGCACCAGCCTCAGCGGTAATGAGTGCGCCGGCGTCGAGCGCGGCGCCCCGCCGGATCAGTTCCTGGACGCGCAAGATGGCCGGTGATCGGCCGATGAGCTCGGGCGCGCCGGCACCCGGTCGAGTGAACCGGCCGGCTCGCGCATCCGCCAGGATGAGTGGATCTGCCATAGCTTGAAACTCGTCCGTCAAATCGGGGGATACAGCTTCGCCCCGTCACTTACACCGGGGCGCCGGCCCGGGGCTTATCGGGCCGTAACATAATACGACAATTAACGACTTAATATGACACTAACGACTCAGCGGTGTCAACAGCGATACTCGCGGCGATCGCAGCCGATACAGCGGCGCGACACACCTGCCTGAAAGACAGGTCAGTAAGTCATCCGTTACAGTGCGTTAATAGCGCGAGCAGCCGCGGGAGGCTGTCAGCAGGTTATCGGCGGGACGGGGGTGTATCGATACGGATGACCGCGTGTATCGGGGCCGAAACTCATCTAGTCTCGGCGCGGTGGTTCCTGCGAGATGGGGCCGTTGGCGGCCCGTGGCGGAGCGGGCGAGTAGTCCTCGGCCGGATGGTCGAACAGGCCGTTGATGAAAAACGCGAGCCCCATGATCACGAAGAACCCGCCGACGCCGATGCCCTCGTTCATTGCGCCGCCGGCGACGCCGATGAGCATCAGCAGGCCGAAGCCGACGCCCATGAGCGTGATGCCGGCGCGGCGGTGACGCCCCGGCGAGCGATAGCGGTTGCGCTCGTAGCGGTGCATGGCGCGATCGAACCCGCGCGGATCCACCTCCGGGGGCGGCACCAGCCCGCGCTCGATCAACGCGATCCGCTCGCGCACTTCGAGCTCGCGGACGCGGGCCTTACTGAGGGTGAGCACGATGATGTAGGCGAAGGTGCAGATCGTGCCGACGATCGGGATCAGGAAGGGCCACGCCATCTGCATATCATCCATCACGCCTCCAGGGTACTCGCTTGAACTGATTAGACTGGAACGGTTCGTGAATTGTTTCAGGCCGGTTCCTGAAACAATTGCCGGGTGCGCGTGCTCTAATACGGTGGCGGATGGAAGATGTCCACGAGCGCGAGCTCGTCGAGCGCTGCCGGTCCGGCGATGAGCACGCGTTCCAGGAACTGGTCGATCGCTACAAGGATCTGGTGTTCGCCTTGATTGCGCGCACGGTGCAGGATCGATCGCGCGCGGAGGATCTCGCGCAGGACGTGTTCCTGCGCATCCATCGCGGCCTGCCGTACTTTCGCGGCGAAGCGCGTCTCTCCACCTGGATCTACCGCATCGTCGCGAATGTGTGCCTGCAGGAACACGCCCGGCGGCCGGCGGCGGTCTCGTTCGACGATGAGCGGACGCGGGCGAAGGCGTCGCCGTCGGGGCCGGATCGGCAGTTCGGCGATCTCGAGCTGCGCGATCGACTCGAGAAGGCGATTGCGCGGCTGCCGGCGAACTACCGTCTGCTGATCGCCGCGCATTACCTGAACGGGGTCCAGTACGAAGGCCTGGCCGACGCGCTGCAACTGCCGCTCGGCACAGTGAAGACGCAGCTGTACCGGGCGAAGCAGCAGCTCCGCCGGATGCTCGAAACGGATTTGAAATAGGCGATGTTCTGCGACGAAGCGCTCGACACCGTGGAGGCGATCGCCGCCGGCGATCTGACGCCGGACGGCCGGGTCGCGTCGCATCTGGCGACCTGCCCGCAGTGCGCGCTGGCGCTGGTGCGGGCGCGGCAGCTCGAGGCGTCGCTGCGCCAGCGCGCCGTCCCCACGCCGCCGGCGCAGTTCACCTCGCGCACGCTGGCCCGCATTCGCCGCGCCCGGTGGCGCACCGATCAGTTCCTCGACGTCGGGTTCAACCTCGCGATCGGCGCGCTCGTGTTCGCCGTCTTCGTCGGCGTGTGGATGCTCCTGCACCGCACCGGTCT
>JAOBWF010000314.1 GCA_025463215.1 Acidobacteriota bacterium | reverse complement strand
CGGACCTGGGCCGCATGGTCGGGGAGGGTGCCGCGACCCTGGTGGCGCGCGCATTCAAGGCCAGCGGCATCGAACCTCCCCCGGACGCGATCGAGCGCTACCTCGCACTCTACGACGAGCGGCTGCTGAATCATACGCGGCCGTATCACGGCATGCCCGCGGTGCTCGATGCGCTGCGCCAGGCCTGCACGCTGGCGGTGCTGACGAACAAGCCGATTGCCGCGACGCGCCGGATCCTCGACGGTCTGGCGCTCGGACATTTTTTCGCCGCCGATGCGGTGCTCGGCGGCGACGGCCCTTTTCCACGGAAGCCTGATCCGGCGGCGCTGCGTCACCTGATGCAGGCGGCGGGCACCGGCGCCGCGTCGACCGTGATGGTCGGGGATTCCGCGATCGACTGGCGCACGGCGCGCGGGGCGCCGGCGCGGGCGTGTCTGGCGCGATACGGTTTCGGGTTCGAGAGCATCCCGCTGCACGAATTGGCACCTGACGATCGGGTGATTGACGCGCCCGGTGAGCTGCTCAGCCTGTAATGTTTCTGTACGGCACCGGCCTGCCTAATGTCGGGCTTCGATGCAAAACGCCTTCGTTCCATACCGAATTCCGGGCCGATTGATGGCATCGCCATTGCTGAGATAAGCCCGTTCCACGTCCACCAGTCATATACGCACGTGTATCAGACTTTTCGTAGAATACCGAACCTATGCCGACGTCACTGACTGAGGGGCAAGGACGATCCAGCGGGCTGGTCGACGTCCTCGACCGGGTCCTGGACAAGGGGCTGGTCATCGCCGGCGACATCAAGGTGTCGCTCGCCGAAGTCGAGCTGCTCACGATCCGGATCCGCCTGCTCATCTGCTCGATCGACAAGGCAGAGCAGATCGGTCTCGACTGGTGGAAATACGATCACCATTTCTCGCCGGGAAAGCAGGCGCTGTCGGCCGAGAACGACGACCTCCGCAAACAGGTGCGCGCGCTCGAACGCCAACTGGCGTCGTTGACGCGGCGCCGCTCGGCGCCTGTGAGGTAGAGCCCGTGCAAGCTGACCGAAGTTCGACACAAGGAGTGTCTGATGCCCGTTGAACGAGCCGCAGGCGGCACAAGTCTTATCGACGTTCTCGATCGTGTTCTCGACAAGGGGATCGTCATCGACGCGTGGGTGCGCGTGTCCCTCGTCGGCATCGACCTCATCACCGTCGAGGCGCGCATTGTCGTGGCGTCGATCGACACGTATCTGAAATACTCCGAAGCGGTCGGCCAGGTCGCACCCGCGTCGAAGCCGGCGATCGAGGGCAAGGGGTATGAGGAACTTATTGCAGAAAATTCCGCCCTCCGGGCCCAGATCAATGCCCTCCCCGCGCGCCGCGCTGCTGGCCGCCGGCGCACCCCGGCCCGCGGCTAAGCGCCAGCGGACCGGACCGTACACGGGCGTCCCGCGCGTCCGCGTCGCGGTCGAGCAGGGTCCGGGGGACGAAGGCGAGCCGATGGCGGCGCGGCTGCGGCTGCTCGAGGGCTTCGTTGCCCGATCGGAGCTGTCCGACTGCGCGCACCTGGCGCTGCAGTGGCTCGGGGAGGTGCTCGGCATCTCGCAGTCGATCTGTCTCGTCCGCCCGACCGATGCGGCCTCGCTGTTCGTCATCGGCACCTACGGGCTGGTCGGATCGGCGGGCTCCCGCTATTCGGTGTCGCTCGAAGACTGGGGCAATCCGCTCGTCACCGCGTTTGCCAATCGCAAGGAATTCTTTTTTCCGGCGCCGCACTCGGCCGCCGATCGCAAGCGGCGGCCGGGGACGCCGTTCGAGGACGCACCGTTTCACGTGCTGCCGCTCGGCGTCTCGGGCTTCGCCGAGGACGCCTTCGGTCTGCTGCTGGTCGGCGGCACCGCCGCGCCGCTGCCGGAGCTGCACTGGTTCACCAACGTCTTCAGCCAGAAGCTCGATCAGATCCTGCGCCAGCAGACGCTGGCCGAGGGCGATCGCAAGCAGGGGCGCGAGCGCGCCCTGCTCTACAACATCATCAACGCCGTCACCGACCCGATTCTGCTGACCGACGCCGAAGGCCGCCTGCTGATCGCCAACGCCCGCGCGCTCACCCTGTTCACCGCGTCGGAAGAGGAGAGCGAAGGCCGGCGCGGCGCGGTGCGCATGAACAACATGCTGCTGTCGTCGGCGCTCTCGAGCAAGGCGATCGAGGAAACCGGCGCGACCCGGCGCGAACTGCTGCTGGTCAACCCGGTCGACGGATCCGATCTCGTGTTCGAGCTTCTCAGCACCGTCACCGAGGACGCGCGCCAGGGCAGCGGCGTCGTCTCGATTCTGCGCAACGTCACCGATCTGCGCCGCGCCAGCGAAGAGATCGAAGAGAACTATCGCAAGATGCGCATCGCCGAGGTCCAGGCGCGCGCCGAGAGCGACCGCCTCAACCTGATCATCGATTCGGTCGCCGACCCGATCGTGGTGACCGATGCGGCCGGCGCGACCTCGCTGATGAACGAGCCGGCCGAGCGGCTCTTCACGATTCCGGCGCAGGCGAGCGAGATCGAGCAGCGCTGGGTGCAGGCCAACGACGCGCACTTCTCGTCGTTCATCGCCGGCATGCTGGTCAGCGCCGATCAGCGCCGCGTCGGCGAGATCGGCTTGAGCGATCCGAAGACCGGCGAAGCGATGCCGGTCGAAGCGATCGCCGGGAAGATTCTGTCGGAGCACGGCGAGCTGACCGCGGTGGTGACCATCCTGCACGACCGCCGCGAGGCGATCGAAAAGGCGCTGCTCTATGAACAGCTCAAGCAGGCGTCGGACGAGCTCGAGCGCAAGATTCAGGCGGCGACCGCCGACATCGCGCAGCAGAACGAGCTGCTCCGGCGCCAGGCGATCGAGCTGGAACAGGCGTCGGCGCTGAAGTCGCAGTTCCTCGCCAACATGTCGCACGAGTTCCGCACGCCGCTCAACGCCATGCTCGGCTATACCTCGATGCTGCTGCAGGGCGTCGCGGGCGAGTGCGAGCCGCCGGTGAAGCGGCAGCTCGGGCGGATCGAGTCGAACGGCCGTCACCTGCTCACGATCATCAACGAGATTCTCGACATCTCGCGCATCGAGGCGGGCCGGATGCCGCTGCAGCTCTCGACCTTCAAGATTCCCGACCTCGTCACCGAAGTGAAGTCGGAGCTCGAGCCGATCATCATGCGCTCGAAGCTCACCGTCACCCTGCAACTGGCGAAGGATCTGGTGCCGATTTCGAGTGACCGGCAGAAGGTCAAGCAGATCATCCTCAACCTGCTCAGTAACGCGCTGAAGTTCACGCACCATGGCGGCGTCACCATCGCGGCGCGCCGCAACGTCAAGGAGCGGACGGTGACGCTCTCGGTCACTGACACCGGCATCGGCATCGCCGCGGCCGACCAGGACCGCATCTTCGAAGACTTCCGGCAGCTGGACAACTCCCCGACGCGCGCCTACGGCGGCACCGGGCTCGGCCTCTCGATCTGCCGCCGCCTCGCGCAGATGCTCGGCGGGCGCGTCGGCGTTCAGAGTCAGGCCGGCAAGGGATCGACGTTCCTGCTCACGCTGCCCACTAAAGGACGGAAATGACCACGAAACCCGATCGTCCCCGCGTGCTGCTCGTGGACGACTACCCCGATGCGCGCGAGATGTACACCGAATACCTCGAGTTCTCCGGCTTCGACGTCGTCGAAGCGGGCAACGGCATGGAGGCGCTGCAACGCGCGGTCGACACGTCACCCGACATCATCCTGATGGATCTGTCGCTGCCGGTGATGGACGGCTGGGAAGCGACGCGGCGTCTCAAGGCCGACGAGCGCACCGCCGCGATCCCGGTGGTGGCCCTGACCGGCCACGCGCTGGCCGGCATCTCGGAGGGCGCGAAGAAGGCCGGTTGCGACGCGTTCGTCACCAAGCCCTGCCTGCCCGAAGACCTGGTGCGCGAGATTCGGAAAATTCTCGACGGCCCGTCGTCATCGTCCATGAAGAGAGTCCGCAGGAGCGGCAAACATGCCACCAAGAGCAGCTAGCCCGCGCAAGAGCCCGCCGGCGCGTCGATCCGGATCCGTTCCGGTGAAGACCGCGGCGAAATCCCGTGCGCTCGCGTCCACCGCCAAGGCGGCCAAGGGTGCGAAGCCGGCGAAAGGGAACGGCGCGGAGCGCACCGATGCCAAGCCGTCGCCGCGCGACAGCCGCGGCGCGGGCGAGCGCCGGGCGTCGGAGAAAGTGCTGCACGCCGGCCGCGGTGTGGCCGTCACCGAGGCGCCGGGCAGCGCGAGCCGCGGCAAGTACGTCTACTGCATCATCGAGTCGGGGGACCCGCTGCGCTTCGGCCCGATCGGAGTCGGCGCCGATCCTTCCGACGTCTACACCGTGCACTACAAGAACCTCGCGGCGGTTGTCTCCGACGCGCCGCTCGAGGTCCTCGACTCGACCCGCGAGAACGTCCTCGCGCACGAGCGGGTCAACGAAACGGTGATGCACGAGCACACCGTGATCCCGATGTCGTTCGGCACGATTTTCAAGACGCGCGAGGACATCGTCGAGCTGCTGCGCTCGGCGGCCGAAGCGTTCGGCGACGTGCTCAACAAGATGCAGAACAAGCTCGAGTTCGGCCTCAAGGTCCTGTGGGACCGCGATCAGGCCGTGCGCGAGGTCGAGAACGAGGACGAGGACATCAGCCGCCTGAAGAAGGAGATCTCCGGGCAGAAGGGGCCGACCTACTTCGCGCGCATGCAGTACGGCCGGTTGATCGACTCGGCGCTGCAGGCGCGCTCGGAGCGCTACGTCGCCGACATTCTCGAGCAGCTGCGCGACGTCTCGGTCGCGTCGCGCATCAACAAGCCGATCGGCGACAAGATGATCATGAACGCGGCGTTCCTGATTGCGCGCGACCAGGAGTCGGCGTTCGACGCCAAGGTCAAGATGATCGCGACGCGGTTCGACAAGCTGACGTTCAAGTACACCGGCCCATGGCCGCCGTACAACTTCGTCAATATCAGGCTCAAGCTGGAGAGGGCCTGACCAATTGCGAATTGCAAAATGCTGATTGCAAATCAGCAATCAGCAATTAGCAATTATTATCTCCCGTGTTCATCCTGGACTCCCTGCTGATCGGCAGCATCCGGTTCGTGCTCGACAAGGTCATTGCCGCGGCCGAGACCGAGATGCAGGACGATTCCGTCCTGCGCGAACAGCTGCTCGAGGCGCAGATGCGGCTGGAGCTCGGCGAGATCAGCGACGAGGAGTTCGGCGAGATCGAACGGGACATCCTGGTCGCGATCCGCGAGATCAAAGGGCGCCAGCAGGGGCCGATCTCGATGTCGCCCGACGACAAGGTCACCGGCGTCGACATCCAGAGCTTTGATGAAGTTAGAACTAACAAGTAAGAAGTTGTGACTTTGACTTCTGACTTCTAACTTCACGAAGTTCGTGTTCTACGCCGGCAAGGGCGGCGTCGGCAAGACCACCACCGCGGCGGCCTACGCGATCGCGGCGCCTCGGCGCGACCGGGTGCTGCTCGTCTCGACCGATCCCGCGCATTCCCTCGGCGACGCCCTCGGCATCCAGCTCTCCGGCACCCCGAAGCGGATCCGGCCGTCGCTGGACGCCGTCGAGCTCGACGCGCCCCGCGCCTTCGCGCGCTGGTTGCAGGAACATCGGCGGCCGCTCGGCGAGATCCTGGAGCATGGCACCTGGCTCGATCGGGAGGACGTCGAGGCCTTGCTCGAGCTGTCGATCCCCGGCGTCGACGAACTGATGGGGATGCTCGAGATCGATCGCCTGGCGCATCAGCACCGCAGCCCCCGCGCCGACCGCGGCCAGCCGCCGCCGGCTTCCTACGACCGGATCGTCGTCGACACCGCGCCGACCGGCCACACGCTGCGGCTGCTGTCGGCGCCGGAAACGGTCGCGGCGGTGGCGGAGGTGCTCGCCGACCTGCAGCAGGAGCATCGCCTGATTCGCGAGCAGCTGGCGCGCGTCGGGCGCCCGGAAGCGGCCGATCGGCTGATCGCGGTGCTCGCCGAGCAGGCGCGCGAGATGGCGCAGCGCCTTCGCGATCCGGACCGCACCGCGTTCGTCTGGGTGACGCTCCCTGAGGAGCTGTCGTTCGAGGAAACCGCCGACGGCATCGCCGCGCTCGAGCGCGCCGGCATCCGCGTCGGCGACATCGTCGTCAACCGCGTCCTGCCGGACGGCGGCCCGTGCCCCGTGTGCGACCGGCGCCGCGCCGACGAACGAAGAACCACCGCGGCGATCCGCCGCCGCTTCGCACGCGGGCGCGTTCTGCGGCTCGTCCCCGCAACGCCCCGGGAGCCACGAGGCATCGCGGCGCTGACGAAGCTCGCCGCAGCAACGGCGGATGGGTCGTGGCCGACGGCTGGAGGCGCCCGCGCCGTCGACCATCGACCGTCAGCCATCAGCCATCAGCGATCAGCCCTTGCCGTGGATACGGCTGCGTTGTTTGCGGGTGCATCCCTGCTGTTCTTCGGCGGCAAAGGCGGGGTCGGCAAGACCACGGCGTCGGCCGCGGTCGCTCTGCGGCTGGCGCGTGCGGATCCCGCCCGCCGCGTGCTCCTGTTGTCCACGGATCCGGCGCACTCGCTCGGTGACGTCTTCCGCGCCGAGATCGGCGACAGCGCCGGCGCGGTTCCCGGCGGTCCCGCCAACCTCATCGTGCGCGAGCTGGACGCGGCGGCCGCGCTCGCGCGGCGGCGCGCCGAGTTCGAAGGCGCGCTCGACGAGATTGCCGCGGCGGTTGGGATCGGCGGCGCGTCGATCAACGCCTCCGGGCTCATGAACCTTGCGCCACCAGGCATCGACGAGCTGTTCGGCGTCCTCTCGGTCGTCGACGCCCGCGCCGACTACGACGTCATCGTCGTCGACACCGCGCCGACCGGCCATGCGCTGCGGCTGCTGGAGATGCCGGCCGCCGCGCGCGAGTGGACCCGGGTCCTGCTGCGCGTGCTCCTCAAGTACCGCTCGCTGGTCCGTCCCGGCCAGCTCGCCGCGGAGCTCGTCGAGGTCTCGAAGTCGATCCGCGATCTGATCGCGCTGCTGCGTGATGCGACGACGACGCGGTTCGTCGTCGTCACGCGGGCGGCGGAACTGCCGCGGCGCGAAACGATCCGGCTGCTGGCGCGGCTGCGGCGGCTGCATCTGTCCGCGCCGGCAATCGTCGTCAACGCACGGACGCTGGCGCCCGGGCGGTGCGCGCACTGCCGCG
>JAOBWF010000309.1 GCA_025463215.1 Acidobacteriota bacterium | reverse complement strand
TGATGGCGCTGACGCTGTGCGTCGGCTTCGTCGTCGACGACGCGATCGTGATGCTGGAGAACATTGTCCGGCACATGGAGATGGGCAAGCCGCCGATGCGCGCGGCGTTCGACGGCTCGCGCGAGATCGCCTTCACGATCGTGTCGATGACCGTGTCGCTGGCCGCGGTGTTCATCCCGGTGCTGTTCATGGGCGGCGTGGTCGGGCGGCTGTTGCACGAGTTCGCGGTCACGATCAGCGCCGCGATTCTGGTGTCCGGTTTCGTCTCGATCAGCCTGACGCCGATGCTGTGCAGCCGCTTCCTCAAACCGCCGCACACGCAGAAGCACGGCTGGTTCTACAACGCGACCGAGCGCATGTTCGACCTGTGGCTCAAGCTCTACGACGTCACGCTGCAGGCCTGCATGCGCTTTCACCTCGTCACGATGGGCGTGTCGATCGCGCTGATCTTCGGCACCGTCTACCTGTTCGGCCTGGTGCCGAAAGGGTTCCTGCCGACCGAGGACCAGGGGCGCTTCCAGATCAGCGTCGAAGCGATCCAGGGGATCGGCTTCGACGAGATGGTCCGCCATCAACAGGAAGTGGCGGACGTCGTCGGCCGCGATCCCAACGTCGCCGGCCTGAGCAGCAACGTCGGTGGCGGCCCGGGCGGCGGCGGCCTGAATCAGGGCCGCATCACGATCGATCTGAAGCCGCGCGCCGAGCGTAAGCTGAGCGTCGATCAGATCATCGCGGAACTCCGGCCGAAGGTCGCCCAGATTCCGGGTGTCCGCGTCTACATGGTCAACCAGCCGCCGATCAACCTGGGCGGCCAGCAAGGTTCGCGCAGCCTGTATCAGTTCACGCTGCAGGATCCGGATACGGCCGAGCTCTACAAGTGGTCGCCGATCCTCGAGGCCAAAGTCCGCGATCTGCCCGGGATCGAGGACGTCAGCAGCGACCTCCAGATCAAGAACCCGCAAATCCAGGTCGACCTCGATCGCGACAAGATCTCGTCGCTCGGTCTCAGCATCAACCAGGTCGAGACCGCGCTGTATAACGCCTACGGCACACGCCAGGTGTCGCAGATCTACGCGCCGAACAATCAGTACCAGGTCATCCTGCAGGTCGCGCCCGAATACCAGAAAGACCCGTCGGCGCTGTCGAAGCTGTACGTGCGCTCCTCGGCCGTCCCCACTGGAGCGTCGCAGGGTGCGCTGATTCCACTCAGCACCGTCGTCAAGGTCCGGACCGAAGCGGGGCCGCTCACCGTCAGCCACACCGGCCAGCTGCCGTCGGTCACGATCTCGTTCAACCTCAAGCCGAATTACGCGCTCGGCGACGCGGTCAGCGCCATTCACGCGACCGCGGCGTCGACGCTGCCGTCGACGGTCGCCACCACGTTCCAGGGCGCGGCGCAGGCGTTCCAGGATTCGCTGAGCGGCCTCGGCGTGATCCTGCTGATGGCGATCGTCGTCATTTATATCGTCCTCGGCATTCTGTATGAGAGCTTCACGCACCCGCTGACGATTCTCTCGGGCCTGCCGTCGGCCGGCTTCGGCGCGCTGCTGACGCTCTACATCTTCAAGACCGAGCTGAGCCTCTATGCCTTCGTCGGCATCATCATGCTCGTCGGCCTGGTGAAGAAGAACGGCATCATGATGGTCGACTTCGCGGTGGAAGCGCAGCGTGAGCACGGCAAGACGCCGCGCGAGGCGATTCATGAGGCCTGCCTCGTCCGCTTCCGCCCGATCATGATGACGACAATGGCGGCGCTGGTCGGCACACTGCCGATCGCGATGGGCATCGGCGCCGGCGCCGAATCGCGCCGGCCGCTCGGCCTCGCGGTCGTCGGCGGCCTGCTCGTGTCGCAGCTGCTCACGCTCTACATCACCCCGGTGTATTACGTGTACATCGAAGGCGCGCGCCTGTGGCTCGCCGGCCGCGGCCACACCAAGGCCGAACGGACGCGCCGTGACGTGCACGGCGCACCCGTCGACGCATCGATCGCATTGCAGAACATCGAGGAACGCGGGCGCGCGTAATCGGTCGAGCGACCGCGCGGGCGTACGCGCGTCTACGTCATAAAGGAACAGAAAATAGTGTCTATTCGACTCGTAATCGTCGTCGCGGCCACACTCGCGGCATCGGCATGCGGGAATACCTCCGGTCAGGCCGCCGGCCCCGGCGGCGGACGCGTCGGCGGACGAGGCGGCCGCGGCGCCGCGGTCGCGACCGAGACGACGCCGGTGCAGCGCATGTCGGTGCAGCGTGAGGTTGACCTGTCCGGCACGCTGCTCTCTCCTGAGCAGGCGAAGATCAGCAGCGAGGTCGCCGGCATCATCCGCGAAGTGCGCGTCCAGCTCGGCACCGAAGTGAAGGCGGGCGACATCCTCGTCCGCCTCGAACCGAGCGAGCTGAAGTTCGCGCTCGAGCGGGCCGAAAGTGCGCTCCGCCAGGTCGAAGCACAGCTCGGCATCGATCGCGCGCAGGACAAGCAGCCACCCGCCGACGAGCAGGTCGCATCGGTGCGGCAGGCGATGGCGAACCGCGACGATGCCAAGGCGGCGTTCGAGCGGGCGGAGAGCCTCAACCGCCGCGGTCTGCTGACGCGCGCCGACCGCGACACCGCGGACACGCGCTTGAAGGTCACGGACGCCAACTATCAGGCGGCGCTCGATACCGTGCACAGCCTGAAGGCGAGCCTGCAGGATCGCCGCGCGTCGTACGAACTGGCGCAGAAGAAGCTGGCGGATGCGGTGATCAAGGCGCCGGTGGCCGGCTCGATCTCCGAGCGGCTGGTGCAGCCCGGCGAGTTCATTCGCGAGAACACGCCGGTTGCGACCATCGTGCAGATGAGCCCGCTGAAGCTGAAGACCGCGATCCAGGAAAAGAACGCCAGCCTGATCCGGCCGGGACAGACGGTCGAATTCGACGTCGAGGCATTCCTCGACCGGAAGTTCACAGGGAGGATCGCCTACGTCAGCCCCTCCGTCGATCAGGCCACGCGCACGTTCGCGGTGGAAGCGATGGTCGACAACACCGATCGTCAGCTGAAGCCGGGATTCTTCGCCAAAGGCGTCGTCCTCACGAGCGTCGACGAACGGGTACTCGCGGTGCCGGAAGACGCGGTGTCGACGCTCGCCGGCGTGTCGACGGTGTACGTGATCGAGAACGGCAAAGCGCGGCAGCAGCAGATTTCGCTCGGGGCGCGGCAGAACACACTGGTCGAGGTCACCAGCGGGCTGAAGGGGGACGAGATACTCGCGACCGCGAACCTGAACCAGCTCGCGACCGGCGTGTCGGTGAAGCTCGCCAGGGCCGCCGGCTCCGCCGCGGACGCCGCGGCTGGCCCCGGATCGGGGCGCGGCGGCCTCCGGGGAGCACGTCAATGAGCCTCGCAGAAATCAGCGTCAAGCGTCCCGTCTTCGCGATCATGATGACGCTCGCGCTCATCGTGCTCGGCGCGGTGTCGTACGAGTCGCTCGGCCTCGACCTGATGCCGAAGACCGACGCCGCGGTCGTCTCGGTGCAGGCGAACCTGCCCGGCGCCAGCGCGGAGGAGATCGAGACGCAGATCACGAAGCGGATCGAGGAAGCGGTCAACACCATCAGCGGCATCGACGAGCTGCGCGCCTCCTCGGATCAGGGCAACTCGCGGGTCACGATCAACTTCACGCTCGAGCGCGACATCGAGTCGGCGACCCAGGACGTCCGCGACAAGCTGGCGCAGATCGTCAACCAGTTCCCGCGCGACACGCGGCCGATGCAGATCACGAAGATGGATCCGGACGCCCAGCCGATCTTCACCTTCGCCGTCTCCGGCCCGCGCGCGCCGAAAGAGCTGACCGAGATCGCCGAGAAGCGCGTCAAGCAGGAGCTCGAGACGGTCAAGGACGTCGGCTCGGTCGGCTACAACGGCGAGCGCAAGCGCGAAATCCAGCTGCTGCTCAACGCCGATCGCCTCAACGCCTACGGCCTCACGGTCGATCAGGTGCGCAACGCCATCACGCGCCAGAACGTCGAGATCCCCGGCGGCCAGTTCACCGCGGGTCCCGCCGACGTCGCGCTCCGCACCATGGGGCGGATCAAGAACGTCGAGGACTTCAACCGCATCGTCATCTCGTACCGCGGCGACGGCTCGGTCGTCACCTTCAAGGATGTCGGCCGCGTCCAGGACTCCGTGCAGGAAGTCCGCAGCGCGACGCGCCTCAGCGGCACGCCGGCGGTCGGCGTCATGGTGCGCAAGCAGTCGGGCACCAACACGGTCGAAGTGGTCGACCGCATCCAGGAGCGGCTGCAGCGGATCCAGGCGGCGCTGCCGCAGGACATCGAGATCCGCATCGGCAACGATCAGTCGCGGTTCATCCGGCGGTCGTTCGAGGACATCAAGCTGCACCTGATCCTCGGAGGCCTGCTCGCCAGCATCGTCGTCTTCCTGGTCATCCGCAACCTGCGCGTCACCTTCATCGCCGCGCTCGCGATCCCGACGTCGATCATCGGCACCTTCACGTTCATGAAGATTGCCGGCTTCACGCTCAACAACATGACGATGCTCGCCTTGTCGCTCGCGACCGGCATCGTGATCGACGATGCGATCGTGGTGCTGGAGAACATCTTCCGGTTCGTCGAGGAGAAGGGGGTCAGCCCGAAGGAAGCGGCCGCGGAGGCGACCAAGGAAATCGGCATGGCCGTGATGGCCACGACGCTGTCGCTGGTCGTCATCTTCGTGCCGGTGGCATTCATGACCGGCCAGATCGGCCGCTACTTCTACAGCTTCGGCCTGACGTCGGCGGCGGCGATCCTGCTGTCGATGTTCGTCTCCTTCACGCTGACGCCGGCGCTCTGCGCGCTGTGGCTCAAGCCGGAGGACGCGGCATCGGATCACGCCAATACCAAGACGTCGGGCTTCTACGCGAAGATCGACGCGCGCTACGGCAAGATGCTGGTGTGGGCGCTGCGCCACCGGCCGGCGATGATGGCGATCGCGGGCGCCGTGGTGCTGTCGGCGGCCGTCCTGTATCCGTACGTCGGCAAGGAGCTGGTGCCGGACGACGATCAGGGGGAGTTCAGCGTCAACGTGCGGCTGCCGCGCGGCACGAGCTATCAGCGGACCGAAGAGTTCATCCAGCCGATCGAGAAAGAGATCCTCGCGCTGCCCCACCTGCAGCGCGTGATGCAGAACGTCAACTCCGGGTTCGCCAGCTTCAACCTCTTGATGGTGCCGCTCGAAGAGCGTAAGTTGTCGCAGCAGGCGCTGATGGTGCAGGCGCGGCAGATCCTGCGCAAGTATCAGGGCGCGCGGATCAGCGTGTCCGGCGGCACCGACATCTCGGGCGCTTCGTCGGGCGGCGGCCGCGGGCCGGGGGGCGGCGGCGGCGGCTTCAACCGGCTCAACATCCTGATCCAGGGGCCCGATATCGAGCAGCTGCAGCAATACACGCTGCAGCTGATGGACAAGATCCGCGACGTCCCCGGCGTCGTCGACGTCGACACCAACTTCGAAGCGACCCAGCCGGAGCTGCGGATCAGCGTCGATCGCGCGCGCGCCGCGGATCTCGGCGTCAATATCGACACGCTGGCGAACGACCTCCGCACCTTGGTCGGCGGCGAGGAAGTGTCGGAGTTCAAGGACGGCGACGACCAGTTCAAGGTGCTGCTCCGCCTCGACGAACCGTTCCGCAACAGCCAGACGATGGGCGATCTGCTGGTCGCGGCCGGCCCGGGTGCGGCGGGCAAGACGGTCAAGGTCAGCGACGTCGCGCAGCTGAAGAGCGACGTCGGCCCCGCATCGATCGACCGCTACAACCGGCAGCGGCAGATCTCGGTGAACGCCAATCTCCAGGGCGTGCCGCTCGGCGAAGTGCTGGCGAACGCGCGCGTCAAGGTCGACGAGCTGCACCTGAAGTCCGGCTACCAGGCGGTGTTCGGCGGCAGCGCCCGGACCCTGGCGGAAGCGTCGAGCAATTTCACGATCGCGATCGTGCTCGCCGTCATCTTCATCTACATGGTGCTGGCGTCGCAGTTCAACAGCTTTGTCCACCCGCTGACGATCATGACCGCCCTGCCGCTGAGTCTGCCGGCCGGCCTGCTCGCGCTGATGGCATTCGGCATGACGATCAACGTCTACAGCGCGATCGGCCTGATGATGCTGTTCGGGGTCGTGAAGAAGAATTCGATCCTCCAGGTCGACTACACCAACACCCTGCGGGAGCAGGGCATGGATCGGCACGAAGCGCTGATCGTGTCGAACCACGTGCGGCTGCGGCCGATCCTGATGACGACGATCGCGATCGTCGCCGGCATGATCCCGATTGCCTTCGGCAAAGGCGCTGGCGCGGGATCGCGCGCGTCGATGGCGGTGACGATTCTCGGCGGCCAGGTGCTCTGCCTGCTGCTGACGCTCCTGGTGACGCCGGTCGTCTACTCCTACTTCGACGACTTACGAGAATGGTCACCGATGGCCTCGCTGAAGCGTCTGACCGGCCGGACGCCGAAAGCGCAGACGCCGGTTTCGATCGATGCCGGTCATGGCTAATGGCTGAGGGCGAATGGCACAGGGTTGATGGACGTCCATCGGCCCTATGCCATCAGCGCCCATAGCCATCAGCCATGGACTGTTCCTGCCTATCCTGCCCTGACAACCTTCCTGTAACCTGAGCCCGTCCAAGCTGTTGTAAGTGGGCAGATTGTGGCGATAGCGGCGGCGATGACGCTGAGCGGCGAAACCCAGGCCGGCACCGGTCTCGAGAGCGATGTGGCCCTGGCGGCCGGCGGGGACCAGTCCGCCTTCGAGCGGCTCTACCGGACGCACGTGGCGCGGATTCACAGCCTGACGCGGCGGATGCTCAGCACGCAGGAGGCCGACGAGGTCACGCAAGACATCTTCGTGCGGACGTGGCAGAAGCTGGGGCAGTTCCGCGGCGAGTCGGCGTTCTCGACCTGGCTCCACCGCCTCGCGGTCAACG
>JAOBWF010000298.1 GCA_025463215.1 Acidobacteriota bacterium | reverse complement strand
GAAGCGTCGAACTCCCATGCGAGAGCTCAAGCACAAAGCGAACCACGACGTTGCGCAGTCTGAGCACCTGAGCACCTAGAGCACCCTGAGAACCCACAGAACCCTGAGAACCCTCAGAACCCCGAGCACCCCACCCTGCGCCCCCTGAGAACCTATGAGTATTGTCGTGACCGGCTCGATTGCGTTCGATTACCTGATGCACTTTCCGGGCAAGTTCACCGAGCACTTCCTGCCCGAGCACATGAACCGGGTCAGCCTGAGTTTTCTCGTCGACACGATGGACAAGCGGCGCGGCGGCTGTGCCCCGAACATCGCCTACACGCTCGCGCTGCTCGGCGAGCGGCCGCTGCTGATGGCGACCGCCGGCGAAGATTTCGGCGAGTACCGGCAGTGGCTCGACGCCGCCGGCATCGACACGGTGCACGCCCGCCAGATCCCCGGCAAGTTCTGCGCCTCGTTCTTCTGCAGCACCGACACCGAGAACAACCAGATTGCGTCGTTCTACACCGGCGCGATGGCCGACGCGGGGCAGTTGTCGTTTCGCGAGGTCAGGGACTGCAGCCTGGCGATCATCTCGCCGAACGACCCGGACGCGATGGTGCAGTACGCCGAGGAGTGCCGCACGCTCCGTATCCCGTTCATCTTCGATCCGGGCCAGCAGTGCGCCCGGATGGAAGGCGATCAGCTCCGCGCCGGCATCAACGGCGCGACCATCGTCATCGTCAACGACTACGAGCTCGAGCTGCTGCGCCAGAAGACCGGCATGAGCGAGAAGGACATTCTCGTCGTCGCCAAGACGCTGATCGTGACCAAGGGCGAGCACGGCTCCTCGGTGATCACCCCGGGCGGGCAGGTGGACGTGCCCGCGGTGACGCCGTCGCGCATCGTCGATCCGACCGGCGTCGGCGACGCGTTCCGCGGCGGGTTGATGCGCGGCATGTCGCTCGGCCTGCCCTACGAAACCTGCGCGCGGATGGGCAGCGTCGCCGCGACCTACGCGCTCGAGCACATGGGGGGCCTGAGTCACGCGTACACGTGGGAGGAATTCAAGACCCGCTATCAGCAGCATTTCGGCGTGCTGACGCTGCCGGCGTGATCCTGACGAGCGCTGGCGTCTGAAGGCCCGCGCTACACTCTCTGGGTGATCCCGTTCGCGATCGTCGCGACCACCGTGGCGTCCTACGCCGCGGGCTGGTTGATCGGCGTCCCGATCCTGCTGCCGATTCTCAACGCCCTCGCCAGCGTCCCGTTCATGGTCCTCGCGCTCAAGCGCGGGGACCTGCGTCTCGCGGTCGCGCGCATGCTCCTCTGGGCGCTGACGATGGGGATCGCGGCGACACTGCTGTCGTACGCGCTGCCGGCCCGGACGGGAACGCTGTTCGTTCGCGGCGAGGCGTACCAAAAAGAAATGTTCGCGTGGGTGCTGACCGGCGAGGGAGCGGAGAGCACGCCGTCGCAGTTCATCCCGCAGCAGGCGGGGCACGCCGTCCTTTTTTCGGCGCTCGCACTCGCCACCGGCGGCGCCGCGGCAATGCCGATGGGCGCGGTGCTGATGAATTACATGGGGCACTACGTCGGCGTGCTCGCGGCGACCAGCCGCCGTCCCGCGCTGACGATGATCCTCGGCTGGCACCCCTGGGCGGTGATCCGCGTAATCAGCTTCGTGGTGATCGGCGTCGTGCTGTCGACGCCCGTGCTGTCGCGGGTCGGAAAATTCCGCGTCGATCGTCTCGCCGCGCGAACACTGCTGCGGTGGGCGTGCGCCGGGCTGCTCGCCGATGTCGGACTGAAAACACTCCTCGCCCCGGCGTGGCAGCGACTGCTCCTCGGCGTTGTCGGCTGGTGAACGTGACCTGTCCCGCGCCCATTGCCAGAATCGATCGGGAGCCCCCTCCGGTCAGGGCGTGGTCCGCAATCCGTTGCCCGTGTGCGGCCTGTATCTGAGCGTCCGGTCGGCGGCCAATCGGCTGATACCGCAGGCGACCCGATCGGGAGCAGAGGCTGATCGCCGGCACGGCCAGCCCGTGCCCGCGCGTCCGACTCGCAAGTTTGCGGTTTCGGCGCCGACTTGAGGGTATCCTACCGCCATGATGAGAACCTCAATCGTCGCGGGTGCGCTCGTCGCCGGTGTGTGCGTCGGTTACTCGGCCAAGGCGTGGACCCAGACGGCAGCGGCGCTGCCGGTCCCCAGTCAGGCGGTGGCCAAGGACATTCCCAACGCGCACGAACTGCCGGATCCGAACGTCGACTACAAGGTCGTGTTCTCCGTGGCGGCCGTCACGAAGCCCGAAGAGATTCACCCCATGCTGAAGACCATCGGGCTGTATCTGAACACGCTCGCCCACAACGGCGTACCCGTTGGCCATCGCCACATCGCCGCGGTGTTCCATCAGGGCGGCGGCGACGCCGTGCTCGCCAACGAGGTGTACAAGGCGCGCCACAACGGCGCGAGTAATCCGAACATCGCGTTGCTCCACGAACTGAAACAGGCAGGCGTCGAGCTCCGCGTCTGCGGACAGGGGCTGCTCGGCAAGAAGCTCGATCCCAAGGACGTACTGCCCGACGTCCAGGTCGATCTCTGGGCGATGACGACGATGGTCAACCTGCAGATGCGCGGCTACGCGCGGATCGGCGGCTGACCGATGGCGATCTCACGCCGCACCGTGCTGCAGACACTCGGGTTCGCCGCGGTCGGTGCGCCGCTGTCGTTGTCGGGACAAGGCCGCTGCATGCTGACGTTCGGCACGCCGGCGTGCAACACCACCGCGATCGCGCCGATCTTCGCGCCGACCGGCTGGAAGACCGTCGCGCTCGATCACGTCACCTTCCGCGCCGCCGACTATCGCAAGGAAGCCGCGTTCTACATCGCGCTCATGGGGTGGAAACTGCGCAGCGACGATGGCACGCAGGCGGTGCTCGACATGAGCGACTGGGGATCCGCAATCTTCAAATCGGCGCCGGCCAGCTCGTTCGAAACGGCGGCCGGCGGCGGACGCGGCCGCGCCGAGCCGGCCCGCGTCGTCGTCGAGTCGTTCGCGTTCGTGATCGATCGCTGGAACGCGAAGACGGTCGAAAGCGAGTTGCGCAAGCGCGGGCTGACGCCGATCGCCGACAACGACGGCAAAGGGTTCGAGAGCTTCCACGTCAAGGACCCCGATGGCTGGGATGTGCAGATCGGCAACGGCAACGGCCTGGTGAAGAGCCGGAAGACCGCGCCGGCCGCGACGCTCGCCGAGCCGCTGCCGTTCGAGGCGACCGGGTGGAAGACGGTATGGCTCGATCACTTTTCGTTCAACGCCAGCAACTACAAGGCGAGCGCGTCGTTCTACGCGGGTCTTCTCGGCTGGACGCCGACCTACGACGAAGGCAGCCAGAACGAGCTGCTGATCGGCGACGTGGGCGACATCATTGTCCGCGGCGGCAATCCGCTCGACCCGGACCTCGGGAAGGGGCCGGCACGGCGCGCGGCCGGACAGATCGATCACATTTCCTTCGGCATCTCGCCCTGGGATACCGACGGGGTCAAGGACGCGCTCGAGAAGCGCGGCCTGCGCGCGCAAGTCGACACGTCGAGCCGGCATCGGGCGCCGGACGGGACGTGGGTTCCGGACGAGATTCACACGGCGGCGTTCAAGAGCTACCATACGGCCACGCCGAATGGGTTCAACCTGCAGATCAGCTATGTCACGAAGGACAACCGGCTGGCGCTGCCTAATGCCGTGAAACCGAAGCCGGCCGCGGCCGGCTGATCTGGTAGAATGTAAGCACTCCTAACCAATTATGAGCACCGCATTGTTTATCAGAGGCCGCTTCGTGCCCGCCGCGATCCTCGCCGCCGTTGCCACGTGGGTCGCTGCCGGCGCGGCGCAGGCGCCGCCGAAGGTGCTGCCGCTCGAGCCGCAGCGCGAGCGCGGCGCGAGCATCACCCCGGCCTACGAAGGCTGGTACGAGAACCAGGACGGCAGCTTCAGCATGCTGCTCGGCTATTACAACCGGAACACGAAAGAGGCACTGGATATCCCGGTCGGGCCGAACAACCGCGTCGAGCCGGGCCCTGCCGATCAGGGCCAGCCGACGCACTTCGAGATCGGCCGGCAGTGGGGCGTGTTCGTGATCAAGGTGCCGAAGGACTTCGGCACCAAAGCCCTCACCTGGACGATTGCGGCCAACGGCGAGACCAATTCCATTCC
The DNA here is from genome assembly GCA_025463215.1 of Acidobacteriota bacterium. Taxonomy (GTDB): domain Bacteria; phylum Acidobacteriota; class Vicinamibacteria; order Vicinamibacterales; family CAVVIG01; genus CAVQFC01. The sequence goes on along the minus strand of JAOBWF010000298.1, from coordinate 2,124 downwards.
GCTGACCTTGAACAAGGGCTACCCGATCAGCCCGTTCGAGGAACTGGGGATGCACAACAAGCCGCCGGTGCTCGCGTTTTCGGAAGGCGGCCCGAAATTCACCGGACCGCCGGTGGCCACGGCCGCGACGTTGACCGGTACCGTGCAGCAGCCGGTTGCGATCAGCGTCTGGGTCGAGGACCCCAAGTCGCCGAACGAGGTCGAGGTGCCTGGGGCCGCGGCGTTCCGCGGGGCCGTCGCCAAGGTCGCGACCATCTCCCTGCACAAGTTTCGCGGACCGGGGAAGGTGACGTTCGACAAGCCGCGCATTCCCGCCAGCACGCAGGGCGAACGGATCACCGCCAACGCGACGTTCGACACCCCCGGCGACTATTTGCTTCGCGTGCAGGCCAACGACGAGTCGGGAGAAGGCGGCGCCGGCTTTCAGTGCTGCTGGACCAATACCTACGTAAAAGTCACCGTCCGGCCGTAGAATAAGGGAGAGGGAACACCACATGAGGCTAGTGACCAACATCGCCGTCGGAGCGTGGACGCTGGGCGTGGCGCTGACGCTGCCGGGAGCGGCGGCCGCCGCGGACGCGCCGGAGACGCCGACGTTCACCAAGGACATCGCGCCAATCTTCCAGGACAAGTGCGAGGCATGTCACCGGCCCGACTCGATGGCGCCGATGTCGCTCATGACCTTCGCCGAGGCGCGGCCGTGGGCGCGCTCGATCAAGGCGCGCGTCGCCGATCGCCAGATGCCGCCGTGGCAGATCGACCGCACGGTCGGCATCCAGAAGTTCAAGAACGATCGCTCGCTCACCGACGAGCAGCTCGACACCATCGTCAAGTGGGTCGACGCCGGCGCGCCGCAGGGCGATCCGAAGGACATGCCGGCCGCCAAGCACTGGCCCGACGATCAGGGCTGGAACTTCGCGCCCATGTTCGGGCAGAAGGAACCCGACCTGATCATCAAGTCGTACGACTTCACGATGCCCAAGGTGTCGCAGGACGCGTGGGACAAGCGCGTGACGCCGTCGGGCATCACCGAGCCGCGCTGGGTGCGCGCCATCGAAATCCGGCCGGAGACGCTGCCGGGCCGCAAGATCACGCATCACGCGATCGCGTATCTCGAACAGACCGAGCCGGGCGCGCCGGCGTCCACCGGCCTGCCCGCGCCGTTCATGGAGTGGGCGGTCGGCAAGCAGGGCGAGATGATGCGCCCCGACACCGGCAAGCTGCTGCTCCCCGGTTCCAAGTTCCACTGGGACATTCACTATTCCCAGGCGGGTGAAGAGATCACCAGCAAGGTCGAGATGGGCATCTACTTCTACCCGAAGGGGCAGGAGCCGAAGTTCCGCACCTCGCTGTCGCTCGTGCCCGCCGCGCTCGGCACCATGGACATCCGTCCGAACACGCTGTCGATTGCCGAAGGCTTCACCGTGCTCCGCGAGGCGGCCCGCATCGAGAGCTTCCAGCCGCACATGCACCTGCGCGGCAAGGCGATGATGGTCGAGGCGATCCTGCCGAGCGGGCAGAAGCAGGTCATCAGCCTGGTCAGCGACTTCAACTTCAACTGGATGACGACCTACGTCTACGCCGACGATGCGGCGCCGCTGCTGCCGAAGGGGACGATCCTCAAGGTCACCGCGTGGCACGACAACACGGTCGCGAAGAAGAGCAACCCCGATCCGAACCAGTGGGTCGGCTGGGGCGATCGCACGGTGGACGAAATGGCCCACGCGTGGATCAACATCGTCTACATGAAGGACGAGGATTTCAAGATCGAGCAGGACAAGCGCAAGGCGACCGCGACGGCGACCACTCTGCAGCAGTAAGACCCGCGCTCTCGGATTCGAACGAACAGGCCGGCGCCCGCGCGCCGGCCTTTTTTTATGTCGCCCACCGGCGATCGCCGCGGTCCGATTGATCGCGTTCCGTTACGGTGTATGATACCGCTCTAGACCGATCGGTCTAGTCGGTGAACGCAGGCAAAGAGGGAGGGCGAGATGCGGGTGGCGAAGGACAGCGTCGACGTCAGGATGGAAATTCCAGGGGCCGTGATCAGGCAGCCAACCGAGTTAGGCGACGTGCGCGGCTTCGACAAGATCAGCGGCGAGTATTTCACGCTGTCGGCGGGCG
>JAOBWF010000261.1 GCA_025463215.1 Acidobacteriota bacterium | reverse complement strand
GTGGACCTGACCGGGATCGAACCGGTGACCTCATGAATGCCATTCATGCGCGCTCCCAACTGCGCTACAGGCCCACACTAGAAGAGGTCGCGAACGGCGAATCCCAATGATAACGCGGCGCGGACGCGCCGTCCATCCCCCTCCGATCGCGTCGCACGGCCGCCCTGAAAACGTGCGACTAGCGTTGTCCAGGAGCCTTTGCCGGCACGTGCTCGTGCTGCTCGGGCGTGTGCTCTCCGATCTCGCCAGGCGTTGCCGCCGCTCTCTGCCACGCTGACTGCACGTCCGGCGGCAGCTTGTCGCTGTGCTTGATGAAGGCGATGATCTTCCACATCTCGTCGTCAGACAGGATGCCGTCCCATGCCGGCATCCCCGTCATCCGGACGCCATGCTTGGTCACCCAGAAAAGCCACGCGTCGTCGTCGTGCGGAACGCGGTTGATCAATTGCGGCGTCGGTGGATTGAACTTGTTCTGCAGCGGGCTGATCCTCGCCTTCGCACCGCCATGACAGAACGCGCAGTGCTCCTCGTATTCCTTGGCACCTTCCATCAGAGTGGCGGGAGTGACCTGGGCAGGATTGTCCCCTGCGGGCTTGTGCTTCTCCGCGTAGTGGTCCATCGCCCCGCCCGCCAGCGCCCGCTCGAGTGAGCCTGGCGGGTTGTCGGCCCCGATCGGATACAGACCGAACTGCGACACCGCGACGACACCACCTGCGATCACGAGCATCGTCGTGACCACGCCGAAGACGAATCCTCTCATTGCGCGTCCTTCCTCCAGCGGATTGTAGCCAATCCTCCAGATCGCGCGTCGCATGGACACCATGGCCTCGCGTCGGCGCACGAGCCGTTGAGTGTCGCAAGCCGCACCAACCCCCGCTGCGAGGAGGCGGCGAGCACTCCGGCTCGCCGCCTACCCGCCGGCGAGCGCGCCGATCACCAGAAACGGCTCGGTGCCGCGCGCGACCGCCTCGGGCAGCGGCGCATCGGGCGGCTCGTGCGACAGATCCTGTTCGCACGCGAAGTAGCGCAGGAAGGCGCGCCGCTTCAGCGTGCCGTGATCGCGGATCGTGCCGCGCAGCACGGGATACGCCGACTCCAGCGCGTCGAGGACCGAGCGCTGCGTGATCGGCCCGTCGACCTCGATCGGCACTTCGCCGCCGACACGTGCCAGCGTGCGCAGGTGCGCGGGCAGTTCCACCCGAATCGTCACAGTTCGCCTCCGCTCCACTTACGGATTACCAAGCGTCTGCACCTCCACCGACAGTACCGCCGGGAGATCGCGCGCGATCGCCGACCAGTGATCGCCGCCGTCGGGCGACGCGTAGACCTGGCCGCCGGTGGTGCCGAAGTAGATGCCGCAGGAGTCCAGCGCGTCGACCGCCATCGCGTCGCGCAGCACGTTGACGTAGCAGTCGCGCTGCGGCAGGCCGTCGGTCAGCGGCTCCCATTCGTCGCCGCCGGTACGGCTGCGATACACGCGCAGCTTGCCGTCGGGCGGATAGTGCTCCGAGTCGCTCTTGATCGGGACGACGTAGATGGTTTCCGGTTCGTGCGCATGGACGTCAATCGGAAAGCCGAAGTCGGTCGGCAGATTGCCGCTCACCTCGCGCCACGAATCGCCGCCATCGTCGGTGCGCATGACGTCCCAATGCTTCTGCATGAACAGCGTGTTCGGCCGCGAGCGGTGCATCGCGATGCGGTGGACGCAATGGCCGACGTCCGCCTTCGGGTCGGGAATGTGCGATGAGCGCAGGCCCTGGTTGATCGGCGTCCACGTCTTGCCGCCGTCGTCGGTGCGGAACGCGCCGGCCGCGGAGATGGCGATGAACATCCGCTCCGGGTTCGATGGATCCAGGACGATGGTGTGCAGACACAAGCCGCCGGCGCCCGGCGCCCAGCGCGAGCCCGAGCCGTGCTCGCGCAGCCCCTGCAGTTCCTGCCACGACTGGCCGCCGTCGACGGTCTTGAACAGCGCAGCGTCCTCGACGCCGGCGTAGACCGTGTCCGGATCGGTCAGCGACGGCTCGATGTGCCACACGCGCTTGAACTCCCACGGGTGCGGCGTGCCGTCGTACCACTGATGCGTGCCGGGCACGGTGGCATATTCGAACTTGTTGCCGACCGGCTCCCAGGTCTTGCCGCCGTCATCGGACCGCTGCATCAGCTGGCCGAACCAGCCGGTGCCTTGCGACGCATAGAGGCGGTTCGGGTTCGCCGGCGAACCCTTGAGGTGATACAGCTCCCAGCCGCCGAAAAACGGCCCGCTGATGTCCCAGTCCTTGCGCGAGCCGTCCGCCGTCATGACGAACGCCCCCTTGCGAGTGCCTACCAATACGCGTACACCGCTCATCGATACACCCCTTCCTGACAGTCCGTCACATTGTCGATCGGCCAGGCTCCGAATCGACACGGGATGGGCCAGATCTCAATTTTGTCGCGTCATGATTGGATGACGCGCGAAAATCGAGATCTGACCCATGACCAAGCCCGAACATGAGACTCTGACCGCTGCCGGACGCGAGGTGGCGATCTCCAACCCGGCGAAGGTGCTGTTCCCCGGGACCGGCCACACCAAGCTCGATCTGGCGCGCTACTACCTCTCGGTCGCGGACGGCGCCTTGCGCGGCGCCGGCGGACGGCCGAACGTCCTCGTGCGCTATCCCAACGGGGTCGGCGGCGAGTTCTTCTTCCAGAAACGGGCGCCCGAGTCGCGCCTGCCGTGGATCGAGGTCGTGTCGCTCAGCTTTCCCTCCGGCCGCACGGCCGAAGAAGTCGTGCCGCGCGACGCCGCGACGCTGATCTGGATGGCGAACCTCGCGTGCCTCGAGCTGCATCCCCACCCCGTCCGCGCCGACGATCTGGATCACCCGGACGAACTCCGGATCGATCTCGATCCGGTGCCCGGCATCGGGTGGCCGCAGATCCGCGACGTCGCGAAAGTGGTGCGCGCGACGCTCGACGATCTCGGACTCGTCGGCTGGCCGAAAACGTCCGGCTCGCGCGGCATCCACGTCTACGTCCGCATCCAGCCGCGCTGGACCTTCGACATCGTCCGGCGCTCGGCGCTCGCGTTCGCGCGCGAAGTCGAACGCCGGGCGCCGGGTCTCGCGACCAGCAAGTGGTGGAAGGAAGAACGCCACGGCGTGTTCCTCGACTACAACCAGAACGCGAAAGACCGCACCATCGCCAGCGCGTACTCGGTGCGGCCGACCGCGGATGCACGCGTCTCGGCGCCGCTGACGTGGGACGAGATCGACGACTGTGACCCCGCCGACTTCACGCTGCAGACGATGCCGGCGCGGTTCGCGGCGATCGGGGATCGGCACGCGGCGATCGACGAGCATCCGTGCTCGCTCGAGACGCTGATCGAGCTGTCGGCGCAGCAGGAGCGCGACGGACAGGGGGACGCGCCGTGGCCGCCGCACTACAAGAAGCAGGAGGGCGAGCCGGCGCGCGTGCAGCCGTCGAAGCGGCGGCGGCCATCCACGGCGCCGCCCACCCTCGAGGAGCGACGGCGCAAGCACCCGCTGATCGAGATCGGCCGCGCGCCGAAGAAAGAGGACGCACTCGCGGGTGTCGAACGCTGGAAGGTCCGTCATCCCGACGCGGCGGCGCACCTGCAGCCGGCGGATGTCCTCGTCGATGCGATGCGGGGGCGCTTCAAGACCTGGACGCGCACCCGGATCAACCTGCAGCACGTGCCGGAGCCGCTGCGCCCCGCCCAGGAGCCGCTCGATCCCGACGACACGCCTGACGAGTGGGGAACCGCCGTCCGCGCCGCCGAGAATCCTTCGGCTCGATCAGGGCAGGGGCCCGTGGCTCGGCCTACCGCGCGCCGAAGACCTTCGAAAGCTCGAAAGGCGCCGTGACCTCGAGCTGGTCGTAGCGGCAGCTCTCGGGCTTGCGATCGCTGCGCCAGCGCTGGAACACCGCGGCGTGGCGAAATCGGTCGCCCTGCATGTGGTCGTACTTGACCTCGCAGACGCGCTCGATCCGCAGCGGCTCCCACGACAGATCCTTGCCGGCGCTCCAGCGGCTCTGGCCGCCGGGCATCCGCGTCATCTCGGCGCCGGACGCTTCCGCCCATTCCCGCCACGGATGGTTCTCCATCGCGCGCGCGCGCAGCGGCGCGAGCTCTGCCGCCAGCTCCCGCCGTTTCGCCATCGTGAACGACGAAGTCACGCCGACGTGATGCAGGCGGCCGTCGTTATCGTAGAGGCCGAGCAGC
>JAOBWF010000244.1 GCA_025463215.1 Acidobacteriota bacterium | reverse complement strand
GTGGACGACTGGTACGCGGACGCGAACGGCACCCAGGTCCAGCGCGCGGTACCTGCGATTGTCCGCATCCCGTACGCGAGCGCCGCGTCGCAGGCGGTCGGTCCGGCGCTGAGCGGCTTCGAGATGTCGGGAGCGGGCCGCGCCTTCTCCGATCTCGGCCACAAGCTGCTCTCGACGCGGCCGCTGCTGAACCAGAGCGTGTCGGCGACCGACAGCGTGCTCGGGAAGTACCGCAACCCGCTCGGCCTCGGCCTGAACATCGCCAACTACGAAACGATGATCAAGGCCGCGTTCTGGCCGGAGTTCTGGCAGGTGCCGGACGCCACCTTCAGGGCCAGCACGGCAAGGAACGACCGCCAGATCGAGGCCAACTTCTCGCTGTTCTGGGGCCTCGCCATCCAGCTCTACGAAGCGACGCTGATCTCCGACGACAGCCGGTTCGATCGGTATGCCGCCGGCGACCGGACGCAGCTGACGCCGCAGGAACAGCAGGGGCTGGCGATTTTCAGCGGCGACCGCGGCCGCTGCGTCAACTGCCACAAAGGGGCGGAGTTCACCGGCGCCTCGACCCGCATGGTGCTCGGCAGCGGCGCCGACTCGTTCGCCGGCGACGGCCCGATCGAGAACATGCTGATGGGCGATCACCAGATCGCGATCTACGACAACGGCTTCTACAACATCGGCGTGACGCCGGCCAAGAACGACGTCGGCGTCGGCGGCCTCGATCCGTGGAAAAACCCGCTGTCGTTCTCGCGCCAGCTCAAACAGCAGCTCGCCGGCGTCCCCGCGCCTGACGCGATGTCGCACAGCCTCAACCCGTGCAGCTACCAGATCATCGACGGCTGCATGGTGATCAGCGATCCGAAGTTCCGCGACGCGGTCGACGGCTCGTTCAAGACGCCGACGCTGCGCAACATCGAGCTGACCGGCCCCTACTTCCACAACGGCGGCTACGCGACGCTCGAACAGGTCGTCGACTTCTACAGCCGCGGCGGCAACGTCCGCAGCGTCGCCGGCGGCGACAGCAGCGGCTTCGGGCCGGATGGCGGCAGCAACCTCGACACCGACGTCCTCCGCCTCGGCTTCACCGACGCCGAGAAGGCGGCGCTCGTCGCCTTCCTCAAATCGCTGACCGACGACCGCGTCCGCTACGAGAAGGCGCCGTTCGATCACCCGTCGCTGAAAGTGCCGCACGGCGCCAAGGGCGACAACACGACGCTGGTGCTCTCGAACGGCAAGGCCGTCGACGAGTACGTGGTGCTGCCCGCGGTCGGCGCGGCTGGCCTGGCCACGCCGATTCTGCCGTTCTCGCCGAAGTAATCCGAAGTGATTCCGAGCTGCCAAGGAGATTAGTTGTGATGCGATCGAGATTCGGCCGAACGGCGCTGGTGATTCTCGCCCTCGTGGGCTGGGCCAACGCCGGCCCGCACGCACAGGCCCCCACGTTCCAGACGGTGTCCCCGTTCGACATCGTCGGCTTCGTCGACGCGGCAACGCTGACGCCCGCCGACGACGGCTTCTCCGGCGGCGGCACGATCACGGTGAACGGCACCGTGATCACCGTCCCCGCCAACACCCTCCTGCAGATGCCGGCGTTCGCGCTGACCTGGCAGGAGGTGTTCACACAGGCGCCCGTGCCCTACGGCATGGGCTCGGGCCCCTCGGGTCAGGCCCAGAGCGGCCTGGCCAAGTCCGATGTGCCGGCGCCGTACACGACCTACGAGGTGCGCATCCAGGGCAACCGCGTGGGCAACCAGTACATCGCCGGGTTGATGTTCGTCTCGCAGCAGTCGGCCAACGCTGGCGCGGGCTTCATCAACTACATCGACTACGCCACCGGTGAGCTGCGCGTCGGCGGCACGATCGGCGACGCCACCACCGGTGCGCGCGTCGTGATCAACGACCCGGCCGGCAAGTTCGGCCGCGTCCGCACCGACGATGCCCGCTTCACGATCGACGAGGACAATCCGACCGTCCGGTCGGAGACGGCGTACCCGATGTGCATCCCGCGCACCGATCCGACGGTCCAGGACGACCCGCTGTGCCCGCAGATCAACCGCCCGAAGGGACCGGACGGCAACTACCTGACGATCTTCACCACCGACTATCCGCCGCTCTGGTACCAGTTCGGCCTGGTGCCGGGGGACTTCGTCAGCAACGGCACCGACTCGCTCCGGATGGCGCCGTTCGAAGTCGGCGACTTCGTCGACTACAACGGCAGCCTGACCATCGACGCCAAGGGTCCGTATATTTCGGCGTGGGGCGTGATCGCCAACATCGGCCTGTTCACGCAGGCCGGCGCGCAGCCGGCCTACACCGCGATCGACGTCATGCTGCTCGGCGTCGGCGGCCGGCCCGATCCGAACCTGCCGCAGGAGGCGGCCGTCCGCACGCGCATCGAAGGGTTCACCACCGATCCCTCGAGCTTCGTGATGCTGTCGGCGATCGACGTCGACCCCTGCACCGCGACGGAGAGCGAGCGCTTCTACGCGATGGTCTCGGTCGATCCGGGAGTGCTGGCGGCCGGCGCGCCGGGCCGCGGCATCGGCGCTGTCGCCGGCCGCTGGCGCTGGCGTCCGAGCGACGACGCGCCATTCCTGCCGCCGACGCGGATGCTGCGCGCGACCACCGGCAACGGCGCCTACATGGACTGGAACACCGGCGACATGAAGACGCCGAACGGCCTCGCCGCGGGTGTCTACACCGCGCCGAACTTCGATTTCATCTTCCCGGAAAACCTCGGCGTCGGCAGCGCGCCGGTCCCGAGCAACTTCCAGGACTTCCCGTTCCTCGCGCACGGCTCGGGTCCCTATCCGGCGAACCCGGCGGTCCGTCTCGGCCAGCTCGCGCCATGGCCCGGCGCGGTGGCGCCGGTCACGCCGAGCTGCCCGGCGGACGGCTCCTCGGCGATCTATACGCCGATCGCCGACGCGGGTCCGGATCAGACCGCGAAGCGCGGCGACCGCGTCACGATCAACGCCGGCAACAGCCGCGACACGACGGTCCCCACGGTGCTGCCGCTGACCTTCACCTGGTCGCAGGTGTCGACCGTGAATCCGACGCTGCCGGCACCGCCGACGGAGCGGATCGCGGCCGCGGCGGCGTTCACCCCGCAGCCGACGCCGGATCAGTCCTTCCTGATCGACAAGCTGGCGACCGGCCGCAACATCGCGGACAACACGGTGCTGACCTTCAGGGTCGACGTCACCAACTGCAGTGAGTTCTCGATCGCGGGCACCTGCGGCACCTCGTCGGCGACGATGCACATCACCGTCGTGAAGAACCCGACGCCGAGCGACACGCTGACCGGGGTCGCCGCGACCTGGCGCGTCAGACGCTCGCGCCTCGACGTCAACGCGACCACCAGCGACCCCGCCGCCGTGCTGACCGTGCTCGGCTTCGGCGACATGGGCCCGGCGCTGCCGATCGCGGTCGGCATCCCCGCGCCTGCGGGCGACCGCACGTTCACAGAAGTTGGAGTCAACCCTGCGCCGGCGGAGGTCACGGTCCGGTCCGACCTCGGCGCGATCATCACCGTGCCCGTCACCATTCGCCCCTAAAAGGCGCAAGAGACAAGAGAAGGAGAAGAGCGATGAGACGAATCTATCTACCGTGGAACACGTCGCGGCCGCAGATGAACGCGGCGCGCCACGCCCAGGACGAGCGGCGCGGCATTCTGAAGGCGCTGTCGCATGGTCAGGTATCCCGGCGCGACCTGATCAAGCTCGGCCTGTTCACCGGCGCCGGCATCATGGCGCCGATCCGGGGCCTCAACCCGTTCATGCCGAACCTGCTGGCGCAGACACCGGGCGGTCCGGGGATCCCGACCGGCCTGCCGCCGAGCCCGCTGTTCGGCGCCACGCCGTTCAGCCAGGCGATGCCGCGCTTCGACGTGCTGCCGCGGCGGCCGATCGACATCGATTCGAACGATCCGGCGATGATGCCGCTCGATCCGATTCCGACCAAGCTGTCGAATCAGACCGCGCAGGCGGTCGACCCGGCGCTCGGCGGCGGCTGGGGGCCGATCGAAGGGCGTCCGCCGGGGGACATGTGGGCGCACCAGCGGTGGGAAACGAACAAGCCGCGCGTCGCCGTCGACGTGACGCAGGGCTGCGCGTCGACCAACCACGCCTATAACCCCGGCGTCGCGTCGAAGCTGAACTCGGGCATCAACGCCGCGTCAGCGATGGACCTCAAGTTCCACCCGATGATGCCGACGCAGTTCGACAACTCGGTGTGGACGTTCAACGGCACGATCCCCCCGAAGCTGCTGATCGGCCGCTACGGCGAACCGATCCTGATGCGGCATCACAACAATCTGCCGTGCGACATGACGCAGAACAACGGGTTCGGCCGCCATACGATCTCGACGCACGAGCACAACGGCCATCACGGCGCGGAGAACGACGGCTTCACCGGCGCGTTCTTCTTCCCGAACCAGTTCTACGACTATCACTACCCGATCCTGCTCGCCGGCTTCACCTCGATGAACACCGGCGCGACCGACCGGCTGGCGTCGTCGCCGACTGACGCGGGCGGCCTGGTCAACGTGCCCGGCGACTGGCACGAGACGATGAGCACGCACTGGTTCCACGATCACATGTTCAGCTTCACCTCGCAGAACGTCTACAAGGGCAACGCCGGGATGTTCAACATCTACAGCGGCCTCGATCGCGGCGCGGAAGACGTCAACGACGGCGTCAACCTGCGGCTGCCGAGCGGACAGGCGGCCAAGACGGGCAAGAGCTGGGGCAACCTGGACTACGACGTCAACCTGATGCTCGCCGACAAGGCGTTCGACCAGAGCGGCCAGCTGGCGATGGACATCTTCCAGTTCGACGGCTTCATCGGGGACGTGATGACCGCCAACCTCGCCTACCGGCCGTACTTCGAGGTCGAGCCGCGCAAGTACCGCTTCCGCATCCTGAACGCCAGCGTGTCGCGGTTCTTCAAGCTCGCGCTGGCCAATGCCTCGGGCACCGCCCAGCCGATGTACCAGATCGCCAACGACGGCAACCTGCTGCCGCGCGCGGTCAAGCTGATGATGCTCGACCAGCAGGGCATCGCGGAACGCTACGACATCGTGATCGACTTCTCGAAGTTCACGATGGGCAGCAAGCTCCATCTCGTCAACTGCTGCGAGCACCAGGACGGCAAGCTGCCGGCGGCGGACCTCACCGTCGGCCAGGCGCTGTCGGGCGCGTCGCACGATCCCTGCGTCGGCCGCTTCCTCGAGTTCCGCGTCGTGCGGCCGCTGTCCGCGCCGGACAAGAGCTTCGTTCCGGGCTACTCGGAGACGTATCCCTCGTCGTCGACCGTCCCCACCTCGCAGTGGCCGGCATCGCCGTTTTTGATCCCGAATCCGGATCATTCGCAGCTGCCGGTATCGGCCGAGCGCACCTTCGAATTCAATCGCGGGGCGAGTGCCACCACCACCGGTTCGACCGCGGCCGAGAGCGGCTCACCGTGGGGCATCGCGACCAACGGGATGGGCACCCTGGCGGCGGACTACGCGCGCATCTCGGCGGCGCCGAAGATGGGCACGCGCGAGATCTGGCATCTGAACAACGGCGGCGGCGGCTGGGACCACCCCATCCACATCCACTTCGAAGAGGGACAGATCCTCGACCGCGACGGCAACATCGCCAACGTGCCGATGGCCGAGCGCGGCCGCAAGGACGTCTATCGGCTCAGGGCCGCGGGCACGCTGTCGATCAGCCTGCAGTTCCGCGACTTCTCGGGCACCTACATGGAGCACTGCCACAACACCGTCCATGAGGACAACGCGATGTTGCTCCGCTGGGACATCAACGGCAACGGCACGGCGGAGCTGAACCCGATGCCGTCACCGGTGCCGACGCCGCAGGGCTGCACGTTCATCGATCCCACCGATATCGTGCCGGGCGCGTAACGGCAGCACGACGAACCGGCGGGCGGCCCGTATGTGACCGCCCGCCGGACTTTTTCTCGATCCACATTTTGGAGAGCACGATGAAGGGCAGGACACGCACCGCCGCGTTCGTCGCGGCGGTCACGGGGGCGGTATTGTCGCTGGCGCTGCTGACGCAGGCGCGGCTGGCCGCCGACGCGCGCTGGGGGGCGAACTACTTTCCCAACGTGACGTTGACGACGCAGGATGGCGACGACGTCACGTTCTACGACCTGATCAAGGGCAAGATCGTCGCGATCGACTTGATCTACACCAACTGCCAGTACTCCTGCCCGCTCGAATCGGCACGCATGGCGCGCATGCAGCAGCTGCTCGGCGACCGCATGGGCCGCGACGTGTTCTTCATCTCGATCTCGATCGATCCGGAACACGACACGCCGGCGGCGCTGAAAGCCTACGCCAAGCAGTACGACGCCGGCCCGGGCTGGATCTTCCTCACCGGCAAGATGACCGATATCGACGTGCTCAGCAAGAAGCTCGGGCTCTGGTCGGATCCGGCCCAGACGCAGGACGGCCACACGCCGATGCTGCTGATTGGCAATGAAGCGACCGGTCAGTGGACGCAGACCTCGGCCCTCGACAACCCGGCCTACACCGCGAAGATCATCAGCACCTGGATGAACAGCTGGCAGACGGCGAAGCCGGGCAGGAGCTATCTCGAAGCGGCGCCGATCACCAACCGCGACAACGGCAAGTATCTGTTCGGCAACCTGTGCGCGAACTGCCACACCATCGGACGCGGCGACAAGATCGGTCCCGACCTGTCGGTGGCCTTCGACGCGCGCGAGCGCGACTGGCTGGCGCGCTACACGTTGCAGCCCGATGTGCTGCGGATCAAGAACGATCCGATCGCCAAGGCGCTGATGGCGAAGTTCGGCGAAGTGCGGATGCCGAACCTCGGCCTCGAGCAGGACGAAGTGCGCGCGATCCTCCGCTACATCGACGGGGAGAAATCGAGCCCCACGCCGGCGCCGCCAGCCGCTGCCGCCGCCGCCGCGGTACCTGCCGCAGCCGCGACCGGCACGGTGCCGGCCGTCCTCGACAAGGCGATCGCCATCCAGGTCGCGCTCGCGCACGACAGCATCGACCGCCTTCGCGATCAGACCGCGTCGCTGCACCAGGCGGCGCTGTCGGCAGGGCCCGCCGCCGCCGCGATCGACCGCGCCACCGCCGACCTCGCGCGCCAGACCACGGTCGCCGGCGCGCGCCGCGCCTACGGCGTGCTGAGCGACACGCTGGTGGCCTATCTGAAAGACACGCATACGCTGCTTCCCGCCGGCGTGCGCGTGGCCTACTGCCCGATGGTCAGGAAATCCTGGCTCCAGATGGATGGCCCGCTCGCCAATCCGTACTACGGCAGCGCCATGCTCGGCTGCGGCGAGTTCACCACGATCACCGACTAGTCCGCGCTTCGGTTCACGACTGTACAGCGTCGAGACGTGTCGCGCGGCCTGCCGAACCGTCACGCTGGAACTTTGTCCGCAGGCCTTTCAGGAGAGTCCGATGTCATTGCCAGTTGTCCGTCGCCTTGCGGTGAGCGTCACGGGGGCGGCGCTGCTTGCCGCGGCCGGTTCGATGCTTCACGCGCAAGCCGTTCCCGTCAGCAACCCGCCCGCGGCGCCCCGTTCGATCCTCGTCTTCCCGCAGCGCGACTTCGTGTCGTCGAGCGGCTTCGAGATCGGCGATCTGGTGACCGTCGAAGTCTTCCATCCCGGCGCGACGACGCCTGCATCCACGGCGAGCAACGTCGTCCCGCAGGACGATCCGGCGACGCCAGCCTTTGACGGCATCGTCGAAGTGAACCATCCGGGCGGCGTCTGCTGGGAAACCATCACCCCTGACATTCGCGCCGGTGACCGCGTGCGGACCACGCGCCGCGACGCGTTCGGGACGATTCTCGGCATCGACGAGACCACGATCGCAAACGTCAAGGCCAAACGGCCGGTCGAGCTGGACTTCAGCACCGTCGCGATTCACGGCAGCGCGCAGAATGCCGACGGCACGCCCATCGACATCACGCAACTCGAACAGCGCCTGGTCGCGAATCGTGACGCGTTCGATGTGAACGGCCGCCGCACGCTGCGCGCATCGTCGGTTCCTGGCGCCAACGACGGCATCCTCTCGTACGACCCCGTCGATACCACGAATCCGCGCGGCATCAACTGGACCGCGGTCTACACCGGCCTCGACCCGGCCGACGTGACGCGGGCGCTGAACGCCGAATCACGCGGCATGTGGCTCGGAACCAACCCGGGCGCGCTCGTCGAAAGCACCATCTTCGAAATCGGCGCGGCAATCTTCCCCGGCCCGACCGCGGGGTGCGCCGCCCCGCTCGAGAAACTGCCGCCGCTACCCGGCTCCGAACTGATCCCGCCGACCCAGCCGACCAACGTGACCGCCGCGGTCACCGGCTCGAACACGGTCAGCCTGAACTGGTCGCCGTCGACCGACAATATCGGCGTCACGAGCTACGGTGTCTACCGGAACGGCGTCGCCATCGCCAACGTGCAGAACACCGACGGTAGCGCGCCGGCCCCGGTCTTCTACGAGGACTTCAACGTCCCCGCCGGCACCTACACCTACACCGTCGATGCCGCTGATGAAGTCGGCAACCGCTCGGCGCAGGCCGGCACGACTCCAGCGCAGGTCACGACCAAGGTGCAGACCGCCGATCCGCTGCCGCTCTGCACGGATACGCCGAACGGATCCTGCGTCAGCGAGCCGCCCGCGGCGACGCCGACACAGGTGCAGATCATCGCGTTCCCCGCCCGCGACTTCACCTCGTCGAGCGGCTACACGCTGCAGGACGCGACCGTGACGGTGCAGGTGATCCGCAACGGGCTCCTGATCACCACCGCCAACGTCATCCCGGTCGATGATCCGACGACTGTCGGGTTCGACGGCACCGTCGAAGTCAACCATCCCGGCGGCGGCTGCTGGCAGGGCCTGACGCCCGACATCCGCGCTGGAGACGTGATCCGGCAGATTGCCTACGCCTCGGACGGCGCCACGGTTCGTCGTGTCGACCAGATCCACGTGTCGAACATGAGCGTCGAACGCCCGAGAATCGTGCACGCGGCGACACCCGGACTGAACGACGGCGTCATCGAAGTGCATGGCACCGCGATTGACACTGATGGCAATCCGATTCCTGCCGCCAACGTCGAACAGCGGCTCGTCGCGACGCGCGATCGGTACGACCTCAACGGCCGCCGCACGATTCGCGCCGGCGGCGCCGGCAAGGACGGCGACTTCTCGTACGACGCCGTGAACAATCCGACCGGGATGAAGTTCACCGCCACCTACCGCGGTCTGGACGAGGACGACGTGTTTCGCGCGGTCGGCGGGACCACCTCTGCCGGCCGTGTCTTCGGCGGCGCCGACTCCCGCGTCATCTACCTCGGCGATCCGACGGCGATTGCGCCGATGATGACGATCTACGAGAACACCGACCTGACCATCTCCGGCCCGGCCGCCGGCGCGTGCACCGCGGCAATCGAGGCGCTCGACACACAGGCGCCATCGACGCCCGCACCGGTCGCCGCGCAGTCGGGACCGAATTCGGTCACGCTGACCTGGTCGCCGAGCTCGGACGACACCTATGTCAACGGCTACGGCATCTATCGCCGCGATGACGATGTCGCCGGCGCGGCCTTCGTCCGGATCCGAAACGTCGGTGCGCCGGCGCTGCCGGCGGGTCTCACGACCTATTCGTTCACCGATGCCAGCGTGCCGGTCGGCAACCACACCTACGCCGTCGATGCGGTCGACTCCGCGTCGCCGCTGAAGGTGAACTACCCGAACGCGTTCGCCGGTCCGAACGAGGCCGACCCGATTCTCCAGGGCGTCGAGTGGGGCAACCGGTCGGTGCCGGGTGCCGCGAATCCGTTGAGTCAGCGCGACGTGCTGCCGCCGTCGGTGCCGAGCAACCTTGTCGCCAAGGTGATCGTGGGCACCACGGCGAGCGACCAGGTCTCACTGACCTGGACCGCCTCCACCGATAACGTCGGCGTCAGGAACTACCGCGTCTACCGCACGGAGGTGGCGACTGGCATCGTGACCGCGTTCGACGTCAACGGTGCGCCGCCGGACGCGAAGTTCGTCGACACCATTCCGGCGGCGGCGAAAGCCGCGACCGTCAGCTACAGCTACTCGGTCGATGCCGCCGACGCGACGCCGAACCGGTCGGCGCGTTCCTCGTCGGTGACCGTGCTGGTCCAGCAGCGGGCCGACACCGGCGCGCCGTCGATCGGCGGAGCGCTGACGGCGAACACCCGCGACGTTTACGTCGGCACGGCGCCGGCGATCGGAGCGCACGACGTCCGCTTGTCGTGGACTGCGGCGACCGACAACGTCGGCATCGCCAGCTACGGCATCTACCGCCGCGCCGCGGCATCGCTGACCGCGCCGGCGGCGGCGCCGGCGTTCGTGAAGGTCGCCGACGTCAACGGCACGACGCTGACCTATACCGACGTCAACCTCGCGACCGGCACCTACGACTACGCCGTCGACGCGGCCGATTCGACCGGCAACCGATCCGATGCGACCAGGCGGCCGATCGCGCTCGAGGTCCAGACGGTCGACGATCCGCCACAGGGAAAACATTCGATCCTGTCGTTCCCGCAGCGCGACTTCGTGTCGTCGACCGGATATGCGGTCGGCGAAGGTCCGGTGATCGTGACCGTGATCCGCAACGGCAAGCTGTGGGCCCGCTCCACCCCAGTGTCGATCGTCGAAGACCCGGCGACACCCGGACTGGGCGCCGTCGACGTCAATCATCCTGGCGGCGGCTGCTGGGACACCGCGAAGCTGAACGGCCTCGACGGCATCACACCCGACCTTCGGGCCGGCGACATCATCCGGTTCACGAACAAGGCCGGTGTGTCGGATCAGACGACGAGCGCGAACGTGTATGCCGATCGGCCGACCGATCGGTCGCCTGATGGAACCCCGCTGGCGCCCAGAACGATCCAGGTGCACGGCACGGCGCAGGACGCGTCCGGCAACCCGCTGCCGGTGGCTCAGGTCGAGAGCCGGCTGGTGTCGAGCAGCGCGGATCCGTTCGCGAACGGCCGCCGCACGCTGCGCAGCACCACCGACGGCAGGCTGGTGTATGACGCGGTCAGCGCGGCCAACCCGAAGGGCACCAACTGGACCGCGACCTTCGCGGAGTTGACCCCGTCTGACGTCGACCTCGCAATGGCGTCGGAGTCGCGCGGCGTGTGGCTGGGACGTACCCCGGCGACGCTGAACGAACTGACCTTCTTCGAGAACGGCGACGGCATCGTCGGCGGCCCGGCCGGCGGCACCTGCACGGCGCCGGCGGAAGCGGGCGCGGCGGTGGCCTTCCAGGAGGCGGCGCCGTTTGTGGCGTCGTTCGACCCCGGGGCGCAGACGCTCGCGTTCCCGAGCCTGAACACCGGCACGTCCACGACGCAGACGCTGACGCTGACCAACGTCGGCAGCGCGGATGCGGCGCGCAGCATCACGGGGACGCTCGCGATCACCGGCGCCGGCATCGACGTCGCCGGGGACTTCGTGGTGGCGGCCAACACGTGCGCGGGCGCAAGCGTCGCCATCGACAACACCTGCAGCGTCGCGGTCAGGTTCACGCCGACCGTGGCGGGTGAGCGCACCGCGCGTCTGGTGTTCAAGGACAACGCCAACAACAGCCCGGTGCAGGTGTTCGAGCTGAGCGGCCAGGGCCGCGACGCGCAGGCGCCGGTGGTGACTGCGCCGACGCAGACGTTCGTGACGCCGTCGGCGATGAACGTCGCCGGCAACGCGACGACGGTGACGGTGACCGCCACTGCGTCGGATCCGAGCGGCGTCGCGTCGATGCAGCTCGAGGCGAGCACCGACGGCGGCCGCAGCTGGGGCATCGTCAAATCGTCGACGACCGGGGTCGTCAGCACGACGCTGACGTTCAATTTCGCCGGGACCTACCAGTTCCGCGCGAGCGCCACCGACACGCTCGGCAACGCCAGCGTGCCGGTCGCCTCGCCGGCGTACCGGGTGTCGCTGTCCGACGACAACTCGGGCGTGCCGAAGTTCGGCGGATCGTGGAGCGCGCAGAAGAGCAGCCCGGCGACGGCGGGGGCGTACGGCAACACGCTGCACACCGCGACGGCGCCGGGGGCCGGCAAGACCAACACGGCGACGTTCACGTTCACGGGAACCGAGGTGGCGCTGCTGACGTCCCTCGGCCCTGACCGCGGACAGGTCTCGATGTCGGTGGATGGCGGCGCGGCGCGGGTTGTCGATCTGTATGCGCCGGCGCAGCAGATCGCGACCGTCGCCTCCTCGATCTCCGGGCTCGCGGCCGGCCCGCATACGGTGACGGTGAACGTGCTCGCCACGAAGAACCCGTCATCGAGCGGCACCCGCGTCGACGTCGACGCGTTCCTCGTGAAGTTCTAGACAGCAACGCCCGCGCCGGCGGCTCCATTCGGGGGCTGCCCGGCGCGGGTTCGACAGCGGCCACTCGGAAACAGGGGAACCATCCCCACGGAGCGTGTCATGAAGCAGTTGAGGAGGGTTGCAGCCGCGGCGGCTGTCATCGTCGCGGCGCTCGCCGCGACCAGCGCGGCACAGACGGCCAGAAGCGTGATCTTCGTCACCAACTCGTACGACCTGAAAGTGCAGCAGTTTTCGGCGGGCACGTCGCCGGCCGGGACGCAATATGTCTCGTTCGGCGGCGAAGCCAGGGCGGTCAACAACAAGGTGGCGGCGGATCTGAAGGCCTTCGCCTTCACCATCTACTACGCGGTCGACGACAGCGGCGTCGCGACCGTGACCGATGGTTCGTTTCTGGTCCAGACCACGAACAAGGATCGGTCGACGCTGACCACCGGCGGGTCGATCCTGGCGGGCCAGACCCTGAACCTGCGAGGCGGCGGGATTGCGCCCGGCCAGCAGCTGTCGCTGTCGCTCGTCGGCAGCGAGGGGACCGATATCACCGGCGTGATCACCGGGACGATCGACAAGAGCAATCCGCCGCGGGTGGCGGGTCGGCTCAGCCTGACCTATCCGGTGGTTCAGTAAGACTAGTTAGAACTCAGAACTCAGAAGTCAGAAGTCAGAAGTCAGAAGCTAGAAGTACGAAGAAAAGGACGGAGGGGGGCGCGCCCGCGGCGCGCTTCCCTTCGTCCTTTTTTTCGTCCGGCGTTCGCAACGACTACTGCTGCGGCAGCGCCGGTTCGCGGAGGATGAACGTCGGCGACTGCGTCACCGCACTGGTGCCGAGGTTGCGGACACGCGCGGTGTAGGTGCCCGCGCCCGGCAGCGGCAGGGTCACCACCGCGGTGCCGGCCAGCGGACCAGAGGTCGCCGACAGGACGCCGAGTGCGTTGTAGACGTCGACGGCGATCATCGCCAGCGGATCCGCTTCCACCGCCGCGATCAGCGCCAGGGTCGTCGCGCTCGTGGTCACCGGATAATCGACGCTCTGCAGTCCGGGCAGCGACGACGGATCGATCATCGTCGAGGACTCGCGACTGGTCGAGGTGTCGTACTGATCCGGCACGCCGTCGGCGTCGTCGTCGCCCGGCTCCGAGTTGTGCCAGCCCGCCTTGAAGTTGCGGTCCTCGCCGTCGTCCGCATCGTCGTCATCGCGGCCGTTCCTGATCTTCTCCTTGATCGGCAGCCGCACGAAGCCGATCCGCTTGGCGATCGACGGGCTCGTCGGATCGAAGACGACGTTGCCGAGGGCATCCGTCGACGTTCCCGCGGCGAGGCCGACGGTGTAGAAGAAGGTGCCCTGCGCCTTGCCGCGGTTCGAGGTGATGCCGAGCGGCTGGAGCGAGTCGTTGTTGGTGTTGATGAACGCCTCGACGTACGTGCCGTCGTCTTTTCTGGTGGTGGTCGCGTCGACGACCTTCGGCGTGCCGGGCACCGATCCGGTCACGACGGTCGATGCGTCGTTGGCCGCGACGGTCGGGAACGTGGTGAAGGGGGCAACGCCGGGATCGGGCGCGACGTAGACCGGCGGATATTTCGGGAACAGCATCGCGACCTTGTTGGTGTCGGCGCCGGTGTAACCGATGACGTCGTCATCCGGGGCGATGCCCCACGGATCGTTCGCGATCCCGGCCGGAATCTGGTGCTTGGTCATCTTGCTGGTGGACGGGTCGAGGCTCACGAGATGGCCACTGCCCGTGTTCACCCAGATCTTTCCCCACTTGTCGATCTTGAGCATGCGCGGCTGCTGGATGTTCTCGCCGGTCATCGTCGACAGTTTGTCCAGCGACCAGCGGCGGATGTTCGGGCGCGTCGCCGACGGACTGGTAATCGCGATGTTCAATTCGGCGATCGTGTTGGTATTGGGCTCGGAGTAGTAGATGAGATTCTGTTTATTCTGCTGCGGGTGCACGTCGATGCCGGACAGGCACGAGACGCTGCTGCCGCCGGTGCCGGTCGCCGCGTTGCCCTGGGAGACGCAGGCGCCCGGCGCGGTGCCCGGCAGCCAGCGCTTCACCGTCGCGGCACCCGGCGTCAGCATCTGCACGTAGCCGTCGGGGAAGGCGCTGCTCACGCCGGTGGTGAAGACGTGATTCTGATCGTCGACCGCGAGGTCGGAGACGAAGGTCGGGTCGAGCGGCGTTTCTTCGAACGTCCAGACCGTGCGCTGGCAGGTCGGCGCCGTGCCGGAGGTACAGTTCTGGGTGTCGATCCGCTGGATGAAGGTGGCGGTGCGAACGAACACATAGCGGCGATCGTGCGACGGCCGCATTTTCTTCAGGCCGCCGGCAAACGTGTCGATCTGTAGATCCCAGGAGGTCCAGTTCGCGTTGCCGTGCATCAGCGACCGCGCGGGATCGAAGCGGTAAACACGCTGACCGCCGCCGGACGGATCGGGCGCGGCCACCCGGGTGACGAACCATGCGCGGTTGTTGTCCTCGCCGCGCGTGTCGACGACCATGGCGCCGGGGTTGCCGTCGATCGCGTCGGGCAGCAAGCTGAGATCCCATTCGATCAGGTGCGCGGTACCGGTCGTCGCGACTGGCACTGAAGTGGGGGGCGCGGCGGAAACACTTACCTGGGCGAACGCGAGCGACGGGGCGGCGGCGAGAAGGCATGCGGCGGCGAAGTGGATGGCGGGACGGCGGGACATGGTTTCTGCTCCTTTTTTTCTCGCTGAAATGTTGTTCAACAGAACCGACATGCCATTCCACTGGGGCAACGAGCGTACCTACTCCATACACGCTCAAGCATTGCCTGGCCGCTCAAGCATCACCGAGGACGATCACACAGGCGTTCGTGTCGCTTCGGCGTCGACAAGCGGTCGCATGCTTTGGCCAGATCGTTTGGCGTTTTCGCGCATTAGGCGGGATCGGCGGCAGCCGGCGACGCGCGGGGACAAGGCGCCGCAGGCGGCACGCGGCGCTCGTGTATACCGGCGATCGCGCCCGCGGGGGTGGATCGCGCGATGCTCACGCGTGTGTAGACGACGACCGTCGGGTGTGGCGCGCGGGAGTGCGGCCGCACGCAAGTCCTCGAATTACGAGACTTTTCGGCGGTTTTTTCGATGCGTGGGCCGCCGCCGCCCGATGCTTGCCCGTGCAAGCCGACGCTGCGGACGCGTCTCGACGCACTCGCCGCGGATCGCGCAACGGTGTGGCGCGCGTGGCACCAAGGCGCCACGTGACGAGACCGCCGGATTCGCGCGGATTTGGGGAGCAACTAATTCCGCGACGTGTGGATGAGACAAAAACCAGATCGACCGTGTAAAAACGTAAGTGTCTCGGGCCAGCCCGGCCGCACGTCCATGCGAACGTAGGCCGTATTTTGCAGATGTGCCTGTGGTATCCGCGTTGCCTTGCCAAGCGCCAGGCCACGATGCGTAAATCGCCGACCCGTCGACCCGACCCGACCGCCAACCGTCGCGCCAGACGCTTCCCGATTCACGCCGCGGTCCGCTACCGCGCCAGCCATGGCCCCTGGCGCGAGGGCACGACGGAGAACATCAGCCGATCCGGTCTCCTGCTCCGCGCCAAGGAACCGTTGACGCCTGACGCATCGCTCGAAGTCGTCGTCGCGCTGCCTCCGCCCGCCCCCGGCGTGCCGTCCGCGATGATGCTGTGCCGCGGCCGCGTCTCGCGCACCGTCGAGCCGACCGACGTCGCCGGTATCCTCCTCGGCCTGTCGATCACCTCCTGTCGGATCGGCCGGTTCGACCCATCGCCGGTCGAGCCCTGCGACACCTAGAGCGGTCGCCGGTTCGTTCTCAGGGGCATTGAGCGGTGCAGGCGGCAGCCCTGACGGGCTGAGCTGCGACGTAGGAGAAAGCGCCCGAACCGCTACTCCGCGGTGAACGCGAGCAGCACATTGCCCGGCCGCAAACCGAACGTTCCGTAGCCCGAGCTGATGTACAGCATGCCGCCCGCGATCACCGGCGCCGGTCCATACATGGATCCGCCGTTGGCGCGGATCCCGTTCACGGTCGTGAACTCGCGGTTGCTGTCGAACGACCAGACGACCGCACCGTCGGCGGTCGCATAGGCGCGAATCCCGCCGTCGTTCGATGGCGAGAAGACGACGCCGGGGATCGCGGTCACCGCGGAGAACTGCGCGCCGCTGCAGGCGCGCCCTGGCTTGCCGCAAAGCGGCGGCGCCGGCGCCGCATACCACGCGCGCGTTCCGGTGGCGAGGTCGACGGCATGCAGGCCCCCCGGCGTCGGATTGTAAATCTCCGCGACCGGCACGTAGGCGCGCGCGCCGTCCGCGGCGATGCCCCATTGGATGCCGCCGAGCCCGGTGCCGCCGCCGGCGCGGTACCGCCACATCTGTTCACCCGTCCGATCGGGATCCAGCGCGTACACGACCCCTGATTTCTGGCCGGCGACGATGAGATCCCGGCCGTTCGCGAGATGCGTGAGGACCGGTGCCGCGCCGAAATCGAAATCCGGGCCGGCGCGCTCGCCGCAGTTGACGTCGCCGGGTACGCAGCCGAATACGTCCGGCGTCGACGGCGCCATCTGCCGCACCCAGCGGCGCGTCCCGGTCTTGAGATCGAACGCGATCACCGCATCGGTGGTCGGCTGTGCCGGTCCGCTGTAGGTGTTGCCGACCCCGACATAGATGGCGCCGCGCTTGACGTCGATGGTCGGCGCCGACCAGATCGCGCCGCCGGCCGGTCCGCGCAGCTCGGTGCCGTCCGCATACGCGCGCAGCAGCCGCGGCTCTTCCGGAATCGTGTAGGTCTTCCAGACGATCTCGCCGGTGCCCGCGTCGAGCGCGACGATCGCGCCGCGGAACGTGCAGCAGGCGTAGCCGGGCGGCTTGCCTCCCTCTTCGTACGACGAGGTCGGGACATACAGGCGGTCGCGGTACAGCGCCGGCGATCCGGTCAGGCGCACCAGCGGATGATCGTCGATCTTGCGCGTCCACAGCGGACGGCCGGTCGCGGCGTCCACTGCGTAGACGAACCCTTTCTGATCCGAGAAGTAGGCCGCGTACCGCGGCGCGCGCGGCGACGATGCGGCGACGCCGCGAAGCGGACCGATCGAGATCGAGGCGCGCACGCCGCCTTGCGCGGCGAAGGTCCACACCACACAGCCGCTCGCCGCGTCGAGCGAGTACACCGTGCCGTTCTGGCTGCCGACGTAGACCCGGCCGCCGGCCACGGCCGGCTCAGCCCACGCCGACGTCGTGTCGGGAAACCCGAACGCCCACTTCAGATGCAGCCGCGGCACCTGCGCCGCGGTCAGCCCCGCCTGATCCGACGGCTGGAAGTGCGTGTTCTCGAGCGTCGGTCCCCAGCCGTTCCACAACGGCGTCGTGGCCGGATCGCCGGCGACCGCGAGCCGGCCGCACCTGCCGATGCTGTTGCCAGACAGCGGTGCGCGCAGCGCGCGGCCGGTGAGCGCTTCGGCAATCGCGCGCCTCTCCTCGCCGCTGAGCGCGAGCCCCTGATATTTCATCGAGCCTGCGGTGAGCGCGTCGATGATCGCCTGCGGCGATCGGCGATGCAGCGCCTCCGGCGACGGCGCGCGCGTGTCGTCGCCGGTGTGGCAGCGGCTGCAGTGATCGGCGAACAGGGCGGTGCCCTTCGCCGTCGTCGAGGCGCCGGGCGATCGTTGGCGAGCGGCCGGCTTCGCGAGGAGCGCGGCCGTGAGGATCAGCAGGGTGGCGGCGAGGCGGCGAATGACGGACCCTGCTACTTCTGCTGCGGCGTCTTGCTCGCGGTCATGTCGCTGAGCGTCTGGCTGTCGACCGAGGAGAGCGTGAAGGGTTGATACATCTCGTCCCAGCTCTGTGCCGACCCGTAGACGTCGAAGGTCGGCGCCGGGTTCCGTTTGTGCTTCGGCAAGTTGTCGTACGTGCCGATGCCGGGAATCCTGCTGCCGGTGTACTCGACCTCCTTGCCTTCGGCGCGATCGAGCGAGAGTCCGCCCTTCGTCGTCGCAAGCGCGTCGCCGGCCTGCCGGATCCACAGCGCGTGCGTCACCGGTGCTTTGTTGAACCAGATCCGGGTCATCGCGGGCGAATTATACCCTGCCGCGCGGCAGGTCAACGCTACAGCGACCGGAGGAACGTGATGATCTGGTTCTGCTGCGCGGGGGTGAGCGAATTGTAGTTGTTGGTGACCGACTGCGCTTCGCCGCCATGCCGCCGGATCGCGGTGTCGAACGTGACCGAGGCGCCGTCGTGCATGTGGCGGCCGTGCGTGCGCACGCCCCACAACGGCTGGGTTCGCACCTTGTTGCGGGTCGCCGGTCCGCCATTCTGTACGATGCCGTCGCCGGTGCCGATGTCGTGGAGCAGGAAATCACCATACGGATGGATGATCCTGTTACCGAGGGCCGCCGGCACCGTCAGCGCGCGGCCGTTGATGCTGGTGCCGACCGCGGCGGTCGTGATCGACGTCACGTGGCAGATGTTGCAGCCGATCGTGTTGAACAGAGTGGATCCGGCCGCCGCACTCGCGGTGCCGGCGAGCACGGTATCGCGCGGTGGCGCCTTGGTCGATCGCATGAAGCGGGCGAACGCCTCGATGTCCTGATCCGCATCTTCGCCGCAGACGCGGTTGCTGCCATCCGCGCATAGCGTTCTGTCCGATACCGCGTCGAACGGCGCGACCGAGTTGCCCATCGACGTGTTCTCGGTCAGCAGCTCTCCCTGTCGAATGCACCGGCGGTCCGTTTCACGGTTTACTGCCGACGGCTTCTCAGGTCTTCGCCAGTTCCTTCATCAACCTGACGCCCTTGGTTTCCGGCAGCGTCCAGATCATCGCCCCGGCCAGCAGCGCGAAGGGCACCGCGAGCGCAATGCCGGCGCCGAAGGTGAAGCGCGCGGCGACCAGACCGATGATCACCGGCGCCAGGAATTGCACGCCTCTCGCGGTGTTATAGATGATGCCGAGCGCGGCGGCTCGCACGGAGGTCGGGAACACCTCGTTCAGCAGCGGGCCGATGCAGCCCCAGTTGCCTTCGCCGAAGCCGACCAGCAGCATGAACCCGAACGTCGTCGCCGTGTAGCCGCCGGCCGCATCCCAGCCGAGCGTGATCATGCCGAGGCCGAGCGCCTTGATTACCGAAAACGCCGTGAAGCTCGGGCGCCGCCCGAACCGGTCGCTCGAGAATCCGAAGGCGACGTAGCCGGCGATCGATCCGAGCTGATCCATCAGCAGCAGGATGGTGACCTGTGCCAGCGACAGGCCGCGGGTCTCGTGCAGGTAGGTCGGCAGCCAGATCGTCTTGAACCAGTAGGCCGCCATGTTGAAGGTGGTCACGGACAGCGCGAGCGCGGTGGTCTTGCGCAGCGCCGGGCCGAGCATCTGGCCGAGCGCGGCGATGTAGCCGAGGCGCTTGTTGACGCCGTCCTTCACGCTCAACAGCCACACATCCGACTCCGGCATCTCGCGCCGGATGACGACGACGAGGAGCGCCGGGATCGCGGAGAACATGAACGCGAGCCGCCACCCGATCGACGGCGCGAGAAGGTTCCCCACCATCGATGCGAAGAAACGCGCGAATGCGGAGCCGCTCTGCAGGTACGAGCCGTAGCGGCCGCGGACCTGCGGCGGCACCGTTTCGCCGACCAGCGCATGCGCGACCGCCCACTCGCCGCCGACGCCGATGCCGGTCACCGCGCGCGCCGCGAGCAGCGTCCAGAACCCGAGCGACATCCCCGACGCCAGCGTGCCGACGCTGTACACGAGGATCGTACCCATCAGCAGCGGCTTGCGCCCGAAGCGATCGGCGAGCGACCCGCCGATGAACCCGCCGACCGCCGTGAAGGCGAGCGCGGTGCCGAGCAGCACCGAGGTCTCGGACGCAGTCAGCGACAGATCCCTGGTCAGCGACGTCGACGATACCAGGAAGGTGAGCAGCAGCAGATCGTAGAAATCGAAGATCCAGCCGATGAACGAGAACGCGAGAATCTTGCGGTGAATCGGCAGGACCGTGGGGCTGTCGCTGAGCAGCGTCATCTGAAGGGCCTATGTTAAGGTAACCGCCACTCAGGATGACAGAACAACCGGGCGCGGTGGCGCGCGCCGCACTGGCGCTGACCGACTGGACCGAGCGGTGGGTCCCGGACGCGTTCATTTTCGCCCTGATCGCGACCGTCCTGGTGATCGCGGCGGCGCTGACCGCGACCCCGGCCACCCTGCTGCAGACGATCGACGCGTGGGGGCGCGGCTTCTGGGATCTGATCCCGTTCACGCTGCAGATGGCGCTGGTGATCATCACCGGCCACGTCCTCGCGACCTCGCCGCCGATGGGACGCCTGATTCGCGCGATCGCGTCGTGGCCGCGCTCGCCGCGCAGCGCGGTCGCGCTGGTCGCCTTCTTCGCGCTCGCGAGCTCGTGGTTCAACTGGGGCTTCAGCCTCGTCTTCAGCGCGGTGCTGGCGATCGAGATTGCGCGGCGGGTCGAGACGGTGGATTACCGCGCGCTCGCCGCCGCGAGCATGCTCGGTCTCGGCAGCATCTGGGCACAGGGGCTCAGCGGCTCCGCGGCGCTGCAGATGGCGACCCCCGGCGCGCTCCCGCCGCAGATTCGCGACATCGTCGCGCACGGCGGGATGGTGGCCGGGGGCGTGATTCCCTTTCGCCACACCATTTTTCTGTGGCAAAGCTTCGTCGCGGTCGCGGTCGAGATCGCGGTCGTCGTCGCCGTGATGTACTTCGCCACGCCCCCGGTGGGAAGGGGCAAGACCGCGGCCGACCTGGGTATCGATCTGTCGGCGGCCGAGGGTCGAACGGAGAACGTCGAACGGCGCACGACCCATCCCGGATCCTGGCTTGAACACTCGCCGATCCTGTCGTGGTTTGTCGTCGCCCTCGGCGTGGTGTATCTGGTGCGCTACTTCTCGCAGGCCGCCGAGCCGTTGAACGCGCTCAACCTGAACATCCTCAACCTCGCGTTCCTGCTGCTCGGATTCCTGCTGCACGGCACGCCGGCGCGGCTGATGCGCGCCGTGCAGGAGGCGACGCCGGCGGTGTGGGGCGTGATCCTGCAGTTTCCGTTTTACGCCGGCATTGCCGGCGTCATCACCGCGACGCACCTCAACGAACAGGTCGCGAGCCTGTTCGTGCGGATGTCGACCCCCGCCACGTTCCCGCCGCTGGTGGCGGTGTATTCGGCGGTGCTCGGCGTCTTCGTGCCGTCCGGTGGATCGAAGTGGGTGATCGAGGCACCGTACGTGATCGCAGCGGCGCACACGATGCACGTGCATCTCGGCTGGGTGGTGTCGGCCTACGATCTCGGCGAGGCGCTCGCCAACCTGCTGCAGCCGTTCTGGATGCTGCCGATTCTCGGCCTGTTCAAACTCGGCGCCCGAGACGTCATGGGCTACACCATCGTCGTGTTTCTGGCGCTGACGCCGGTGGTGCTGATTCTGGTCACGCTACTCGGGATGACGCTGCCGTATCCGTTGTAACTGGAGTCACTGCGCGCAACCCGCGGTTGATCAGATGATCCTGTCCGGCGAAGCCGGAGTTCAGCGTTTCTGTGACAGCGCTCGTGCTGCGGCCAGGTTGTTCTTCGCAGCGGCGGAGTCGGGCTGAAGGCGCACGACCTCGGCGAACTCCTGGATGGCCTCGTCGTACTTTTTCTGCGCCAGGAATACGTTGCCCAGATTGTTGTGCGCGTTCGCGTAGGCCGGCTCGATCCGCAGCGCCTCGCGGTACTGCGTCGCCGCTTCGTCGAGGCGCCGGGCGACGGTCAGCGCGGTGCCGAGGTTGTAGCGCGCGGCGGCTGACTCCGGCTTCAGCGCCAGCGACGTCCGGAAATGATCGATCGCGCGTTCGCTGTCGCCGAGCTCGAGATACAGCAGCGCGACATCGTCGTGCAGCCCGGCGTCGGCCGGATGCTTGTCGATTTCCGCCTCATAGCCCTTCACGTCCTCCGCCGCGACCTTCGGGCGAAAGTCCCGGCTGAGCACGTCGAGATCGCGATCGTTGCCCGGCAGCACCTGCAGCCACAGGTCCCCCATCTCCTCGGCCGAACGCTGGCCCCACCGCGCCCGCACTGGCGGCCGCTGCGGATTGCGCGCGTTGGCCGCCGAGTTGTCGTAGGTGTAGCGCATCGAGATGGTCGTGCCCTTCGGCAGCCGCGGCGGCGTGACGAAGCGATAGACGTGCTGCCATCGGAAGTCCCAGTCGGCGATGTCAATCAGCGGCTTCTTCGATCCGTCCGGCAAGGTCGCCTCGCCGCGCACATCGCGGGCGCGGTAGTGCGCGTGCGGCTGCACCGCCTCGAGCTCGACGTCGACGGGCAGAGTGTAGGAGTCGCTGACGATGTATTCCGGATCGCCGGCGGGAATGTCGATGCTCTGACGTCCGAGCCGCAGCATCGCCGGCGTGCGCGTCGGCGGCGTCTCGCCGAAGTACAGGCCGATCGACGGCGCGACCTGCTCCGGCTTGCCGCTCGGCTGCATGTGCAGCTCGACGACGAGGTCGGTCTGCGGCTCGAGACGCCACGCCAGATCGGCGGGCAGCAGCGGTGCAACCTGGCCGGGGGTCCAGCCGAGGAAATGGCCGTCCGGATAAATCGCCGACCGCGCGATCAAGCCGTCGTAGCCGGGGCCCGGATCCGCTTCGTCGAAACGGCGCGACGCCGGTGTGGCGTCGATGCGGATGTTGGCGTGGTGGACGACTCGCGCGTTGCCGGGACGGAACTCGAGCCCGCGGACGAAGCGCTCCCGGTCGACGGGAATCGGCAGCACGAAGATGTGAAAGGCGTCGGTGCCCGCCGCCGGCAGCGTGTATGGCTGCGGCAACGTGATCACGAGATCCGGTGTCCCCAGCTGCCAGCCGTCGCTCCATTCAGACTGACGACCGCCGTGTGATGACTGACGACCGCTGACTGGCGACGCTCCTCCCTCCACCGCGCCCGCATCGGCCCAGTGGCGCAGCAGCGCGATCTCGGCCGCACTCAGCGGATGCTGGCCGAGAAACGGACCGTCGGCGGGATCCGCCTTCCACGGCGGCATGAAGCGATCCGCGGTGACCTTGGCGATCTGCGCCGCGTGCCGCTTGGCGTCCGCATACGTCTGCAGGCTGAACGGCGCCGACCCGCCGGGGTGATGGCACATGCCGCAGCGATCGTTCAGCAGCGGCGCCACATCATCGACGTACGTGACAGGCACACCGGCACCAGAAGCACCCACCGAGACCGACGACAGCGCATGGTCCGGCTCAACCCGCGGGGTGAACGCCGCGGTGGCTGTCGGACGATCGTACGACGCGACGCCGCATACGATGAGCGCAAGCAGCGCGGTCCTCATCGCGCGAAGTCCGAAATGAAACAGCCGACCGCCTGCGTCGTCGCCTGCGGCGCCGGTTTACCGGCGACGACCGCGGTCAGCGCTTCGAACAGATCGCGGCGCGTCGGCGCCGGGCGCTCGCGCCCGAGGTCGACGTAGCGATCGTCAATCCGGCCGCGGTACACGACCTTGCCGCCGGCGACAATCGCCGCTTCGGGCGTCACCGTCGCGCCCGCGAACTTGACCAGCGCGAGCTTCGGATCGCGGACCGCATCGGCGATCCCCGCGTACGAATAGGCGGTCATGTGCTCGCGGATCGCCCTCGCGTCTTCGGACGGATTCGGATACACGATGCGGAACACCACACCTTTGCCAGCGAACGACTCCGCGATCCGGCGCACCTCCGGCGCGTAGCGGTTCGAAATCGGGCAGTCGGTGCTGGTGAACAGGAAGACGATGGCTTTGGTGCCGGCGGGCGCCTGCAGCGCGTCGAGCGGTGCTCCCGAGAGCGCCTGGACGAGCACGGCCATCAGCGGCAGCGTGAGCACGGATCGATGGTACACAAAAAAAGGGCTGAGGGCTCGGGGCACGATGCCCCGAACCTCAGCCCTGAACCCTGAACTTTCAGCCCTACGAGGCCGTTACCAGGTGACGACGGCGCCGAGGCGGATGATCCGCCCCTGCAGGATGCTACCCGGCTGAAGATACGTGCCGGCCGAGCCGAGCGTGAGCGGGGTCGTCAACGCCGCATTCGTCGTCGGCGAGAAGACCGTGCCACGGACGGAGAAGTAGTCGTCGGAGTTCAACGCGTTGAAGATGTCGATCTTCGGGTCGAACTTGATCCCGCCGACGGTGATGCGCTTGCTGAAGGAGAGGTCGAGCTGGTTGACGCGCGGTGTCAGCAGCGTGCCCGGTGCATCCAGCGGCACCGAGAACGAGCCCGAGTTGAGCGGGTTCGTTGCGGCGGTTCCCGGAATGACGCGTGCTCCGACCACGCAACCCTGCGAAGCGGAGTTGCCGGGGCAGACGGTATAGGTCGTCGTCGACGTGACCGTCCACGTGCTGGCCGCGCCGCTATAGGAGGTGAAATTCGGAGCACCGGCGCCACCAGCGGTCAGCGCCGAGGTCCCGACGATGTAGCCGGGCAGCGCCTGGAACGACGCGGCGACCGTCACGCCGTACCACGGCAGCGGGTAGGTGCCGGCCAGCTTGAACTGGGTGCGCCAGGGGATGCCGCTGTTGGTCTGGTCGCAGTAGTTGACCCCGCCGATGGTGATGAGGAAGTTGGGGTTGCTCGCCGCGGCGCTGCACGTGTTGGCGATCGTCCGATCGGTCGCGGTGCCGCCGAACAGCCGGGCGCCGTGCGGCAGTCTGGCATTGAAGTTGAACTCGAACGCGTTATAGGACTGCTTCACGTTCGAGTCGTTGGTGTCGACGTTCTGCACCGCCCCCTGAACCGCCGAACTGACCGTGTCGTACATCGTGATGGGCCGGCCATCAAGGGGGCTGAACACCGTCACCGGTCTGTAGCTCGCGTTGGTCACCGCGCCGTTCGCGTAGGTGCCCGGGCGGAGCACGTTGTTGCGCTCCCACGAGTTCCTGGCGTCGTTGTGGAACCATTCACCCGACACCGAGACGCCACGCGCAACTTCGCGCGTTGCGCCGAGGTTGAACTGGTCGACGTAGGGACGCGTGAGGTTGGGATCGGGCTGTGCCAGCGAGATGACGCCGAAGTTCACCGGGACGCTGCTGAAGTTGATCTCGCAGGACGGGTCGCCGGCGAAGTTGCAGCGGTTGCTGCCCTGCGCGATATCGTCACCGTTCTTGTCGACCCATGGGGCGCTCGTCACGATCGTCAACCCGTTGGCCGGATCGTACAGCGACGCGAGCGTCGTCGTTGCTGCGACGCCGAACCGGTTGTAACCAAACCGGACGGCGGTCTTGCCATTGCCGGTCAGGTCGTAGACGAACGATGTGCGCGGCGAGAACGACTTCCACTTCGGCATCTGCTGATCGGAGAACGCCGGGATGTTGACGAAGCGCCCGACCTGCGCGTCCTGGCCGGTGATCTGCTCGCTGATGTATTCGTAGCGGCCGCCGAGCGTGATGGTGGCGCGCTTGAAGGTGAGCACGTCCTGGCCGTAGATACCGAGATTGGCGTTCAGCCGATCCTGCCAGTGCGACGGCGTCGCGAGCAGGGTGACGGTCGACGGTACCGGTAGACCGGTGGTCGCGCTGGTCGTGTAGTTCTGGTACAGGTCGGCGTTGGCGTTGAGGTTCTGGTTGTACGGGCCCCACGAATCCTGGAAGCCGACCTTGATCGCCTGCGAGCCGGTGATGTACGACGCCGACGCCTGCATGTTGTACCGATCCGGGTAGCTGCCGTACTGCGCGCCTGCCGCGTTGTTCGTCGACGCGCAGGCTTGTGCCGCGGCGGCCGGATTGCCGGTGTCGACGCAATGCTTCGCGTTCGCCAGCCACGAGGCCGACCCACGCGCCTGTTCGATCCCCGGTTGATACAGGTTGTTGTAGCGCTCGATGTTGCTCGAGAAGCCACCCTCGAGGAGGAACTTACTCGTCACCGTCGAGGTGTACTTGAGCATGTTGGTCGTATAGAGCGGCGAGTTCCAGAACACCGACGAGGTCGTCTGGTCGTCGCCCGGGCTCATCGCCGCCCCGCGGATCTTGTGGATGCGGTCGTAATAGCCCGCGAGCTTGTTGCGCGGGCTCATCTGCCAGGTCATGCGGACGAGGCCGCTGTACTGGTGCTGCGGGTCGGTCCCCTGCGGGCAGAGCGAGCCGCCGCGTCCGGCCAGCGCCGACGCGCATGCCGCGATGCCGGCCTTGGTCCCGTCGGACACGTAGGTGTTCGCGATCGGCTTGTTGACGACGAAAAACCGCGCCGACCCGAAGTACCACAGCTTGTCCTTCATGATCGGACCGCCGAAGGTCGCATTCGTGTCGTTGTAGGTGCCGATCTTGTCGACCGTCTTGACGCCGTTGGCCGCGAGGAAGGGCGTCAGGTTGTCGCCCTGCATCTTGCTGGTCTCGTAGCCCTGGAACAGCGAGCCGCTGATCCGGTTGCCGCCCTCGCGCGGGATCATGTTGATCTTGACGCCGCCGGTCGGCGAGTCGACCGTGCCGCCGCCCGTCTGGTAGACCATTTCCTGGTTGCCGGCGTCGTTGGTGTAGGTCTGGATCGCGCCGTCGCCCTGCAGCCCGTTGATGATCATGCCGTCCATCATCAGCGAGGTCTGCGCGGCGCCGAGGCCGTGCACCGTGAAGTAGGTCTGCTGCATCGCCTGCGAGCCGCCGACGTCCGGCGCGGTCAGCGTCACGCCGACCACGAGCTGCCCGACGCCCTGAATCGTGTGCGACGTCGGCACCGCGTCGAGCATTTCGCGCGACAGGACCTGCGCCTTCGAGTTGCTCTGGACGTCGACCACCGGCGACTGGCCAGAGACGGTGACCGTCTCCTCCATCGCGCCGACTTTCAGATCGGCGTTGATCGTCGAGGTGAAGTTCGATGGCAGTTCGACGCCGTCACGCTTCACCGCCGAAAAGCCCGGCAGGTTGAACGTCAAGGTGTACGTGCCAGGACGAAGATTCTCGATCCGATACAGGCCATTGGCGTCGGTCGTCACCGACCGCACCTTTTCAATCAGTGCTGGACTTGCCGCTTCGACGGTGACACCGGGCAGAACCGCCCCGGTCGCGTCTTTCACAACACCCGCAAATGCGCTTTGCGCGCGCGCGGTCGTGGGAAGCGCAAGGCATCCCAGCGCCACGGCGAACAACATTGCAACACGACTTCTCGTCATCCAATCCTCCACAGTCGACAGGTCCGACAGTGATTCAGCTCGAAAGCAGGATATGGCGCATTCTTGTAGGAATCCACCAGGAAATTGCATTTAGCGGCGGTCGGAGACCGCCGAATTCCAGAATTTGGATCTGTTACGGCTGGGGCAGATAAAGGGCTTGTCCCGATTGATACATATCCACCCGCAGCCGGAACTGCGCCGCCACCTCGGTCTTGTCTGACGCGAGCGCCAGCGCGAGCCCTTGCCGGGCGACGCGAACCGCCTGGTCGTATCGACCGGCCGCCGCATAGGCCGCGGCGAGCGCGTCAATGGCGGTGACATCCTGGTGACGAGCGGCCGCATCGGCGCGTACGGCGAGTGTGATCGCGCTGGCGGGATCGCGGAGCGATGCATCGGCAGCGGTCGCCCGGATCCACGCCAGCCCGCCCAATGCCTGGACGTGATCGGGATTGAGCGCGAGCACCGCGGCGAACTGCGCCGCCGCTTCCGGGAGCCGGCCGCGGTTCGACAGCAACTGCCCCAGATTCGCGTGCGCTTCGACGTTGTCGGGCCGGAGAATCGTGGCGCGCCGGAAGTGCTCGAGCGCCGCGTCCGCCTGCCCGCCGAGTTGCAGCAGCGCGCCAAGGTTGTTGTGCGCCTGCGCGTAATCCGGATCGATCCGCAGCGCCTCCTGGAATGCGGCGATCGCCTCGTCGCGGCGGCCGCGCGCCGACAGCGCGAACCCGAGGTTGTACTGCGTCGGCGCCGACTCGCGATTCAGCCGCAGCGACTCACGAAACTCGGCGATCGCTTCGTCGAGCCGGCCGGCGTCGAGATAGAGGGCCGCGACCGCATCGTGGCGCAGCGGGTTCCCGGGATCGCGCCGCAGCAGCCCGGTGTACGCGGCGAGATCGTCGGCGCTCGCCTTGCGGCGGAAATCAGCGGTCAGCAGCGCCTCGTCGGCGGCGGCGCGCGGGATCACCTGCAGCCAGAGATCGCCCATCTCGTCGGACGTGTTCTGGCCCCAGACCACGCGCGCCGGCGGGCGGTGCGGATTGCGCGGGTTGGCCGCCGAATTGTCGTAGGCGTAGCGCATCGACAGCACGGTGCCCTTGGGCAGCGTGAGCGGCGTCGCGTAGCGGTAGACGTCCTGCCAGCGGAAGTCCCAGTCGTCGATCGCGATCAGCCACCGCGTCGTGCCGTCGGGCAGCTGCGCCTCCGCCTCCATCCGGCGCGCCAGGTTGTGGGCGTGCGGCTGGACGGCGACGACCTCGACGTCCACCGGCAGCGCGTAGCGATCGGTGACGACGTATTCGCCGGCGTCGGGAGGGATGTCGATCGTCTGGCTCCCGAGCCGCAGGCCGGCTGGCGTACGCTGCGGCGGCGTATCGGTGAAATAGAAGCCGACGATGACGCCGACGCGTTCACGTTTTCCGGTCGGCTGCAGGTGCAGCTGGACGACCAGATCGCTGCCCGGCTCGAGCCGCCACTGTGTGCCATCGGGTGCGGGATGCGGCGCCTGGCCCGGGGTCCAGCCGAGGAGCTGTCCCTCCGGATACCGGGCATCGCGCTCCATGCTGCCGTCGTAGCCCGGCTCGGCGTCTCGCGCGTCGAGCTGACGCGACGAGCGCGTGCGATCGACGCCGAGGTTGGCGTGATGCACGACCCGCGCATTGCCCGGATGGAATTCGATCGCGCGGACGTAGCGCGGTCGATCGACAGGGATCGGCAGCACGAACGTGCGGAACACGTCCGAGCCGTCGGCGGCGACGGTGTACTCCTCGGGCATCCGCACCACGAGATCGGGCGGGCCGAGCTGCCAGCCATCGTTCCACAGCGGTGGCGCCTGCGACCGATCGGCGGCGCCCCCCTCGGCGGCGCCCTCGGCAATCCACCGCTGCAGCAGCGACAGCTCGCGATCGCCGAGACGCCGCTCGTTCTGAAACGTCCCTTTGCCGGCGACCGGCTTCCACGGCGGCATGATGCGCCGCGCGGTCACGGCGGCGATCTGCGCCGCGTGACGCCGCACGTCCTCGTAGGTGAGCAGGCTGAATGGACCGATTTCGCCAGGGCGATGGCAGGACGCGCACCGCGACCAGATGATCGGCGCGATGTCTTTGGTGAAGGTCAGCGGCGTCTGCGCACTGGCGACCGCAGGCCATAGCAAAACGGCCAGAACAAACGGCAGCGACCGCAAAGGATGCCGCGCTTTTTCTTCTCGGCGTTCTCGGCGGCCTCCGCGGTTCCTTCTTCCGCACATGCTGCGCTAGCATACCAATCTTGCCGCGGAGAACAGCTGACGCCGCAGTCGTAACGGCCGAGCGGCGGCGGCCGCCGGTCGACGATCGCGCATGGTTCGCGCTGGCGGTTTTCGTCGTGGCGCTGCTGGTGCGGCTCGTACACGTGTGGCAGCTGCGGCGCTCGCCGTTCTTTTCGCTGTTGCTCGGCGACTCGCGCGGCTACGACGAGTGGGCGCGCCGGATCGCCGCCGGCGAATGGCTGGGCAGCGAGGTGTTCTACCAGGCGCCGCTCTATCCCTACCTGCTCGGCGTCATCTACTTCGTGGCCGGGCGTCATCTCCTGCTCGTTCGCATCATTCAGGCGGTGATCGGCTCCGCCTCGTGTGCGCTGCTGGCGCTCGCTGCCGCACGGTTCTTCTCGAAGCGCGCCGGCCTCGCCGCCGGCCTGATGCTCGCGTGCTACGCGCCGGCGATCTTCTTCGACGGCCTGCTGCAGAAGTCGGTGCTCGACGTCTTCTTCGTCTGTCTCGCGCTCTATCTGATCTCGCGATCAGAAGGAACCAGAGCGCGGTTTCTTCTTCTCGGTGTCACGATGGGCGGACTCGCGTTGACCCGCGAAAATGCGCTCGTCTTCATCCTGGTGATTCTCGCGTGGATCATGACCAAGGGTCCGGGCGCCATGGGCTGGGGGCCAGGTCGAGGGTGGCCGCTCGCGGTTCGTTCCGCGGCACTGTTCCTGGCGGGGCTCGCGATCGTGCTCGTCCCGGTCGCGGCGCGCAATGCATACGTCGGCGGCGGGTTCTACATCACCACGTCGCAGTTCGGCCCCAACTTCTACATCGGCAACAACCCGGCGGCCGATGGTACCTATCAGTCGCTGCGCTTCGGGCGCGGGGCGCCGGAGTACGAACGCCAGGACGCCACCGACCTCGCGGAGCGGGCGCTGGGCAGGCGGCTGACTCCGGCGGAGGTATCCGGGTATTGGACCGACAAGGCGCTCAACTTCGTCACGTCGAAGCCCGCTGCATGGCTGACCTTGATGGCGCGGAAAGTCGCGCTGCTCTGGAACGCGACCGAGATGCTCGACACCGAGAGCCAGGAAGCGCACGCCGAGTGGTCGCTGCCGCTGCGCCTCGGCGGCGTCGTTGGCCACTTCGGCATCCTCGTCCCGCTGGCGCTGTTCGGACTGATCGCGACCTGGCCGCGGCGATCGCGGCTGTGGGTGCTCTACGCCATGACGGCGGCCTACGCGACCACCATCGTCATGTTCTATGTGTTCGCGCGGTATCGCTACCCGCTGGTGCCGCTGCTGATCCTGTTTGCCGCCGGCGGCCTCGGCGAGGCGCGCGATTTCTTCCGGGTCAACGCCGCGCGCCGCGCCTGGACGCTGGCGGCGGTTGCCGGCGCCGCCCTCTTCTGCAACTGGCCGCTGCTCTCGAAGACCCTGATGCGTGCGGTGACCGAAACGAATCTCGGTGTCGCGCTCCAGGCGGAGGGACGGCTCGACGAGGCGGCCGATCGGTACCACCGCGCCCTGGCGCTCGCGCCGGACTATGCGCCGGCCTACAACAATCTCGGGACGTCATTGCATGCGAAGGGTCAGATCGGCGACGCCATCGCGACGTATCAGCAGGCGCTGCGCGTGCGTCCGGAGTACCCCGAGGCGCAGTACAACCTGGCGAACGCGCTGATGGACGCGGGCAAGCCGGCCGAGGCCGCGGATCATTTCCGGATCGCCCTGCAGACGATCCCGGCATCGGTCGACGTCCACAACAATCTCGGCATCGCCCTGATGGCCGAGGGGCGACGCGACGAAGCGATCACCGAATTCCGTGACGCGCTGGCGGTCGATCCGGCCTCGGTGCAGGCGCACCGCAATCTCGCCGAGGCGTTCGGATCCGCCGGCCAGTACGACGAGGCGATCAGCCACTATCGACGGGCACTCCAGCTCGATCCCGCCAACGGCTCGATCCATTACGACTTCGGCAGCATGCTGGTCGAGATGGACCGGCTCGAGGAGGCGATCGTCGAATTCAGGGCGGCGCTGAAAGCCGACCCGACGATGGTCGCGGCGCACAACAACCTCGGCATCGCACTCGGCTCGCAGGGTCGCATGGACGAGGCGATCGATCAGTTCCGCCAGGCGCTGGCGCTGCAGCCGGACTTCGAAGACGCCAGGCGCAATCTCGCCGTCGCGCTGCAGGCCAAGAAGAGGAGCTGAAGAGCATTTCAGATCTCGGAATGCCGATCTCCGTCTACGCGACCTCGAACAGCCCCGCCGCGCCCATGCCGCCGCCGATGCACATGGTGACGACGACGCGCTTGGCGCCGCGGCGTTTGCCCTCGATGAGCGCGTGGCCGACGAGACGCTGGCCTGACATGCCATAGGGATGGCCCACCGCAACCGCGCCGCCGTTGACGTTGAGCGCGTCATCAGGAATGCCAAGGCGATCGCGGCAGTAGATCACCTGCACCGCGAAGGCTTCGTTCAGCTCCCACAGATCGATGTCGCTGACTTTGAGCCCGGCCTTCGCGAGCAGCTTCGGCACCGCGAACACCGGGCCGATGCCCATCTCCGCCGGCTCGCAGCCGGCGACCGCGAAGCCGCGGAACACGCCAAGCGGCGTCAATCCTTTGCTGGCGGCGGTCTTCCCGTTCATCACGATGCAGACGCCGGCGCCGTCGGAAAACTGGCTGGCGTTGCCGGCTGAGATGACGCCCCCTTCGATCGCCGGACGGATCTTCGCGACCCCCTCGTAGGTCGTGTCGGCGCGGATGCCCTCGTCCTGCGACACCGTCACTTCTTTCATCGACTCCGCGCCGGTCGCCTTGTCCACCACCTTCATCGTCGTCGTGATCGGCGCGATCTCGTCGGTGAACT